>NZ_CP093311.1:2415425-2717354 GCF_024498955.1 Thermomonas paludicola | reverse complement strand
TGCGGGTCAGCGCCGACCGGAACCCCTGCAAATGGGTGCCGCCGTCCTTCTGGGGGATGTTGTTGGTGAAGCAGAACATCGTTTCCTGATAGGAATCGGTCCATTGCAGGGCCACGTCCACCACGATGCCATTCTGTTCGCCACTCACCGAAATGACGTTGGGGTGCAGCGGCGTCTTCAGTTGTGCCAGATGCTCGACAAAGCTGCGGATGCCACCCTCGTACTGGAACACGTCGCGACGACCGTCGCCTCGCTCATCCACCAGGGTGATCTTGACGCCCGAATTGAGGAACGAAAGCTCGCGCAGGCGGCGCGCAAGGATGTCGTAGTGGAACTCGACATCGCTGAATGTCTCCGTTGAAGGCCAGAAGCGCAACGTGGTGCCACGCCGACCCGCCTGGTCACCCACCCGCTTGAGCGGAGACACCGGCTCGCCGTAGGCATATTCCTGCTGATGGTGGCCACCGTCGCGCCAGATATCCAGGGTCAGCTTGCCGGACAGCGCATTGACCACGCTGACGCCCACGCCGTGCAGGCCACCCGACACCTTGTAGCTGTTGTCATCGAATTTACCGCCGGCGTGCAGCACGGTCATGATGACCTCGGCTGCGGAAACCCCTTCTTCCTTGTGCGTGTCCACGGGGATGCCGCGCCCGTTGTCGGACACGCTGACCGACCCATCCGCATGGATGGTGACGAAAATATCGTCGGCATGCCCCGCCAGTGCCTCATCGACAGAGTTGTCCACCACCTCGAACACCATGTGGTGCAGCCCGGTACCGTCGTGTACGTCGCCGATGTACATGCCGGGCCGCTTGCGCACGGCTTCCAGCCCGCGCAGCACGGTGATCTTGCTGGAATCGTAGGTGGAGTTCTGGGGGGTTTCGGGCAGCTGGCCCGGGGTCTGTTCGTTTTGCGACATCGGCGCGATCGACTCCCGAGGCGCGCGGGGGCGCGCCAGACACATTAGCTATAGGAGCGTCCAGTATAGCAACCGCGGCCCCAACCTGCCCTCAGGCCAGCAGCTGGGCGTGCGCATGTTCCACGTGAAACCTCGCGACGGACGCCGCAACGGCGTCCAACCCGGGCAACGGCTCCGTCCCGGTCACGACGATCTGGGCGCCACTGGCAGCCAAGACATCCAATGCCAGGCGTTGATGGTGCCGGTCCAGCTCGGAACCAAGATCATCGAACTGCAGCACCGGCCAATGGCCCATCACGTCCGCCAAGTGGGCCGCCTGCGCCAGCAGCAAGCTGAGAGCCAGCTGCTTGGCTTGTCCACGCGACAATCCTTCACGCCCCGGAAGGTCGCGCAATACGAATTTCACGTCTGCCCGATGCGGGCCGACGGAGGTATGGCCTAGCGCAAGGTCCCGGTCACGACCCAGCAACAGCGCATCGGCAAGCGCAAAGTCCTGCCGGCGCCAACCGGGTTGCAGGCTCAATTCAACGGTGCCTGCAGCCGGCAGGAGATCCGGCAACAGTCTCGCCAGATGCCGTTGCAGGTCACTCAGGTAGAGTTCGCGTTGCTGGGTCAAGGCTTCACCGGATTGCGCCAATTCATGTTCCCAAGCGTCCAGCTGCGCTTTTCCACTGGCCTGCCTCAACAACGCATTGCGCTGCTTGAGTGCTCGCGCATAACGCCGCCACTGCGGCATGAAGCCATGTTCCACGTGGAACAAACCCCAGTCCAGGTAGCGTCGGCGCCCCTCACTTCCGCCGTCCACCAGCGTGTGACTGCCGGGTTCAAAGCTCACCACGGCCAAGGCCTCGCATAGCTGACTGAGCTGCTGCACATCCACCCCATCCAGCCGAGCCCCCCACGCGCTCCCCGTGTGGCGCAGGCCGGCGCGCCGCAGGGGCCGATCCGGTTGCGACCACTCCACGTACACCTGCAGCGCCGGGTCGCCTTGTCGAACCAGGCCATCACGCACCCGGCCACGAAAGCTGCGCCCATGCGCCAGCAGATGCAGGGCCTCCAGAACGGTGGTCTTGCCGCTGCCGTTGTCACCGGTAATGAGGTTGAACCCGGGTTGCAGAAGCAGCTCAACCTCCTCGAAGCGTCGAAACCCCTGAATGCGCAAGCAGCGAATCAGCATGCCTCCGCTCCCAAACCATGCAAACAACGACGCCCGGTCGAGGCCGGGCGTCGCTTGCACTGTTCCACGTGGAACAACATCGGGCTCACAGTCGTAGCGGCATCACCACGTGGCGCGCATGCTGACTCTCGGCTCCGCGCACCAACGCCGATGAGTTGGCATCGCGCATCTGCAGGATCACGAACTCTTCGCGCAGCGCCGACAGCGCTTCAAGCAGGTAGGTGACGTTGAAACCGATCGCCAGTGAATCAACATCGGTGTCGGCCTCCACTTCCTCCTGGGCCTCTTCCTGCTCGGGATTGTGCGCGCTGATCTTGAGCAGGTTCGGGGCAACTTCGACGCGAACCCCGCGATACTTCTCGTTGGACAGGATCGATGCACGCTGCAGGGCAGCGCGCAGCACTTCACGATCCACCTTGACTTCGCGGTCAGCACCAATCGGAATCACAGCTTCGTAATCGGGGAACTTGCCGTCGATCAGTTTGCTGGTGAAGGTCACGTCGTCGCGCACGACGCGGATATGGCCCTTGCCCAGTTCAAGGTCCAACTGGCGATCACCGCCCTCCAGCAGGCGCTGCAATTCCTGGACACCCTTGCGCGGGACGATGATCTGGCGCTTGCCGCCTTGTCCGGCTTGCAATGCCGCTTCGCACAGCGCCAGTCGATGACCGTCAGTGGCCACGCAGCGCAGCGCACCATCCCGAAGATCGAACAACAGCCCATTCAGGTAATAACGCACGTCCTGCTGCGCCATCGCAAACGCGGTGCGTTCCAGCAATTCCTTCAACGCCGCCTCCGGCACGCTCACGCGTTCGGTGGCATCGACTTCATCCAGCGCCGGAAAGTCGTTGCCTGGCAGGCTGGCCAGGGTGAACCGGCTGCGCCCGGCCTGCACCGTCGCCTTGTCGCCGGCCTGGCTGATGGTGACCCGACTGCCATCCGGCAAAGCGCGCACGATTTCGAACAGCTTGCGTGCCGGAATCGTGATTTCGCCATCTTCGGCATCCTCGACATGGACGCGCGCAACCATTTCGACTTCCAGATCGGTGCCCGTCAAGGACAGCTGATCCGACTGGATCCTGACCAGCAGGTTGGCCAGCACCGGAAGCGTATGCCGGCGTTCAACGACGTTGACGACTTGCGTCAACGGCTTGAGGAGGACTTCGCGTTGGAGGGAAAACCGCATGTAAACCCCTTGGCTTTCGTTGAGTTCTGGAGCATGCCTTTGCGGTGTGCTCCAGCTTTTAAGAAATGGATAAATCTGAAAAAGCGGTGGTGCTGGAGTGGAAATTTTCGGGGGATAACTGATGTAAATATCTGATTTAAAACAATTATTCGATGAACACCCGGGTGGGAAAAGCCCGTCTCAGCCTGCGGATAACCTGTGGATGGATGTTGCCCGGCAAATGCACCCCCGACTTATCCACAACCTGTACGCACATCATTCACTGAGTTTGCGAACCAGCTTTTCCCAATCCTCGTGCAACTTGCTGTCGCCTTCCATCAGTTGCCTGATCTGCCGGCAGGCATGCAACACCGTCGTATGGTCACGCCCCCCGAATGCACCGCCGATTTCCGGCAGGCTTTTTTCCGTCAACTCCTTTGCCAACGCCATTGCCATTTGACGCGGGCGAGCGATGGAGCGCGTCCGCGTCTTGTCCAGCATGTCCTTCAACTGCAGCCCATAGTAGTCTGCCACGGCCTTCTGGATGTTGGCGATGCTGATCGCGTGCTGCTGCGCGCGCCACAGGTCGCGAAGGGTTTCCTGGGCGAACTCCATGTTGACCTGGCGCCCCAGCAATCCGGCCTGGGCGGTGAGCTTGTTGATCGCGCCTTCCAGCTCACGCACGTTGCTGCGCATCTTCTTGGCGATCAGCTGAGCCACTTCGTCGGGGATGATCACGCCGCGCTCGCGGGCCTTGGACAGCACGATCTGCGCGCGGGTTTCGAAATCCGGTGGATCGATGGCCACCGCCAGCCCCCAACCCAGGCGGGATTTCAGGCGTGGCTCAAGCCCGTCCACCTCGCGGGGGTAGCGGTCGCAGGTCATGATGATCTGCTGCTTGCCGTCGAACAGCGCATTGAAGGTATGGAAGAACTCTTCCTGGGTGCGGTCCTTGCCTGCGAAGAATTGGATGTCATCGATCAACAGCGCATCGATCTTCTGGAACTGGCGTTTGAACTGGTCGGCGGATTTTTCCTGCAGCGCACGGAAAAAAGCGCTGTAGAAATCGTTCGAGCGCAGATAGAGCACGCGTGCCGCCGGGTTGAGACGGCACATTTCGTTGCCCGCAGCGAACATCAGATGGGTCTTGCCCAGGCCGGTGCCGCCGTACAACAACAGGGGATTATGGGTTCGCTCGCCGGGTCGCTGCGCCGCATGCCAGGCAGCGGCGCGGGCCAACTGGTTGCTGCGGCCTTCGATGAAATTATCGAAGGTGTAATGCGCATCGACATTGCCGCGAAACGGCGCTGCATCCAGTGGTGCGGTCGCGCTGGGCGCGCTGGCGCGGGCGCTGGATGCGCTTTCGGCACGCCGCGGCGCCCCCACATCCAGAAAAACGTCGGTTCGGTCGCCCAGATGCAGCGCCAGTTCGCGGATCCTGGCGAGGAAACGCGACTGCACTTCATCACGGACGAAGGTATTGGGGGCGTACAAGACCAAGTGGCCGTCGCGGGCGGCGGCTTGCAGCGGTTTGAGCCATGCAAGCACGTCCTCCTGCGAAAATTCGGATTCCAGGCGTTGCAGGCAGGCGGGCCAGACGTCCATGCTGGGGTGTGATCTCGAAAACGGATGCGGCCAAGGCGCCGGGGCGGCACCTGTGGATAACGTGGGGGATAGGGCAGGTTAGCACCCCCCGCGGAGTCGCGCCAAATCGTCGGGTTGCGCGGCAGAAGGCGTGCAGGCTTGCGTCTCCCGAAGAAACGGATTAAGATTCCGAGTCTTTTCCGCTGAATTCAAGCAAGCAGGACCGCAATGGCGACCAAGCGCACTTACCAGCCCAGCAATCTCAAGCGCAAGCGCGATCACGGCTTTCGCGCCCGCATGGCGACCGCCGATGGCCGCAAGGTGCTGGCACGCCGCCGCGCCAAGGGTCGTCGTCGTTTGACCGTCTGACCCGTCGGGTCGATGTCGCGCATCCGGCCACGCGCCGGAGCCAGATGACGCAGCAGGCGATACCCCAAACGCCGGGATCCACGCAGGATGCCGGCGTTGTCGCGTTTGTGCCGAACGTGCGCCAGCGGCTGCCGCGCATCGCGCGGGTGCGCGCCAAAGCAGACTTCGAGCGCGTGTTCAACGCCGGCAAACGCACGGCGGAGCCCCGTTTGGCCCTGCATTGGCTGGCCGATGACGCCGCGCCACGGCTGGGCCTGGCGGTGTCGCGCAAGGTCGATTCGCGCGCCGTCGGCCGCAACCGGATCAAGCGCTGCCTGCGCGAAGCATTCCGCCAGTGGCGGCCGATGCTTCGCCCAGGTGCGTATGTGGTGGTGGCGCGCAGCAGCGCCGCCCAGGCCAATCGGGATGCCCTGCGGGCCGCGTTCGAACAACTCCTGCTGCGTGCAGGCGCGTTGCCGCCGTCGCCGGTGGCCGGCACAATGCCGCCCGCGACGTCCTCTCCATCCTCCCCAGTCGCCGCGCCCTGAGCGCGCCAAGAGCCAGCCTGCCCAATGACCCAGATCCGCAATGTCCTGTTCGTCGCCTGGCTGTTGGTGGCCTTCCTGCTATGGCGCGAATGGGGAACCGAGCACGCCTCTCCGGTGCCCGCCCCGGCGATTCCAGCCGCAGCGCAGGCCAGTGCCGCCTCGGCTTCGATCCCGGCGGCAGCGACCGTGCCAGGCGCGGCAGTGGCAGTGGCAGCTCCCGTGCAAGCCGCGTCGGGCGGCCCGGTGGTGCACCTGCGCAATGATGTGCTGGCACTGGAACTGGATGGCCGCGCGATGCTGCGAGCCGAGCTGCTGAAATACCCGCAGACCCGCGAGCCGAACAGCCCGCCTGTGGTGTTGTTCGACACGACGCCGGCGAATTACTTCGCCGCCGAGGCGCGTTGGCGCGGCGTGGATGGCGGCGAGCTGGTGCCGCAGGCAGAAGGCTCAATCCGCGATTTCGAACTGGCCAACGGCGCGCAAACGGTGGACGCCCGATTCGTGGCGACTGCGGCCAATGGCATGCAGTTGCAGCGAACGGTCACCCTGACCCGCGGCAGCTACGCGGTGCGCGTGCATGACACGCTGGTCAACGGCGGCACCACGGCTTGGACGGGTGATATCGATCGCCTGCTGGAACGCGTGCCGCCGACGGTCAAGTCCGGCTTCACCAATCCGCAAAGCTTCAGCCTGAACGGCGCGGCCTGGTACAGCCCGACCGACAAGTACAAGAAGCGCAAGTATCCGAAGTTCGTCGAAGACGGCCCGCTGAACCAGACCGTTGCCGGGGGCTGGGTGGCGCTGTCACAGCATTACTTCCTTGCCGCCTGGGTGCCGCAGAAGGATCAGTCTGCGCTGTTTTCGCTGGGCCAGAAAGGCAGCCTCTACAACATCGAGGCCCGCGGTCCGCGGGTGAGCCTGGCGCCCGGCCAGCGCTTCGAAAGCAATGCCACGCTGTGGGCCGGCCCCAAGCTGGCCGACAAGCTCGATGACACCGCCACCGGGCTCGGGCTTGCGATGGACTACGGGATCTTCACCGTGCTGTCCAAGCCGATCCACTGGCTGCTGACCCAGCTGCACAAGCTCACCCACAACTGGGGTTGGGCGATCGTGTTGCTGGTGGTGCTGATCAAGGCAGTGCTGTATCCGCTGTCGGCAGCGCAATACAAGTCGATGGCCAAGATGCGCAAGTTCCAGCCGCGCATCGCCCAGCTCAAGGAGCGCTACGGCGACGACAAGCAGAAGTTCCAGATGGCCATGCTGGATCTCTACAAGAAGGAAAAAATCAATCCGGCCGGTGGCTGCTTGCCGGTGCTGGTGCAGATGCCGGTATTCCTTGCGCTGTACTACGTGCTGCTGGAAGCCGTGGAACTGCGCCAGGCGCCGTGGATCCTGGGTTGGGTCAATGACCTCACCGCGCAGGACCCGTATTTCATCCTGCCGATCCTCAATGCCGCGGTGATGTTCCTGACCCAGCGGATGACCCCGACGGTGGGCATGGACCCGATGCAGCAGAAGATGATGCAGATGATGCCGCTGGTGATGGCGGTGATGTTTGCGTTCTTCCCGGCTGGCCTAGTGTTGTACTGGGTGACCAACGGCACGCTGGGAATGTTGCAGCAATGGTGGAACACCAGGCGCTACGCCGAGCAGCCAGCGGCGGAATGACCGCGGCACTCACCGGACGAGCCCGCCCACCGGGGGGGTTCGTTCGTGCTGGCCGCGCAGCTCCGGAAGAGTTCGTCCAATGACCCAAGGCACCGACACCATCGTCGCCATCGCCACCGCATCCGGCGCTGGCGGGGTGGGCATCGTGCGTTTGTCGGGCCCGCGTGCGCGCGGCATCGCCGAGACGATCAGCGGCCGTGCGTTGGCCTTGCGCACAGCGCAGCATGTGCGCATGCGGGACGCCAGCGGTGCAACCCTGGACGATGGCATCGCGCTGCTGTTCGCCGCGCCGGCCAGCTTCACCGGCGAGGACGTGGCGGAGCTGCAAGCGCACGGCAGTCCCGTGCTGCTGCGTGAGCTGGTGGCGCGTTGCGTCGAACTGGGCGCGCGGCAGGCCGGGCCTGGTGAATTCAGCCAGCGCGCCTTCCTCAACGGCAAACTCGACCTCAGCCAGGCCGAAGCCGTGGCCGACCTGATTGCCGCCGGCGATATTCGCGCCGCGCGCGCTGCTCGTCGTTCCCTGGATGGCGAGTTCTCGCGGCGGGTGCAGGCATTGATGCAGGCGGTGCTGTCGATCCGGGTGCACGCCGAAGCTGCCATCGACTTTGCCGATGAATCCCTGGACACCCTTGGCGGGGAGGTGTTGCGCGCCAATCTGGACGCCGCGTTGAGCACGCTGACCCAGCTGCAGCGTGATGCCCGGCGCGGGCAGAAGCTGCGCGACGGCCTGCATGCGGTGCTGGTGGGGCCGCCCAATGCCGGCAAGAGTTCGCTGTTGAACGCACTGGCCGGCAGCGAGCGCGCCATCGTTACCGAGATCGCCGGCACCACCCGCGACCTGCTGCAGGAGACCCTGCGCATTGACGGCGTCGAGCTTACCCTGGTGGATACCGCTGGCTTGCGCGAATCGACCGACGCGATCGAAGCGGAGGGTATCCGGCGCGCGCGCAGCGAACTGGTGCGCGCCGATCTGGCGCTGGCGGTGCTGGACGCGCGCGATCCGGACGCCGGCCGCAGCGCGCTGGCGGCCGAACTGGAAGGCGTGCCGCAGGTGCTTTGGCTGTACAACAAGATCGATCTGCTGGAGGCGGCGCCTTCGCTGGCGACCGATGCCCTGGCGGTGTCCGCACGTACCGGCGCCGGGCTTGCGCAGCTGCACCAGCGCTTGTTCGCGCTGGCCGGCGGCAGCACGGAGGAAGGCGCATTTTCGGCGCGTGCACGCCACGTGCAGGCGCTGGCCCGAGCCCACGGCTGGTTGCGACAGGCGGGCGAAGAATTGGCGAACGAGCAGGTGGAATTGGCTGCCGAGGCGCTGGTGCAGGCGCACGAGGCGCTGGGGGAAATCGGCGGGCGCGTGGATGCAAACAGCTTACTTGGTCACATTTTTGCGACATTCTGCATCGGCAAATAAGCGGAACCAGCGGCTTTTCTTGACAATTATTGCCCGCTGCTGCGTGCTATCGTGGAAAGTAGCGGTCTATTAGGGGGAATACCAAGATGTCTGCAAGCAACACACTGCGCCACGGGCTGGTGCCGTTCGCGCTGACCATTGCCGTGGCGTGCACGCTTGGTGCGTGCAAGAAAGACGAGGTTGCGGCGCCGGGCCAGCAGGGGGCGCAGGCGGCCAAGCCCGCACCGACGCCTGAATCGGTGGTTGCCGCCACGGTCTCCGCGATGAGTGCAGACCAGTTGCGCGACGCGGCCAGCAAGGCTTACAACGAAAACCGCTTGTATGCGCCGGCCGGCAACAACGCGATGGAGTATTACCTCGCACTGCGCGACAAGCTGCCTGGGGATGCGAGTGCGGCCAGCGCACTGAACGACCTGCTGCCGATGGCGGTGATTGCAACCGAACAAGGCATCGCCCGCGAAGATTTCGATGAAGCCAAGCGCCTGGCAGCGTTGATCGGCAAGGCCGATCCCAATCACCCGGCACTGGGGCGGCTGAAGGCCAGCATCAGCAGCAACGAAACAGCCGTCACCCAACGTGCAGACGCGCAGAAATTGAGTACCGAGGAAGAAGCCAAGCGCAAGGCCGATCAAGCCAAGCAGCGCGAGGAAGACCAGAAGAAGCTGCAGGAGCAGCAGCGCCTGCAGCAAAGCACCGCAGAACAGCAGCGCCAGCAGCAGGCGGCCGCGGAAGCGGAGGCCGAACGCTTGCGCCAGGTGGCAGCGGAGGCCGAGCGCCAGCGCGTGGCGGCGGCAGAAGCGGCGCGCCCGCGCCCCGCCACTCCGGCGCAACCAGCAGCGGCCAAGCCGACGGCATCCAATGAGTTGCGCGCGGTGTCCACGCCCAGTCCGCGCTTCCCGCCGGCGGCACAGCGTTCAGGCGGAACCGGAACCGTGCAGGTGGAGTTCACCGTCGGCACGGATGGCTCGGTGACCAGCGCGCGGGTGGTGTCCAGCGATGCCCCGCGTCAATTCCAGCGCGATTTCGAGCGCGAGGCACTGGCGGCGGTGAAGCGCTGGCGCTTCCAGCCGGTGGGCCAGGCCACCACCAGCCGCCGCACGATCGCCTTCGAATAACTTTCGCAGGTGGCAACCGGCAACGAAGAAGCCCGGCATTTCGCCGGGCTTTTTCATGAACGCAGTACGCGCGTCAGGCTGAAATCGCCAGTTTTTCCTGCCGGTAGCGCCACACTGCCAGCGCCCACAGCAGGGCCGCCAACGCCAGCGAGCTAGCCAGATACAGCCCCCATTGCTGGAGCGAGGCCGCTTCGCCGCGGGTGATCTTCTGGATCATCTGGTTCTGCGACAGGAACGGCACGGCGTATTGCCACACCGCCGTGTCCTTCAGCGGATAGGCCATCAGGCCGTAGGCCGGCAGCATCGGCAACATCATCAGCCACATGATGTGGCTCTGCGCTTCCTTCATGCTCTTGGCACCCGCCGCCAGCGCGGTGATCAGCGCGGTGCCGATCAGCACCAGCGGCAGCAGGGTCAGCAGCAACTTGCCCATCGCCAGGAAACTGACGTCCATCTGGCCACCGATACCGCCGCTGGCCAAGGTCGCCGACAGCTTGAACGACACCAGGATCAGCAGCATCGACGACAACCCCAGCATCGTCGCTGCCAGCATCTTTCCGCCGACCAGCGCCGCGCGTGACACCGGCGTGGCCAGCAGCGGTTCCAGCGATTGCCGCTCGCGTTCGCCGGCGGTGGTGTCCATCGCAAGATGGGCGCCGCCGATGAAGGCGAAGATGGTCAGGATCAGCGGCAGCAGCATGCTCATGAATTGACTGTGCTTTGCCTCCTCGGTGGCCATGTCGCGAGTGCCGACCTGCAGTGGTGCGGCGATGCCGGGATTGATGCCGCGGATCAGCAGGCGCATCGCCCCCACGCCATTGCCGTAGCTCTCCAGCACTTTGCTGACGCGAGCGACCTTGACGTCGCCGTTGCGGCGCGTGGTGTCGGTGATGATGTCGATCTTGGCCGGCTTGCCGGCATGCCAGTTGTCGGCGAAGTCCTTGTCGATGGCCAGTGCCAGGTCTTCCTGCTGTGCACGCACGCGGGCCTCGATGTCGGCCGGCGCTTCGTGCGCGTTGATGCCGTAGCTGGCCAGGAAGTTGATCAGGTTGGGTGCGCGCGACATGCCCGCCACCGGCACGTCGAGCGATTTTTCCAGCTGTGTTTCGGAACGCAGCTGGGTGAGCTTGCCGATGCCGAGGAAGATGACCGGATACAGCAGCGGCGCCACCAGCAGCGAGAGCAGGAAGGTGCGGCGATCGCGGTAGAAGTCCAGCCATTCCTTGCGGGTTACCGTGAGCATGCTGGAGAGGAAGCCACGCTTCTGGATGGAATTGTTCATGCGTGCAGTCCTTCTTCGCTGCCGATCAGTTTCACGAAGGCGTCTTCCAGGTTGGCCTCGCCGGTTTGCGCACGCAGTTCGTCCGGCGTGCCTTGTGCGGTGACCCGGCCGTTGGCGATCACCACGATGCGGTCACACAGCGCGGCCACCTCCTGCATGATGTGGCTGGAGAAAATCACGCAGTGCCCGTCTGCGCGCAGATCCTTCAGGAAGCCACGCAGGCCGCGGGTGGTCATCACGTCGAGGCCGTTGGTGGGTTCGTCGAGAATGACGTTCTTCGGGCCGTGCACCAGTGCGCGGGCGATCGCGGTCTTGGTGCGCTGGCCCTGGCTGAAGCCCTCGGTCGTGCGGTCGAGAAAGTCCTCCATCTGCAGCGCCGCGGCGAGCTTGGCGGTGCGTTTGGCGATGGCATCCCCGTCCATGCCGTGCAGCTTGCCGAAGTAGTCGATGTTCTCGCGTGCGGTCAGGCGCTTGTAAACGCCGCGCGCATCCGGCAACACGCCAAGGTTGCGGCGCACGCGTTCGGCATCGCTGGCCACGTCGATGCCGTCCACCAGCACGCGCCCGGTTTCCGGCGTCATCAGGGTGTACAACATGCGCAACGTGGTGGTCTTGCCGGCGCCGTTGGGGCCCAGCAGGCCGGTGATTTCGCCGTCGCGGGCAATGAAGCCCACGTCGTCCACGGCGACCACCGCACCCTTGTCTTTGCCCTTGCCGGGGAAGGTCTTGCGGAGATGTTCTGCAACAATCATTGCGTCATTCCTTGGAAGTCATGTAGTGACGGCGTGCTTACGGCTCGGCGCCGTTGAAGCTGGTGAACGGCGCGGCGTAGGCCAGCGCGTCCAGGCATGTGCCGTCGAGCGCCTTGGCGTCGGCTTTTTCGATGAACTGGGTGAACAGTTTCGGCATGCAGCCGGCACCGATGACGTTGTGGCCCTGGCCCTTGAGCACCAGCAGCCGGCCATTCGGCAACGTCTTAACCACCTCCCTGCCGTAACGTGGTGGCGTGACCGGGTCGAATTCACCTTCCAGCACCAAGGCGGGCACCTGGCTTGCCAGCGCAACGTGGAAATCGGCCGGAACCGTTCCCTTCGGCCACACCTTGCACATCGCAGCCATGCCTTGCGGCATCAGATTGCCGAGCACGGTGCCTTGGTCGTCGTCGCGCGCCACCATGCTGTCGGCGTCCTCGCTGCAGACCACCGACAGCTGCATGCCCATCGCCATCGATTCCTTCATCTCGCCGGTCATCATCTTCGCCAGCGCCATCAGGCCCGCGTAGCGGCCGCCGTTGGCTTCATGGATGAGCTTCGGCAGCAACGCGCTGGCCAGCGGCATGTAGGCGTACATGCGCACCAGACCGGCGACGGTTTCGGCGTGCAGCACATCCTGCTTCCACTCGCCGCTGCTGGCGTCGCGATAGTCCACGGTGGGTGGCGCGGCGCGCAGGGTGGTCAGCAGTTTGTCCAGCTCTGCGCGCGGGTCGCCCAGCTTGTCCTTGCACGCGGGATTCCTGCTGCATACCGCGAACTGCAACGCCAGTGCATCATCCAGGTTGCGCGCGAAGATGTTGCCCAGCCCCAGCGTATTGGGCACGACCGAATCCAGCACGAGGCTGCGGGTGGCGCCCGGGTGGCGCATGGCATATTGCTGGGCAACGCGGGTGCCGTAGCTCACCCCGACCAGGTTGACCTGCTGCGCGCCGATGGCCTGGCGCACGCTGTCCAGGTCGGCCACCGCGTCGGTGGTGGTGTAGTGGCGCAGGTCGGCATGCCGCGACAAGGCGGCCGCGCAGGCCGCCGCCTGGGCCTGCATGCGCTCGGGCGAATCGGCGTTGGCGTCATCGGCGGCGGCGGCGCAGGAAAGCAAGTTGGATTTGCCGGTGCCACGCTGGTCGATGAGGAACACGTCGCGGTGCTTGCGCACTTCCTTGAACACCGGATTCAGGCCGGGGAACGTATCGACCGCGGACTGCCCGGGGCCGCCGGCAAGGAAGAACAGCGGATCGGTGGCGACGTTGCCGCTGTCGGTGGCCTGCAACCAGGCGATGTTGAGCGCCAGTGTTCGGCCGCCCGCCCGGCTGCGGTCCTCGGGAACCTGGAACGTGGCGCACAGCGCGTCCAGGCTGTCCTTGCTGAACGGCGAACTCAGGCTGCATGGCGTGAACGCCAGTTTGCCCCGCCGGGTGGGTTTGACCGGCGCCACCGGCGCCAAGGCGTGCTTGCCTGCCTGCGCATTGCGGGTCTCGTCCCCGGCCTGGCGGTGCTGGATCCTGTAGCCCAGCAGCAGGACGAACGCTGCGGCGACGATGGAAATTCGGGTCTTGCGGGAGTTCATCGGGGCAGCCCCTTCGGTTGTTTGTGGCCGGAAAAGATGGGTCGGGTTACGCGGGATCAGGCAGGAACACGTCTTCGATGCGGCAGGCGAACAGGCGTGCGATGCGGAACGCCAGTGGCAGCGACGGATCGTACTTGCCGGTCTCCAGCGCGTTGACGGTCTGCCGCGACACTTCCAGCCGCAGCGCAAGCTCGGCCTGCGACCAGCTCTCGCGTTCGCGCAGTTCGCGCAGGCGGTTGTTCACTGGTAGCGACGCGCCAACACGAACTTGCAGACGCCATACAGCAGCATCAGCAGCGGGAACACCCAGATCATCGCGGCGGCGGCATCGAAGCTGAGGACCTTGGCCTTCTCCAGCAGGCCGCCGGAAAAATAAAGCAGCGACAGGCCGAGGCTGGCGATGCCGATCGACTCCATTTCGATGCGTCGCTGCAGCTCGTCGATCTCACGCAGGTAGCGCAGCGCGGCGCGCATGAAAAACGCGATCGCCAATGCCGGCGTGACGGCGACGATCGCGCGCAGCGGCACCGATTCGATGCCGCGCTTGATCCACCAGATCGACAGGAACAGACTCAGCGAGTAGCCGATCATGATCGGCCACAGCGCACGCACATAGCGCTTGCCGGCGGGCTGCGCGTACATCTCGTCGCAGTGCTGGCGCCACCAGCGCGGCAGCAGCAGGAACAGCAGTGCGCCCAGCAGGTAGCCGGCGCCGATGCCGGCCCACATGCCCACGACGCCGGGCGGCCACGCCAACAGGAAGTGACCTGCGCCTGCCAGGGCAAAGGCGACCAGCGCGATGGCGATGAAGATCCACATGAACCGCCGCAGGGTCATCGTTGGCTGTCCTTGCGCGATTGGACGATGGCGCCGATACCAAGCCCGAGGAAGGCCAGCCCCACCCCGAGGAATGCGGTCTGGCCGCTGGCGCCAATGGCGACAAAGGCGATGCCGGAACCCAGCCAGCCGATGCCGGCACCTTTCAGGTTTCGTTCGCAATGCATCGTGCAGATCCTTCGTGTCAAGCGTGCTTGACACAACGATACGGGTGCCCGCAATTGCTTGTCAAGCGACCTTTACATGCGGGCGCGTACCGATGCACGTGCCCTGCCGCAGATGCCCAGGTGTCAGGTTCACTTGTTGCTGACGTATTTCTCGCGGCGAATCATGGGCACGGGCAGGCCGAATGTCTTCAGCGCCTCGAAGCTGGCATCGACCATGTCCGGGTTGCCGCACAGGTAGGCAATATCGCCGGCCGGATCCGGCGACAGTTCGGCCAATGCGCTCTGCACATAGCCGTGGCGGACGTCGGGATGGGCATGCGGGCTGTCTGCGCCGGGCAATTCACGCGACAGGCACGGGATGTAGCGGAACCCCGGATGGGTCTCCGCAAAGGCGCGGAATTCATCGCCATACAACAGCTCCGCAGGCGTGCGCGCGCCCTGCAGCAACACGACCTGGATGCCACGCTCGGTCATCTGCCGCGACAGCTGTGCCAGCATCGCCCGGTACGGGGTGATGCCGGTGCCGGTGCCGATCAGCAGATAGCGCCGATTGGCATCGTTGGGGTACAGGCAAAAGCGCCCGAACGGGCCGCTGGCATTGATCGTCGCACCAAGTTCCAGGGCTTCGAACAACGCCGTGGCTGCACCACCAGGCACGTAGCTGACCGCGAATTCCACCCGCCCATCGGCTGCGGCGTCGGTGTCGCGGCCGATGGCGATGGAGTAGCTGCGCCGCGCGGCGGTGCCGTCGGCGTACTCAAAGTGGATCTGCACGAACTGGCCGGGGATGCACGGCAGCGGCGCGCCGTCGTCGCGCACGAACGACAGGTGCGCCACGCTGGGCGCGATCATCCGGCGTGCAACAAGCTTCAGGGGGAAGTGGGGAATGGCCAAGTCGGACGCTCGCGCTGCAGCAGCAGCCATGACAGGTGTGCATGGTACAAGACCGGCCCAGGTCGCTGCGGCGTGGATGGCCAGGCTTCGCGTGCAGAAGCCATTGCTCGCAACGCAGAGTTCTGCGGTTGATCGCAAGGCGTGGTTCGGTATCGTTAGAATCGTTGGCTTGCCGTTACCGGAAGCGCTTTGAGCATGCCTGTCCAGATCGACCCCCACTCTCCCGCTTTGCGCGTGCGCGACTTGCGCAAGACGTACGACAACGGCGTGGAGGCGTTGAAGGGCATCTCGCTGGACGTCGCGCCGGGGGATTTCTATGCCTTGCTTGGCCCGAATGGCGCCGGCAAAAGCACGTTGATCGGCATCATCAGTTCGCTGGTCAACAAGACCAGTGGCATGGCGAGGGTGTTCGGGGTCGATATCGATGCCGACCGCAGCGCGGCGATGCGCCTGATCGGGCTGGTGCCGCAGGAATTCAACTTCAACATGTTCGAACGCCCGCTGGACATCTGCGTGAACTACGCCGGGTTCTACGGCGTTCCGCGCGCGCAGGCGCTGGCGCGGGCCGAGCAGGTGCTGAAGGACGCGCAGCTGTGGGACAAGGCCGACAAGATGAGCCGCACGCTGTCCGGCGGCATGAAGCGGCGGCTGATGATCGCCCGCGCGATGATGACCACCCCGCGGCTGTTGATCCTCGACGAGCCCACCGCCGGGGTGGACATCGAGATCCGCCGCGGCATGTGGAAGACGCTGAAGGACATCAACGCCGCCGGCACCACCATCATCCTGACCACGCATTACCTGGAGGAAGCGGAGAACCTGTGCCGCAACCTGGCCATCATCAACCACGGCGTCATCGTCGAAGAAGGGCCGATGAAGTCGCTGCTGGCCAAGCTCGACGTGGAAGGCTTCCTGTTCGATGTCGAAGATGCATTGCCCGGCGCATTGCCCGGCATCGATGGCGCCGTGCTGGTGGCGATCGATGCGCACACGCTGGACGTGGACATGCCGCGCGCGATGGATCTCAACCGGGTGTTCGCCGCGTTCGACGCCGCCGGGATCCGGGTGCGCTCGATGCGCACCAAGAGCAACCGGCTGGAAGAATTGTTCGTGCGCATGACCACCCAGGGGGCCGGCGCATGAGCGGCAATCCGAACCTGGTGGCATTGGCCACCGTCGCCAGGCGCGAGGTGACGCGCATCCTGCGGATCTGGACGCAGACGCTGATCCCGCCGGCGATCACCATGACCCTGTACTTCCTGATCTTCGGTGGCCTGATCGGCTCCAAGGTCGGGCGCATGGACGGGATCGGCTACATGGAATTCATCGTCCCCGGACTGGTGATGATGAGCGTGATCCAGAACAGCTACGGCAACATCAGCAGCTCGTTCTTCGGCGCCAAGTTCGGGCGGCACGTGGAGGAACTGCTGGTCAGCCCGATGCCGAACTGGGTGATCCTGGGCGGCTACGTGGCCGGCGCGGTGCTGCGCGGGCTGATGGTGGGCGCGATCGTGCTGTGCATCGCGCTGCTGTTTACCCGCGTGCACGTGCCGCATCCGCTGGTGACGTTGAGCTCGGTGCTGCTGGGCGCGATCATTTTTTCGCTGGCCGGTTTCATCAACGCGATGTATGCGAAGAAGTTCGACGACATCGCGCTGGTTCCCACCTTCATCCTCACCCCGCTCACGTATCTGGGCGGCGTGTTCTACTCGATCACCCTGCTGCCCGGCTGGGCGCAGGCGGCCACCCATGCCAACCCGATCTTCTACATGGTCAACGCGTTCCGCTACGGCCTGCTGGGAATCTCGGACGTGCCGCTGTGGGTGGCCTACGCGCTGATGCTGGCCTTCGCGACGGCGCTGGCCGCGCTGGCGCTGTGGTTGCTCAAGCGCGGGGTGGGATTGCGCAGCTGATGTGTGACGGCCGCCACATTCGGTAAACTCCGCTGCGTTTTCGCACTGACGTCTATGGAGTGAGCTGCCATGCAAATGAGCAAGACCCTGTTGTCGCTGGCCATGACGGCCGCATTGTTGACCGGCTGCAAGCAGAAGCAGGAAGACACATCCGTCGCGCCGCCTGCCGGTAATCCGGCGGTGGCCGCGGATGCCGCAAGCCCCGCACCTGCCACTGACGTGCCTGCTGCTGCGACTGCGGCGGCGCCGGTTGCTTCCAGCTTCGACATCAACGCGATCCCGGTCAGCGACAAGCCGCTGCCGGCATGGCCCTACGTCGCGCTGCCGGCCGGCTACGAGTTCGACTACGCCGACGACCTGGCCTCGCGCAGCAAGGACCTGGCCCGCGTGCCGGTCTGGACCGGCGGCCAGCTGCTGTGGGTGGAAGGCAAGGTCTTCAGCGACGAGATCGACAACAGCGACGGCAAGACCTATTCCAGGTTCGAGGTGCGCAAGAACGTGCAGCAGGCCATCGAGGCGCTGGGCGGCGTGCGCCTGACCGAGCGCAGCTTCGACGAGGCCACCTACAAGGCGAACGAGAAGGCGATGGACGATTTCCGCCAGGAGTTCAGCCGCATGCAGAACGCCTACTGGTACGACGCCGACGCCGACACCTACGTCATCCGCCGCGCCGACAAGGCGATCTGGATCGTGTTCCAGAGCGGCAACGACCAGGGCGCGCTGATGGTCGCCGAAGGCCCGCTGCCGGCGGCGCCGAAACACTGAGCGGTTGGTTTCGATGATTGCGCGAACGCCCGGCAATGCCGGGCGTTTTCATTGGCGCTTACGCCGATGGCAAACCGAAGAAGGCAACGCTGTTCGCGGCAGCCTGGTCGGCGGTGAGGGCCGCATCGTCGCCGCGGTCGCGCGCCAGTTCTTCCACGATGTGCGGCAGGAAGGCTGGTTCGTTGCGGCGATCCTTCGGCATCGGCTTGAGCGTGCGCGGCAGCAGGTAGGGCGCGTCGGTTTCCACCATCAGCCGGTGGGCCGGGATGCTCTTGACCAGTTCGCGCAGGTGCGCGCCGCGGCGCTCGTCGCAGAGCCAGCCGGTGATGCCGATGTGCCAGTCGTAGTCGAGGTAGTCGAACAGTTCCTCGCGGGTGCCGGTGAAGCAGTGCACCACCGCCGGCCCGATCCGGCCGTCGAAGTTCTTCATCATCGCCATGAAGTCGGCGTGGGCGTCGCGCTGGTGCAGGAACAGCGGCTTGCCGATGCCGTCGACGGCCAGGTCCACCGCGATCTGCAGCTGCTTTTCGAACGCGCTGCGCTGCGCCGGCCGCGGCGAGAAATCACGGAAATAGTCCAGCCCGCATTCGCCCACCGCCACCACTTCCGGATGCGCGTGCAGCGCGCGCAGTTCGGCATCGCACTCGGCGGTGTATTCGGTCGCGTGGTGCGGATGCACGCCGGCGGTGGCGAACCATTCGCCGGGGCGCGTGCGCGCCAGTTCCAGTGCCTTCGGCGAATGCTCGCGCGAGGCGCCGGTGAGGATGGCGCGGGTGACGCCGGCATCGCGGGCGCGCTGCCAGACCGCGTCGCGGTCGCGGTCGAAGCTGTCGTGGGTGAGGTTGAGGCCGATGTCGATGAGCTGCATGGCGTGATTTTAACGGCTTGATGAAGCCGGGTTCCGCAAGTTGCGATGCCGCGTGTCGAAGGCGGGGTGTGCTTCGAGCGCGCCATGGATGGCGCGCGGCCGCGCATCGGAGCCGGATGCGGAGCCTAAGCGGCGAAGCACACCCCGCCTTCGACACGCGGCCCATCCGAAGCAAAAGGCGACGCTCCCGTATCCTTTACGAGTGAACACCGCTGCATTCCCCATTTCCGATCTGTTGCCGTGCATCCGCGCCTCACTCGCGTCGCATCCGCGGCTGGTGCTGGAAGCGCCGCCCGGCGCGGGCAAGACCACGCAGGTGCCGCTGGCGCTGCTGGACGCGCCATGGCTTGCGGGCCGCAAGATCGTGATGCTGGAACCGCGCCGGGTGGCTGCGCGCGCGGCCGCCGGCTTCATGGCGAAGCAGCTGGGCGAAGCGGTCGGCGAGACGGTCGGTTACCGCATCCGTTTCGAGAACAAGGTCGGGCCGGCGACCCGCATCGAGGTCGTCACCGAAGGCATCCTCACCCGCATGCTGCAGGAGGACCCGCTGCTGGAGGGTGTGGGCGCGGTCCTGTTCGACGAGTTCCACGAGCGCCATCTGGCCGGCGACCTCGGGCTGGCGCTGGCGCTTGACGTGCAGGCCGGGCTGCGAGAGGACCTGCGGATCGTGGTGATGTCGGCGACGCTGGACGGCGAGCGGCTGGCGGCGTTCCTCGATGCGCCGCGGCTGTCGAGTGCGGGCCGCAGCTTCCCGGTGGAGATCGCGCATTTCCCCGTGCGCCGCGATGAGGCGCTGGAGCAGCAGGTGCGACGCGCGATCGAACATGCGCTGGCCGCGCATCCGGGCGATGTGCTTGTGTTCCTGCCGGGGCGGCGGGAGATCGCGAAGTTGGAGCAGATGCTCGCGGCTGCGTTGCCGGCGACTGGGGCATTGCTTTCCCCTCAGTCGGGGCATCCTGCCCCGATTCGGGCGCGCGCCATCCCTGGCGCGCTTGACGCAATGCCCCAGTCGCCGACAACGCAGCTTCCGGTTTTCGAGGTGCTGCCTTTGCACGGCGATCTCCCCGTCGAACTGCAATCACGCGTGCTGCAACCCGCCCCCGATGGCCGTCGACGCGTGGTGCTGGCCACCAATGTCGCGGAATCGTCGGTCACCCTGCCCGGCGTGCGGGTGGTGATCGACAGCGGGTTGGCGCGCGAGCCGCGTTTCGACCCCAACAGCGGCTTCTCGCGGCTGGACAGCGTGACGATCTCGCAGGCCAGCGCCGACCAGCGCGCCGGCCGCGCCGGCCGCGTGGCGGACGGCTTCGCCTATCGACTGTGGCCGCAGTCGCAGCGGCTGGAGCCGCAGCGCAAGCCGGAGATCGCGCAGGTGGAGCTGGCCGCGCTGGCGCTGGAGCTGGCGGCTTGGGGCAGCAGTGAACTGCGCTTCGTCGATCCGCCGCCGCCCGGCGCGCTGGCAGCCGGCAGGGATCTGCTGCAGCGGCTTGATGCGTTGGATGACGGCAAGCTCACAGCGTGCGGCCGGCGCATGCTCGCGCTCGGCACGCATCCGCGCCTTGCTTCCATGCTGTTGGCGAGCGGCGACTCGACGCGCGTCGCGCTGGCCTGCGACGTCGCTGCGCTGGTCGAAGCGCGCGATCCGCTGCGGTCGCGCAGCGACGCACTGGCGCAGCGCTGGCAGGCGCTGGCCGCATTCCGCAATGGGCGCGTGCCCGCCGATGCCAACCGTTCCGCGCTGGCCGCCGTCGACGCTGCAGCGAAACAGTGGCGTCGCCGCCTGCGCTGCGCCGCCTCGCCGCCTGTTTCCGTGCCGACGCATGCGCTGGGCGACCTGCTGGCGCATGCCTTCCCCGACCGCATCGCAAGGCAGCATCCGCAGGACCCGCGCCGCTACCAGCTGGCCAACGGGCGGATGGCGCGGCTGTTCGACGATTCCGCGCTGTACGGCGAGCCGTGGCTGGTCGCCAGCGAGCTGCGCTTCGAGGCCAAGGACGCGCTGCTGCTGCGCGCCGCGCCGGTGGACGAGGCGCTGCTTCGCGCCGAGTTCGCGACGCATTTTTCCGACGCTGACGAGGTGCGCTGGGATGCGGAGAAGCGCGCGCTGCGCAGCGAACGCATCGAGCGTTTCGACGGCATCGTGCTCGCGGTGAAATCCGCCGGGCGGGTTGATCCGGCGCAGGCCGCGCCTGCGCTGACGGCGGCCGTGCGCGAGCTGGGCCTGACGGCGTTGCCGTGGAGCGATGGCCTGTCGCAATGGCGCATCCGGGTGGCGTGCCTGCGCAGCTGGATGCCGGCGCTGGGCCTGCGGGATCTTTCCGACGCCGCGCTGCTGGCCTCGCTGGAGCGCTGGCTGCAGCCCGCGTTCGCCGGCAAGACCCGGTTGGATGCGCTGGACAGCGCCGAGCTGGCCGAAGCGCTGAAGTCCGGCATCGACTGGAACCTGCGCCAGCGCATCGACCAGCTGGCGCCGACCCGCATCGCGGTGCCGTCGGGGTTGGAGCGCACCATCGAATACCGGCTCGACGACCACGGCGAACCGGCGCCGCCGGTGCTGGCGGTGAAGCTGCAGGAACTGTTCGGGCTGGCGCAGACGCCGCGCATCGCCGACGGCCGGGTGCCGCTGCTGCTGCACCTGCTCTCGCCCGGCGGCAAGCCGCTGCAGGTGACCGCCGACCTGCACAACTTCTGGACCAATACCTATGCCGAGGTCAGGAAGGAAATGAAGGGCCGCTACCCGCGCCACCCGTGGCCGGACGACCCGTGGAACGCGGTGGCTACGCACCGGGCGAAGCCGCGCGGGAGCTGAGTGCATCGCCGGGCAGGGATGCAATCGGAAACGATTGATCCAACGCTCACGCGAGCGGGCCATACTGGGCATAACACGAGTTCATTCGAGGAGCACAGCATGGACAAATTCGACAAGACGCGAGACCGGGCACTGGATCTGCTGGGCGAGATTGGCGACGGTCTGCGCAAGAACGTGCCGGGCAAAGCCGTGCAATGGGTGGAAACGGGCGCGGCACTGGGCGCGCTGCGTGCTGGTTCGAAGGTGGCGGGCCGTTTCGTGCGCCGCAATCCCGTGCTGGTGGGTGTGGCGGTGGCCGGTGCGGGGCTGCTGTGGCTGGTCGCGCGCAGTCGCGCCAGGCAACAGGCGGCGATTGAAGGCCAGTCGGCGCGCATTCGCACGTTTCACCAGCGCGAATCAGAACAGGACGAATACGGCGCCTGATCGCGGCGTCAGTCGCAGTGCTCGCCGCATGACACTTCCGGCAGCTCCACCCGGAAGCAGGCGCCGCCGCCTTCGCGATCCTCATACCAGAGGCGGCCACCTGCGCTGGTCACGATCTGCTGGCTGAGCGACAACCCCAGTCCGCTGGACACGCCACAGTGGGCATCGTTCGCTTGCAGCCGCTGAAACGGCTGGAACAGCTGCGGCTGGAATCCGGGGGGAACGCCGGGGCCGCGATCTTGCACCACCAGCTGCCAAAAACCGGTCGCCCCCGGGCACGCCAGCAGTTCCAGCTCGCCGCCGCCGCGCGCGTACTTCAGCGCATTGCCGACCAGGTTCTCACCGATCTGGCGCAAGACGTTGGAATTGATCCCCACGCAGGCATGGCCGCCGGGGAGGCCGACGCGAAGCTTCAGGCCGCTGCTTTCCAGTTGCAGTTCATAGCGCGCGGCCAGCCAGCGCAGCGTGTCGTCGATATGGGTGCAGGCACGCGTTGTGGCGGCATCCGGCCGCGCAGATGCGGCTTGCGTTCCCAGATAATCGCAGATGTAACTCAGGGCATCGCGGGCGCTGTCGCCGATGATCTGCAGATAGCGTGGCACACGTTCCGGCCTGCAGTCCGGCAATGCCAGCATCTCGCAGGCGAACAACACGCTGGTCAGCGGGTTTTTCAGATCATGCGCGACCAGGGTGACCAGTTCCTGGCGCTCGCGCGCCACCTGCGCCAGGCGGTCGCGGGTCAGTTTCAGGCGCAGATGCACATTCACCCGCGCCAACAGTTCATCCGCTTCGCAAGGCTTGCCGATGCAATCCATTGCCCCTGCATCGAAGGCACGCAGCAACCGATCCTGATCCAGGTTCGGACTCAGCACGATGACCGGGATCTGTTGCAGCAGCGGCTGCCCGTGCAATGTGTTCAGGAACTCCCGGCTGATCAACCCCGGAACGGGCAAATCCAGCAGGATCAGGTCGGGCGCGCTGGCTGCCGCCATGGCCAATGCCTGCTCGGTGGTGGCGGCGGTCATCAAGACGTGCCCACGTCCATCCAGCAGCGCGCAGACCGAGTCCTCACCGACGGGCTGACCGGTGACCGCGAGGATGCGGCCAATCGCGGCGATCTGTTGCGGCATCCTGCAGACGCTCCCCGCCCTGGCGTGTGGCGGCTACGTTAGCAAACCCCTGCGCCCGCGAATAGCGTTGCGGCGGGCTTCAGGCCGCCGCGATTTCCCGCCATTGCGCGGGCTGCAAGTCGTTCAATGCGTATCCACCCACTGTGGCCCGCACCAGCCGCAGGGTGGGCAGGCCCACGGTTGCCGTCATCCGCCTGACCTGACGATTACGGCCTTCGCGCAGGGTCAGCTCCAGCCAGGCATCCGGCACGGTCTTGCGGAAGCGCACCGGTGGATCGCGCGGCCAAAGTGGTGGTGGATCCATCAGGCGTGCCTGCGCCGGCAAGGTCGGGCCATCGTTGAGCAGCACGCCATCGGCCAGCGCCTGCAGCTGCGCCGCATCCGGCCTGCCTTCCACCTGCACCCAATAGGTCTTCGCCTGCTTGTGCCCGGGATCGGTGAGGCGGTGCGCAAGCCGCCCGTCATCGGTCAGCAGCAACAGGCCTTCGGAATCGAAGTCCAGGCGGCCTGCCGGATACACATCCCCCGGCAGGCCGAATTCCGCCAGCGTGCGTCGCGGCGGTGTGCTGCGGTCGGTGAATTGGCACAGCACGCCATAGGGTTTGTTGAGGGCGATCAGCACGCGGCGCGCATCACGCGGGTTTGCGAAAGCGCAGCGTCATCCGGTCGCTTTCGCCGATCGCTTGGTACGTGGCGTCGTCTGCTGCGTCGTGTTGATTGACCGGCGGCAGCGTCCACACGCCGTTTGGATGATGGGCGTCGTCCTTCGGATTTGCGTTGAGTTCGCTGCTGGCTTCCAGCACGAAGCCGGCAGCCGTGGCGTATCCGGTCACCAGCGCTTCGGTCAGGTAGCCCGAGGTTTTCATGGTGTCCAGATCGGTGCCGGGCCTGGCGCGATGATCCACCACGCCAAGCACGCCGCCAGGCTTGAGCGCGGTGAAGAACGCACGGAAATAGGCATCGGCATTGCCTGCCGCAACCCAGTTGTGCGCGTTGCGGAAGGTCAACACCACGTCTGCCGTGCCTGCGGCAAGCATGGGCGATTTTGCATCCAACGCCACCAGCGTGGCCTTGGCGCTGGCCGGGTTGGCGGCCAGCGTGTCGCGAAACGCCGCGTTGCGGCGCGCGCCGGCACTGCCGGCGGCGGCAGCCGGCACGGCAGCGATGTACTGGCCACTGGCATTCAGATAAGGCGCCAGGAGTTCGCTGTACCAGCCGCCGCCGGGAGTGATTTCGATGACGGTCTGGTTGGGCTGCACGCCAAAGAATTGCAGCGTCTGCAAGGGATGCCGGTAGCCGTCGCGCGCGCGGTTGGCTGCACTGCGACCGGGCGCATGTATCGCAGCCTGCAAGGCAGCGGTGGATGCCGCTTGCACGGCGTTGTCATCGGAGTGGGATGGCGCCGTGGATGCGCATGCGCAGGCAGACAGGATCAACGCCAGGAAAAGGGGAGCTCGCTGCATCTCGGGTTCCATCAACGTGGGGATCGCAGGGTAGCGCACCGCAGCGGCGCGTGGCGCGCCGAGAAGTAAAATTTCCTTGAAAATCAAGTAAATACACGCAACATTAACAATGGAGGTGCGACATTGCAGGGGTCGGGCAGCAGCAGGCACGGTTCCACTGCCAGCCGTGTTCGACGCATCACATCATTGAAATGGCGCCCCGAATTTCCGAAGCGCCGTTGATGATCCGGTAGAAGGAATCACCATGAACACCAAGACCAATCTCGAGACCATCCGCACCGAAAAGATCGATACCCTCAACGACCTGATCCAGATCACCCGCGACAGCGCCACGTTCTATACCGATGCGGCCAAGGCCGTGCCGAACCCGGCGCTGAAGTCGCTGTTCGGCGAAATGGCGAGCTCCAAGCAGGGGCTGGTGGGTGCCATGAGCCAGGAGGTGCGTGCGGAAGGCGCCAAGCCTGCAGACAGCGGTACCGCGCGTGGCGCCTGGGACAAGCTGTATGGCGAAGTGCGCAGCCAGTTCGGCGACAAGAACTACAACTATGTCAGCCAGCTCGAGGCCAGCGAGGATCGGCTGATGAAGGCATTCAGCGAAGTGGTTGCGGATGACGACGTGCCATCGGCGGTCAAGCAGAGCGTGAATCAGTACCTGCCGGCCATCCGCAGCCAGCACGACACCATGCGCGACCGCAAATGGAACATGCAGGCTGCCCACTGACGGCCCACGCGTTTGCCTGTGCTGTTGGCCGGCGTCAGTGCCGGTGACCGGGCAGGCGTGATGGGTGTTTGAAAACGAACGGCCCGCAATGCGGGCCGTTCGTTTGTCCAGCGGCAACCACCGACGCGGGCGGTGTGCCTCGACGCTCAACCCAGTTGGGCGAGCGCCGCGTTGAAGGTCGCGCTGGGGCGCATTGCGCTGGCGAGTTTGCCCATGTCCGGCAGGTAATAGCCGCCGATGTCCACCGGCTTGCCCTGCACGGCGGCGAGCTCGGCGACGATCGTGGCTTCATCGTCGGCCAGCGCCTTGGCCAGTTGCGCAAACAGGGCAGCCAGCTCGCGATCCGCCGTTTGTTCGGCCAGCGCCTGCGCCCAATACATCGCCAGGTAGAAATGGCTGCCGCGATTGTCAATGGTGCCCAGCTTGCGGCCCGGCGAGCGGTCGTTGTCGAGGAACTTCGCGTTCGCCGCGTCCAGCGCATCCGCCAGCACCTGCGCGCGCGCGTTGCCGGTGGTGTTGGCCAGGTGCTCGAACGAGGCGGCCAGCGCCAGGAACTCGCCCAGCGAATCCCAGCGCAGGTAGTCCTCCTCCACGAACTGTTGCACGTGCTTGGGCGCACTGCCGCCGGCGCCGGTCTCGAACAGGCCGCCGCCGTTCATCAGCGGCACGATCGACAGCATCTTCGCGCTGGTGCCCAGCTCCATGATCGGGAACAGGTCGGTCAGGTAGTCGCGCAAGACATTGCCGGTAGCGCTGATGGTGTCCAGGCCTTCGCGGATACGCTTGAGCGAGAACTTCATCGCTTCCACCGGCGACAGGATGCGGATGTCGAGGCCGGAAATGTCGTGGTCGTTGAGGTAGGCGGCGACCTTGGCGATCAGGCCGCGGTCGTGGTCGCGCTGCGGATCCAGCCAGAACACCACCGGGGTATTCGACAGGCGCGCGCGGCTGACCGCCAGCTTGACCCAGTCGCGGATCGGCGCGTCCTTGGTCTGGCACATGCGCCAGATGTCGCCGGCCTTGACTGGGTGCTGCAGCAGCACCGTGCCGTGCTCGTCGATCACCCGCACCACGCCGTCGCCGCTGATCTTGAAGGTCTTGTCGTGGCTGCCGTATTCCTCGGCCGCCTGCGCCATCAGGCCGACGTTGGGCACGCTGCCCATGGTTGCCGGGTCGAACGCGCCGTGTTCCCTGCAGTCGTCGATCACCACCTGGTAGATGCCGGCGTAGCAGCGGTCCGGGATCACCGCCTTGGTGTCCTGCAGCTCGCCGCTGGCGTTCCACATGCGGCCGCTGTCGCGGATCATCGCCGGCATCGAGGCATCCACGATCACGTCGGACGGCACGTGCAGATTGGTGATGCCCTTGTCGGAATTGACCATCGCCAGGCCCGGGCGCTGCGCGTACAGCGCCTTGATCTCGGCCTCGATCGCGTTGCGCTCGGCCTCCGCCAGCTGGCCCAGCTTGGCGTACAGGTCGCCGATGCCGTTGTTGGGGTCAAAACCGATTTCGGCCAGCGTGCGCGGATGCTTTTCCAGCACCGGTGCGTAGAAGCGCGACACCGCGATGCCGAACATGATCGGGTCGCTGACCTTCATCATGGTGGCTTTCAGGTGCAGCGAGAACAGCACGTCCTGCGCCTTGGCATCATTGATCTGCGCGTCGATGAACTCGGCCAGCGCGGCGGCGCTGAGCACCGAGGCGTCGATCATCTCGCCGGCCAGCAGCGTCACCGGCCCGCGCAGCGGGAAGCTGCTGCCGGTCACGCTGGTGTATTCGATCCGCACCGGGCCGGCGTTGACCATCGTGTAGCTCTGCTCGCTGCCATAGAAATCGCCGGCGTCCATGTGCGCCACGTGCGACTTCGAAGCGGCGTCCCACTTGCCCATCCGGTGCGGATGCTTCCTCGCATAGGCCTTCACCGCCTTCGGCGCGCGCCGGTCGGAATTGCCTTCGCGCAGCACCGGGTTCACCGCGCTGCCCTTGACCCGGTCGTAGCGTGCGCGGATCTCTTTCTCGCGTTCGCCCTGCGGCGCGTCCGGGTAATCCGGCAATGCATGGCCGCCGGCCTGCAGTTCGGCGATGGCCGCCTTCAGCTGCGGGATCGAGGCGCTGATGTTCGGCAGCTTGATGATGTTGGCGTCCGGCGTCTTGGCCAGCTCGCCCAGCTCGCGCAGGTCGTCCGCCACCGCGCGCTCGCCCGGCAGCTCCGGGAACTGCGCCAGGATCCGCGCCGCCAGCGAGATGTCGCGCGTCTCCACCGCCACCCCGGCGGTTTTCGCATAGGCCTGCACGATCGGCAGAAACGAGGCGGTGGCGAGGAACGGCGCTTCGTCGGTCAGGGTGTAGAGGATCTTGGACATGGCGGCTCGGGTTCGCGGAGGAAGTCGCCATTGTCGCGCGCGCAGCCGGTCTGGGCAAAACGGCGATGCGTTACTCGGAGCATAGCGGGCGCAGCGTCCCTGATGCATGTTGCAAGAGTCAACGAACGTCGAATTCGCGGGTCTGCACTACGGTGCCGTCTTGCGACACTTCGACCTTGTACCTGCCGGGTGGCCAACCATCCGGTTTGCTGATCTGGAAGCCGGTCACGCCGGTGCTGGTGAAGATGACGTCGCGGCTTTCCTGCTTCACGGTCTGGTTGCTGTCGACGTGCGTCCATTTCACGCCGAGCTTGCCGGGCACCGACGCGGCGGGGTCGCGGGTGGCGGTGCTGATCGCGGCGTAGATCGTGTCGTTCGGCGCGAAGGTCACCATTGGCGCGGCCACGTGCCTATCCGGGCCCAGCGCATTGCCCAGATCAACCGCGCTGACCGACGCGGCGGCGACCATTGGCGCAGGTGTTGCGGGCAAGGAGTTGCTGGTGACTGCTTGCATCGGCGCGACCTCGCCTTTCCTTGTGCAACCGACGAGGGCGACGTTGCCAAGCGCGATGGCCAGCAGGGTCACGTGCATGCGATTGAACTTCATCAGGGCCTCCTTCACCGTTGTCCGGTGCGGCGCGCTATTGACGCGGGCTGCGCAGCGCAGTGGGCGGCGTGTGGCCCGGCGTGGCCCGCCAGGGATTGATGTCCAGCCCGCCGCGCCGGGTGTAGCGCGCATGCACGGACAGCCGCTGCGGCGCGCAGCGCGCGAGGATGTCGATGAAGATGCGTTCCACGCATTGTTCGTGGAATTCCGCGTGGTCGCGGAAGCTGACCAGATAGCGCAGCAGGCCGGCGCGGTCGATGCGCGGGCCACGATAGGCGATTGTCACATCCGCCCAATCGGGTTGGCCGGTGACCGGGCAATTGGACTTCAGCAGTGCGCTGCACAGTGTTTCTTCCACCACTTCTGCCGCAGTCGCGTGCAGCAGCGTGGCGTCGGGTGGGCCGAAGTTGTCGATGGCGGTGTCGAGCTCATCGATGCAGGTGCCGCCGGTGCCAGCCGGGGCAACGGCTGGCAGGCCGAACGCCAGCGTGACCGGAGCGCTCGCGGCTCGGGTCAAGTCCGCCTCGACCAGCGCGCGCACCGCATCGGCATCGTCGAAGCGGCTGGCATTGAAGGAATTGAGATAGAGCTTCAGCGATTTGGATTCGATCAGGTTCGGCGACGCCGCAGGCACATGCAGGGTGGCGGTGGCGACGTGCGGCTTGCCGCGCGCATCCAGCCACGACAGCTCGAATGCCTGCCAGCGGTCGTGGCCGATGAACGGCAGGGCGTCCGTGGCAATCCCGAGCTGCGCTCGCGCCAGTGCGCGCGGAATCGGGTACAGCAGGGCGGCGTCGTACTGCGTCGGGTAGGCGGTATCGCGCCCCAGCAGGGAGCCGGCGGTGGTGTTTGCGTTCATTCGCTGCGGTGCTCCAGGGCCAGGTAATCGGTGGACTGCATTTCAACCAGTCGCGACGACGTGCGTTCGAACGCGCCCGCCAGGCGCTCGCCCGCGTACAGCGCCATGGGTGCGGCGGCGGCCGTGCACACCAGATTGACGTGGCGGTCGTAGAGCTCGTCGATCAGGTTCACGAACCGGCGCGCGGCGTCGTCGCGGCTGCCATCGAAGCGCGGGATGCCACCGAGCAGCACGGTGTGGAATTCGCGGGCGATCTCGATGTAATCGGTATTTCCACGCGGACCTTCGCACAGCGCCGGGAAGTCGAACCAGCACAGGCCCTTGCTGCGCGCACGCACGCAGATGCGGCGGCCATCGATGCTGATGCCCGCGTCGCGGTGGGCATCGTCGCCGCCCAGTTCGCACCAGCGGCGTTGCAGCCAGTCGTCGGATTCGGCATCCAGCGGCGTGCGATAGACCGGGGACTTGGTCAGTGCGCGAAGGCGGTAGTCATGGTCGCTGACCAACTCGACGACGGCACACCGGGTCTGCAGCAAATCGATGGCCGGCAGGAATCGCGCGCGCTGCAGGCCGTCCTTGTACAGCTCGCCAGGTGCGGTATTGGAGGTGGTGACCAGCGTCACGCCCTCGGCGAACAGGCGCTCCAGCAGGCGCCCCAGCAACATGGCGTCGCCAATGTCGCTGACGAAGAATTCATCCAGCACCAGCACCCGCAGGGTGCGCCGCCATTCGCGTGCGATGGTCGCCAGCGGATCGCGCTGGCCGGCATGCGCGCGCAGGCGTTCGTGGATCTCGCGCATGAAGCGGTGGAAATGGGTGCGGCGTTTTTCGCGAATCGGCAAGCCGTTGAAGAACAGGTCGATCAGGAAGGTCTTGCCGCGCCCGACGCCGCCCCACAGGTACAAACCCCGCACGCCGGCCGGCGCCGGCGTGCCGAACAAGCGCTGCAGCAAGCCGCGAGCGGGCGCGGGTTGCAGCAGTTCGCGGTGGATGCGATCCAGCGCGCGCAGGGCATCCAGTTGCGCGGGATCGTCACGCCAGCTGCCCTGCGCCACGCCATCGGCATAGCGCTGCGAAGGAAGCAGCACTTCGCTCATTCGGCAGGTGGCGTGGGGAGCCAGGCGCGCACGCCGTTCTTGAGCGCGCCGCGCAGGTCCATCAATTTGCGATGGAAGAAGTGGCTGGTGTCCGGCATTTCCACCAACCGTGGCGGTTGCGGAAGCCCTTCAAGCCAGAGGCGCACGGAGGAGGCATCCACGATTTCATCGGCCTCGCCCTGGATCACCAGCCACGGCATCGTGGGCGGGGTGATCTCGTCGAAATCCCAGCTGCGTCCGACGGGCGGCGCGATGCTGATGAGGGCGGCTGCATCCAGCGTCATCGCGCCGCGCAGCGACACCCAGGCGCCAAAGCTGAAGCCGGCCAGCCAGAGCGCCATGCCCGGGTGTCGGGTGCGAGCCCATGTGGCCACCGCGCGGAGGTCCTGCAGTTCCCCGCGGCCGTGGTCGAACTCGCCGGCAGACTGGCCGACGCCGCGGAAATTGAAGCGCAGGGTGGCGATGCCGCACTCGCGAAGCGCGCGCGCGGTCATCGTCACCACCTTGTTGTGCATGGTGCCGCCTTCGGTGGGCAGCGGATGGCAGACGATGGCCAGGATCCCCTGCGCCGGCGCTTCTGCGGGATCAAGCGCGGCCTCGATCTGGCCTGCGGGGCCCGGGATGAACAGGGCCGCATCGGCGTTGGCGGGCTTGGCGATCGTTTCGTTCATGCACACATGATGCCGCAGTTGGCGTGAAACCAGTTTTGGCGCTGTCCGAAAACGCGAACGCCGCCCAGAGGCGGCGTTTCGTTGACCATCGTGCGCAGCCTTACTTCCTGCTTTGCGCCACCATGTATTCCACCACGGCCTTCATCTGGTCGTCGGTCAGAGCCGGGTTGCCGCCCTTCGGCGGCATCGTCCCGGCCGTCCCGGTAAAGCCGGAAATGGCCTTCTTGATCAACTCTTCCACGCCCTGTTGCGCGGCGCGCGCGCCAATGCCGGCACCATCCAGCTTCGGCGCACCGGCCACGCCTGCGGTGTGGCAGCCGGTGCAGGGACCGTTGTTGAAGATCTCGGCGCCGTCGGTGCGCCCGTCGAATGGCACGTTGGCGGTTGCCGCCGCTGCCGTCGCCGCGACAGCCGCCGCCTGCGCGGCGGCGCCGGTTGCGCCCGCATACACGGCGCCAACCGGCGCGATGCGATCCTGCAGGCTCTGTTGGGCAGTCGGATCAGCCGGGTACTCGACCTTGCCGTTCAGGTGCCGGGCAAACAGGATCAAGCCCAGGGCGACCAGCGCCAGAAAAGCGATGACCATCGAGAAGCGCTTGAGAAAAGCCAGGTCGTGAGTCCGCACAGTGCACCTGCATGAGTCGTGGCCGGGTGCAGCCACCAAGCACCGGATTATTCCAGAACCGGCGCGGCGACGCGAGGTTTGCCCAATCAGCGGGATCCACGACGCAGGTTGCGGGGGCATGCCGATGTCGATGGTCTGCGCAGTGGCGCCCATTCAGAAATGCCGCACGGGTCCGGTCAACCTGTTGAAACCGTCACACTGTTGACAAGGCCCGTGTCAAGCGGCGATAACAGCATTAATAAGCCGTTCAGTCGGAAGGTTTTGCTTCGATTGAATGCCAGCGCTGCGGTGACGCAGCCCTGTCGCAGCATCTGCGCCGCCTGGGGTATGGCGGTCACACGAAAACTCAGAACGGACTTGGGGGTTATTTATGAGCGACATCAGGAACGCCGGCACGACGGGCAAGGCACGCAATCGCCGCATCATCAAGTTGGCCCCCATCACCCGTGCCGTGCGCTCCGCACTGGCCGTGTCGGCGCTGACGCTGGCCATCGGCGTCAGCGGCAATGCCGCCGCCGCACCCTCCGGCTATCGGGTATCCATGGCGCATGCGCTGCAGACCGAGCGCCCGGCCATCGACTTCGCCCCGGTGTTCGACCTGACCGCCATCAATACCCTGTTGGCGCCGGGTGGCGTGCATCCACTGGTCGCATCGCTGATCGCCGACACCCAGCCCGGTGACGTGCAGATCACCAACAACACCCCGATCATCGACACCGCCGCCGGCGACATCACCGCGATCAGCGGCTACAGCACTGGCGGCAACGTGGGCATCGTCAACGGCGCGCTTGGCGCCATCAACGTGCACTCCGACAACGGCAACGCGATTGGCATCTACGGCTATGCGCTTGCAGGCGATGTCACCATCGCCAACGTCGCCAGCGTGGTTGCCGACGCCGACAACGGTCTGGCGGATGGCATTTTCGCTTCCGGCGCAAACGTCACCGTGACCAATACCGGCGCCGTCACCGCGACCGGTTACAGCTGGGCCGCGGGCATCGAGGCGCAGGCCACCGGCGTGACCTCGGTCACCAACACCGGCAGCCTCTACGCCAGCGCCTCGGGCGGCGGCGGCCTTGCCTACGGCATCTACGCCAGCGGCGACGACGTCACCGTGGTCAACGACGGCAGCATCACCGCGCGTGGCTACTACGCCACCGGCATCAATGCGCAGTCCACCGGCGACATCGCCATCCACAACTACGCGGGCGGCAGCATCGATGCCGGCACCACCACCGGCAGCGCGCTGGCGTGGGGCATCAACGTCGAATCCAACGGGTATGGCGCCGATGTCAGCATCGACAACGCGGCAGACATCCACGCGGCAGCGGTCTATGGCGCCAGCGGCATTTCCGCCACCGCCAGCGGCCTGGGCGGCACGATCACCATCAACAACAGCGGCGACATCGTCGTTGTGCAGAACAAGGCGATTACCAGCTACGGCGCCTACGGCATCCTGAGCTCCGCCGATGCGGACTCGACGATCAACAACGACGGCAATGTCAGCGTGTCGTCGAAGGGCCAGGCCTGGGGCCTGATGTCGATGTCCTTCGCCGGCAATGCCGACGTGACCAACACCGGCAATGTCAGCGCCACCAGCACGTTGAATTCTTCCGCCAATCCGGGCTTGGGCGCCACCGGCATCACCGTGTTCTCGGGCAATGGCACGGCTACCGTGGACAACAGTGGCGACGTCAGCGCAACCGCCCGGCGGCGCGCCATCGGCGTTGATGCACAAGCCTATGGCGACGTGACGGTCAACAACAGTGGCAGCATTACTGCAACGACGGCAGTGGCATCCTCGGCGCGTGCCGATGGCATCAAGGCGATCTCGGGCGCCGGCAATGTCGCGATCACCAACGGCGGCTCCATCTATGCCACCGGCGCGACACTGGCGATCTCCGTGTATGCGGTCGCGGAAGCGGGTGATGTGACCGTCACCAACGACGCCGGCGGCGACATCGGGTTCTATTCCTACGCAGGCCGCGGCCGCGGCGTATTTGCCTACGCCACCGAAGGCGATGTGACCGTCAACAATGCGGGCACCATCAGTGGCTATGCCTTCGCCCAGACGTATGGCGTGCTGGGCAATGCCCCGCAGGGTGACGTCAGCGTCGACAACAGTGGCACCATCAACGTGGCCAGCGGCAACAACAAGGTGATGGGCGTGCTTGCGCGCGCACCCAATGGCAACGCGAGCATCAGCAACAGCGGCGACATCTATGCCATCAGCGGCGTGAACGGCTACGCCGGCACCGCTGCCTATGGCGTGTTCGCCACCGGTGCGAATGCCGACGTGGCCAACAGCGGCACCATCGAAGTGCATGGCAATACCGTGGCCGTGGGCGTGGTGGCGCAGTCCACCTATGGCGCCAGCGTCACCAATACCGGCGGCAGCGTCGTGGCCTATGCCAATGGCACCGCGATCGGCATTACCGCCAGCGCCTCGCAGGGTGGCGTCACCATCGACAATGCCAGCCTGGTTGGCGCGCTCAGCCAGCAGGGCAATGCCACCGGCATCACCGCCAGCGGCTACGGCAATGTCGGCATCGTCAACACCGGCAACGTCTATGCAATGGCCTTCAACAACGCGGCCGCGATCAAGGCACTGAGCAGCACCGGTGACGTCAGCCTCGAGAACGACGGCAATCTCTCGGTCTACGCGTTGAACGGCAGTGCCATCGGCCTGTACGCGTATTCCACCGCGGGCAATGCGTCCGTCGCCAATACCGGCGACATCAGTGCGGAATCCGTCAACGGCCTGGCCGACGGCATCTTCGTTTCCGGTGCCGATGTGGATGTGGCCAATTCCGGCCGCATTGGCGCAACCGGCAGCACATGGGCAGCGGGCATCGAGGCGCAGGGCACCGGCGCTACCTCGGTGCAGAACGATGGCGGGATCACCGCCAACGCCACAGGCGCGGGTGCGCACGCGTTCGGCCTGTATGTCACCGGGCAAAGCGTGACCATTGGCAACACCGGCAATATCGCGGCATATGGCTACTACGCCACCGGCATCGAGGCCCAGTCGTTTGGCGACCTCGCCATCGACAACAGTGGCGACATCGTTGCCGGAATGACCTACGGCGGGACGTTCTACAGCGCGCTCGCCACCGGCATCAATGCCATCAGCAGCGGCGAAGCCGCCGCGGTTTCGGTCACCAGTACGGGCAACATCACGGCGATGGGCTATTACGGTGCCACCGGCATTTCCGCCGTTTCCGGCGGCACGGGCGGTACCGTCAACGTGGACAACAGTGGTGACATCACTGTCGCGCAAGGCAACAAGTATGGGTACGGCGCCTACGGCATCGCGACCTCGGCCGATGGCGATTCGGTCGTCAACAACAGCGGCGCGATCACCGTGAATTCCGAAGGCCTGGCCAGCGGCATCACCGCGCTGTCGTTCGCAGGCAATGCCAGCGTGACCAACGCAGGCGACATTACCGCCACCAGCGCAGCGCAGGGCTATTTCGGCGCCAGCGGCATCACCGTGTTCTCGGCCAACGGGTCGGCGTCGGTGGACAACAGCGGGTCGGTGTCGGCCGTCTCGGCGGGCATCTACCAGGCGCAGGCGCGCGCGGTGGATGCGCAGGCGCTGGGCGACGTGACCGTCAACAACAGCGGCTCGCTGTACGCGAACGGCCAAAAGTACGCGTTTGGCGTGTATGCCGTGTCCGGTACCGGCGACGTGTCGGTGACCAATGATGCGGCTGGCAGCATCGGCTTCAGTTCCTATCTGGGACGCGGCTGGGGCGTGTTCGGCTACGCCACGCAGGGTGACGTCAACATCACCAACGCCGGCGCCATCCAGGGATACGCCTATGGCCAGTCGAGCGGCGCCTTCGGCGTGGCTGCGCAGGGCAGCGTGACCGTGGACAGCAGCGGCACCATCGACATCACCAGCGGCAACGGCGCGGCACTGGGCGTGTTCGCCCGCGCCGACAACGGCACCGCCAGCGTGACCAACAGCGGTGACATCAGCGTCACCAGCGGCGGCGGCTACTACGCCGGCACGGTTGCCTACGGGGTGCTGGCGCGCGGTGACTACGCCAATGTGGCCAACAGCGGCAACATCAGCGCTACTGGCTACAACGTCGCCATTGGCGCAATCGCCAGCGGCTATCACGGCGCCACGGTCAACAGCACCGGCGGCAGCATCAGTGCCTCGGCGTTGGGCGACGCCATGGGCATCTTCGCCAGCTCGGTCTATGGTGGCTCGGTCGTCAACAGTTCCACCGACATCACTGCCGTGGGCATGTACCTCTCGGCCACCGGCATCCGCGCCGAAAGCGTGCTGGGTGATGCCCAGGTCAACAATTCCGGCGCCATCACCGCGCTATCGCAGCTTGGTGCGGCCACCGGCATCTCGGCCTACACGATTGCCGGTGACGCGTTGATCGAGAATGCCGGCGATGTCACTGCAGCGTCCGTCAGCGGTGCCGGCAACGCCATCGGCCTCTACGCCTATTCCGAATACGGCAACGCCACGGTGCACAACTCGGGTGCGCTGACCGCCTACTCCGCCGATGGTCTGGCGGACGGCATCTTCGGCTCCGGCACGGTGGTCGAGGTGGTGAATTCCGGCGCCATCGACGCGGTGGGTTATGCCTGGGGCGCGGGGATCGAGGCGCAGGGAGCGGCCTATGTGCATGTCTCCAACACCGGTGACATCAATGCCCAGACGATGCGCTTCGTGCAGGTCGCCGATTACAACGGCAACACCGTGGGCGGCACCAACGGCGGCAAGGCATTCGGCATCTACGCCACCGGCGGCACCTACGGCGCGATGGTCGCCAATACCGGCGACATCACGGTGGGCGGCGGCTATGCCACCGGCATCGAGGTGCAGTCGCAGGGCAATCTGGGGATCACCAACAGCGGCGACATCGTCGTCGGCGCGGGCCTGAGCAGCTACTACAACAGCGGCAACCAGTACACCTACTACTACGGCACCCAGGTCGCAGCCGGCATCAATGCCAGCAGCAACGGCGAAAACGCCATCGTCAGCGTCAGCAACAGCGGCGCCATCACCGCCGATGCCATCTTCGGCGCCAACGGCATCTCCGCCGTCTCCAGCGGCACCGGTGGCAAGGTTGGCATCAGCAACAGCGGCAATATCAGCGTCAGCCAGGGCACCAAGTACGGCTACGGCGCCTACGGCGTGTTTGCGTCGGGTGACAGCGACACCAGCATCAACAACTCGGGCGATGTCACGGTGGCGTCCGAAGGCGCCGGCACCGGTTTGGGCGCGGTTTCGTTTGCCGGCAGCGCGGTGGTGGTGAACCACGGCGACATCACCGTCACCAACACGGCGATGCTGTACTACTCGGCCATCGGTGCCTCGGCGTTCTCGGCCAACGGTGACGCGGCGGTGGGCAACTACGGCTCGGTGTCGGCCACCAGCGCCTATCACGCCTACGGCCTTGACGCGCGCGCCTTCGGTGACGCCACCGTGGTCAACGGCGGCAGCGTGTACGCCAACGGCAAGTATGCGTTCGGCGTGTATGCCTCGGCCGGTACCGGCGACCTGGTGGTCTCCAACCAGCAGGGCGGCAGCATCGAGTTCTACTCGTACGCGGGCAAGGGTTGGGGTGCGTTCGGCGTGGCCACCCAGGGCGACGTGACGATGGTCAATGCGGGCAGCATCGAAGGTTATGCCTACGGTCAGTCCGCGGGCATGTTCGGCGTGGCGTCGCAGGGCGATGCCGGCGTCGGCAACAGCGGCAGCATCAGCGTGGTCAGTGCCAATGACGTGGCAGTAGGCACGTTCGCGCGGGCCGATGCGGGAACCGCGACGGTGACCAACAGCGGCGACATCACCGCGGTGAGCGGCCACGGCAGCTATGCCGGCAACACTGCTTACGGCATGTTTGCGCGCGGGCTGTATGCGCAAGCGGCCAACAGCGGCAACATCACCGCGACCGGCTACTACACTGCGACCGGTATCGTGGCGCGCTCGGATCAGGGCACCACGGTCACCACGGCCTCGACCAGCCAGGTTGCCGCCACGGCCTACTTCGTTGCCATCGGCATCGAGGGTCGTTCGGAATACGGCAACGTGGCAGTCACCAATGCCGGCGGCATTGCGGCTGACGGTGGCTACGGCGCCGTCGGCATCCAGGCGTACAGCGCGCAGGGCGATTCGTCTGCAAGCAATGCCGGGCATATCGTTGCCAATTCGGATCTCGGCATGTCGATCGGCCTGACCAGCTACGCCGCAATGGGCGATGCCATGGCGGGCAACTCCGGCACCATCACGGCCACGGCCGACCACGGTGCCTACGGCATGTCGGTGCAGTCCGGCCAGGGCAGCGTTACCGCCAACAACAGCGGCAGCATCTCCGCGACCTCGCCGTATGTCTCCATCGGCATCGTTGCCGAAGCCCATGGCGATGTCACGGTCAACAATGCGTCCACGGGCCACATCGAAGCGACCAATGGTGACTTGGCGGCGGGCGTGCATGTGCTCAGTGCCAGCGGCGACATGACCGTCAACAACGCCGGCATCATCCATGCCAGTGGCGCTACCTTGTCGGTGGGCGTCGCGTTCGAGGGCGTGTACGGAACCAACACCCTGAACAACCTTGCGGGCGGCAAGGTCAGCGCCGACGGCGCCGACGGCGCCGCCTTCGCGGTGGTGGGCGGCGATGGCGTCGAAGTCATCAACAACAGCGGCACGATCCTGGGCGCGATCAACCTGTACGCAGGCAACGACGTGTTCAACAACAAGGCCGGTGGCCTGTGGGATGTCGGCAGCACCACCTACACCAGCTTCGGTGACGGCAATGACCTGCTCACCAATGCCGCAACCGGGCTGATCACCATCAATGGCGGCGCGATCGCGATGGATGCCGGTGATGACACCATCACCAATGCCGGCACGATCCGCCTGACCAATGGCACCATCACCATGGGCCCGGCGGTGATTCCGGTGCTGCCGCTGGCAGGCGAAGTCAACCTGTTCAACAACAGCGGGACGTTGAAGGTCGTCGGCAACAGCAGCATCGATACGGCCGGTGGCACGTTCAGCAATACCGGCCTGGTGGACTTCACCAACGGCGTCACCACCGACAAGCTGACGCTGGGCGGCACGCTGGCCGGCACGGGCACGATGAGCATCGACGTGAACCTGGCCACGCTCGCCGCCGACCAGCTGCAGGTCAACGGCGACGTTGCCGGCAATGCCAAGCAGACGGTCAACGTGGCGTTCGCGGGCATGCCGACCACTGCCACCACCACCGTGTCGTTCGCCAATGTCACCGGAACTTCGGCCGCGGGCAATTTCGTGGCGGGCCAGTTCATCGGTTACAACCAGAACGCGAACTTCCTGACCCTGGGCCTGGGCGTGAACAGTGCGATCAATGCGACCAATACCGCCAATGACGTGTTCTCGATCAGCATGCAGGTGAACGGGTTGAGCGATAGCGGCACGCTGGCGGCGTCGGCGGCTTCGGGCGCGGCTGGCTTCCTCAACACCCAGGTCGGCACCTTCCGCCAGCGCTTGGGCGTCAATCCTTACGGCGATGCCGGCAAGGTGTTGAGCGCATTCGTTCGCGGTTACACCGAGCAGGGCGACATGCAGTTGGCGCACACCGCCGGCAACTTCGGCCAGGGTGGCAACTTCAACTCCAACCAGACCAGCTGGGGCCATGAAGTCGGCATCAACGCCAACCTGACCGGCAACTTCCACGCCGGCCTGACGTTCGGCAACGCCGACAGCCGCCAGCGACTGATCGATGGTGGCGTGGGCGAAAATCGCCTGGATGGCTCGACCTTCGGTGCCTACGCGACCTGGTACGTGCCCGGCGGCTTCTACGTTGACCTGAGTGGTCGCTGGATGGCGACCGACATCCGCACGATGTCGGCGGCCGGCACCATGGCCAGCCGCGCACATGCCAATGCCTACAGCCTCGAAGCGGGTTACGAGTGGCAGCTGGGCGGCATGACCCTGGTGCCGCAGGCGCAGTACACCCGCACCACGGTGAATGACGTCAAGGCCTTCCAGGGCGGACTGCTGAACTTCGTTTCCCACGGCGGCACGTTCTCGCGCGGCCGCATCGGCGTGGAGCTCAACAAGACCTTCCAGATGGGCGATGTGCGTTGGACGCCGTATGGCACCTTGTCCGCCATCCACGAGTTCGACGGCAAGAGCAGCTACACCGTCGGCAGCTTCGTCGGCACCACCAGCACCCAGGGCACCAGCGCGATGGCTGAACTGGGCCTGGGCGTGCAGAAGGGCGGCTTCGGCTTCACCATCGGCGCCAACTGGACCGATGGCGGCGCTTACAAGAGCTTCGTCGGCGGCCAAGCCAACGTCCGCTTCTCCTGGTAACACCTCACGACATGGGCCTGGCACCTGCCAGGCCCATGGCTTCAACACCGTAGTCTGGACAGCAAGTGACCAACGAAAACAATCAGAAAGACGCCGATATCCAGTCCAATCAGGACACGCCTGAGCTGGACACGGGGCTGGATGCGATCGCCGCCGAGGCCGCCGCAGCCGAGCCAGCCAAGGCTGCCGACGCAAGCCCGCCAGCCGCCGCGCAGGCCCCCCGCGACATCACCAAGCTGAAAGTGGAAAAGAGCTGTTCGCGCGGCCTGGCCGGGTGGCTTGGGCAGAATCGCCTGTCACTGGCGATCACCTCCTACCAGTCCGGTCGCATCTATCTGGTCGGCAGCGACCGGCAAGGCCGGGTGTCGTTCTTCGAGCGCATCTTCGAGCGCGCGATGGGCGTGGTCGGCAATGCGCAGCGCATTTATCTGGGCGGTTTGTACCAGCTGTGGCGGTTCGAGAACGTGCTGCGCCCGAACGAGATCATCCACGGTCAGTTCGACAAGTGCTACGTGCCGCGCAATGCGCAAACCATCGGCGATCTGGACATCCATGAGCTGGGGATCCGCAAGAACGGCAAGGTGGTCTTCGTCAACACCAAGTATTCCTGCATTGCGGAACTCAGCCAGACGCACAGCTTCAAGGCGATCTGGAAGCCGAACTTCATCAGCAAGCTGGCGCCGGAAGACCGGTGCCACCTGAATGGGTTGGCGATGGTTGACGGCGAACCCAAGTACGTGACCGCCGTTTGCCGCAGCGACAGCGTCGATGGCTGGCGTGACCGGCGCCGCGATGGCGGCGTGGTCATCGACATGGACACCGACGAAATCGTCTGCGAAGGGCTGTCGATGCCGCATTCGCCGCGCTGGCACAACGGCAAGCTGTGGCTGCTCAACGCCGGCACCGGTCAATTGGGCTGGGTGGACTTCGAGAAAAAAGCGTTCGTGCCGCTCGCCTTCGTGCCCGGTTTCGCGCGCGGCCTGTCGATCATCGGCAACGTCGCGGCGGTGGGACTGTCGAAGCCGCGCAACCAGCGCTTCGAAGGCTTGCAGCTGGATGACGAACTGAGCAAGCGCGATGCCGATCCGTGGTGCGGCGTGCAGATCATTTCGCTGACCAATGGCGATGTGCTGAACTGGATCCGCTTCGAAGGCGACATCAGCGAGATCTTCGACATCAGCTTCCTGCCCAACGTGAAGCATCCGATGATGATCGGCCTGCGGACCAACGAAATCCGCGACCTGATCACCTTTGAATCCGAATTGCCGGTGGAGGCGCCCGCAGCATGATCCGCATTCTCGCCACAACCGCGCTCGCCCTGGGTGTGCTGGTGCCCGCACAGGCGCTGCGCGCGCAAGCCAAGCCGGCCGCGCCGGCCGCAAATTCCGCGGCACCTGCGGCGGATCCGTCCGCCAACATGTTCAAGGCCTGGGACAAGAACAACGATGGCCAGTTGTCGCTGGTGGAGTTCCGCAGCGGGTGGGAACAGGCGCAGGCCGTCGCCAGGGCGCAGTTGGCGCTGCGCCGGCAGTTCGCGACCATCGATGGCAACCATGACGGGGCCATCGAGGCCAGTGAATACGGCAATCTGCTGCTGATCAAGAACGCCGGCAAGGCGGCGCCGCCACTGGCGCGGTTCGATGCCAATGCCAACGGCAAGCTGGAATTCGCCGAATACATCAAGCTGGTCGAGGCGATGGCGCCGCAGGCGGCGCAAGCCAAGGGCGCGCAGAAGTGAAGATCGAGATCCTCCCGGTCTGGAAGCAGGTCACGCCCGAGCTTGCCCAGGAGCTGATGGCGTTCTGGCGCGAGCAGAAGGCCATCGTCGATGAGGCGGCAGCGGAGCAGCGCGCGCAGCAGGTCGTGTGCATCGCGCGCGATGCGGGCGGCGCCCTGTGCGGCGTCGGCACTGCCGTGGTGAAGATCTTGCCGCGCCTGCGCCAGCCGACTTACTACTACCGGCAGTTCTTCGCCAAGCCGCTGCGTGGGCAGCATCAGGAGCTGCCGTTCTTCCAGCGCTGCAAGCAGGTGCTGCAGGACTTCAACGCCGGGCTGAAGCGTCCGGAAAGCCTGGGCATCCTGCTGGAAATCGAGAACGCCAAGATTGCCGCCGCCTACAAGGCCGCGGTCGAACCCGGTTTCGACGCCGTGTTCATCGGTTATTCCCCGCGTGGCCTGCAGTTGCGCGTGTCGTATTTTGAAAATGCCACTCTTTTGCCGCCCGCTCCGATCAGGGGGCCGGTGCTGGCGGCTAAGGGGCGTCGTGCCATCCCGCAACAAACCCGCCCCAACCCAACTCGGCACGGCGATGGCCGAGCCTGATCATCACGGAGAACGCGCCATGAAAGTACAAGCTAGCCTGTTGTCTCTTGCTATTGCGTCCACGCTGGCCCTCGCTGCGGCCCCGGCCCAAGCGGCGGCGCCGTCGAAGTCTGCGGCGATTGCCCGCGCCGATGCCCTGCTCGGCAACCACGCGTCGCTGGTGCGTCGCGCCGCCGCCGATGCGTTCGTCGCCCGCGACGTGATCGTCGATGCCAATGGCACCGAGCACGTGCGCTTCGACCGTACCTACAACGGCCTGCCGATGATCGGCGGCGACGTTGTCGTGCATTCGCGCAATGGCAAGCTGGCGGGGACCAGCGAAACCCTGACCACCGCCGCACGCCCGGGCCTGCGCCCGCAGCTGCGCCGTGACCAGGCCATCGTGGCGGCCGGCGCCCATTTCGGCAGCAAGTTCATCGGTGCGCCCAGCTCGCGCATGGTGATCTACGCGCTGGGCACCGCCCCGGTGCTGGCGCATGAAGTCACCTTCAACGGCATCAAGGCCGACCAGACCCCCACCGAAATGCATTACTTCGTGGACGCGACCAATGGTCGCATCCTGAACCAGTGGGACAGCGTGCAGACCGCCAAGCCCGGTCCGGGCGGCAGCGGCAGCTGCGTCGGCGCCACCTCGGTTGCGGGTACCGGCAAGACCATGGCCGTGGGTGACGTGGTGCTGAACACCACCAAGTGCGGCAGCAGCTACCAGATGGTGGACATGACTCGCGGCGGCGGTGCCACCCACAACATGTCGATGAAGACCTCCGGCATGGGTGCGGTGTACAGCGGCAGCACCAACGTCTGGGGCAACAACCTGATCAGCAATTCGCAGACCGTGGCCGCCGATGCCCATTACGGCATCGCCATGACCTGGGATTACTACAAGACCCAGCATGGTCGCAACGGCATCGCCAACGATGGCGTGGGCGCCATCAGCCGCGTGCATTACGGCCGCAACTACCAGAATGCGTTCTGGAGCGATTCGTGCTTCTGCATGACCTTCGGCGATGGCGACAACGGTGCCAGCATCCTGCCGCTGGTGGCGATGGACGTGGCCGGTCACGAAATGTCGCATGGCGTGACCAGCCGCACGGCCAAGCTGGTGTACAGCGGTGAATCCGGTGGCCTGAACGAAGCCAACTCGGACATCTTCGGCACGATGGTCGAGTACTACGCCAACAACCCGAACAATGCGCCCAACTACGTGATGGGCGAGAAGCTGTTCCCGAACAACGCCGACATGAGCAAGGCGATCCGCTGGATGTTCAAGCCCAGCCTGGACGGCCGCTCGCCGGATTGCTACACCGGCAGCATCGGAAGTCTCGACGTGCACTACAGCTCGGGCGTGGCCAACCACTTCTACTACCTGCTGGCGGAAGGCGCGGTGGTGCCGGCCGGGTTTGGTGCCGGTACCTGGGCCAACCTGACCCCGGCGTCGCTGGTGTGCAACGGCAATACCGCCCTGACCGGGATCGGCCGCACCGCCGCTGGCGCGATCTGGTACCGCGCGCTGACGGTGTACATGACCTCCAGCACCAACTACGCGGCCGCGCGCACCGCAACCCTCAGCGCCGCCACGGACCTGTACGGTGCGGGTTCCGCGCAGTACAACGCGGTGAATGCAGCATGGGCTGCCGTGAGCGTTGTTCCGGCGATCTGATGACCGCCCTCGCGTGACGACGAACGGCCCGCGCAAGCGGGCCGTTTTTCGTGGCGGGATTCCAGGCCATCGGCGCGGTGCTGACGGGTTGGCTCCTGAGTCGCGGAAGGCCGTTCGGCCGGCCTGCTAAAATGTCGAGTCTTTGCTCGAACGCCGCCGCCTGGCGGCGTTTTCGCTGTAATCGGAGTCCACATGACCTCTACCGCCGAACTGTCTTCACCCGAATCCGCCAAGGCCCTGCTCACCCACGACGTGCTGGACGCCGACTACACGCTGGAGGACAAGTACCGGCGCGTCGAGGGCCGGATCTACCTGTCTGGCGTGCAGGCGCTGGTGCGGCTGCCGCTGATGCAGAAGCTGCGCGATGAGCGCGCGGGCCTGGACACCGCCGGCTTTGTCAGCGGGTACCGGGGCAGCCCGCTGGGTGGATTTGACCTCGAGCTATGGCGGGCGAAGACGTATCTGGAAGGCGCGTCGGTGAAGTTCACCCCCGGCCTCAACGAGGATCTGGGTGCGACGATGGTCTGGGGCACCCAGCAGCCAGGCCTGTTCCCGGGCGCCAGGCACGATGGCGTGTTCGGCATGTGGTACGGCAAGGGGCCGGGCGTGGATCGCTGCGGCGACGTCTTCAAGCATGCCAATGCGGCGGGCACGTCGAAACACGGCGGCGTGCTGGCACTGGCCGCCGACGACCACAACTGCCGCAGCTCCACGCTGCCGCACGGCAGCGAGCACGAGTTCGTCAGCGCGATGATGCCGGTGCTGAACCCGGCCGGCGTGCAGGACATCCTCGACATGGGCCTGCTGGGCTGGGCGATGAGCCGCTACACCGGGCGCTGGGTGGGTTTCAAGACGATTGCCGAAACGGTGGAGTCCTCGGCCTCGGTGCAGGTGGATCCACATGCGCTGCAGATCGTGCTGCCGGGCGACGACGAGTTCGAGATGCCGCCGGGCGGGCTCAACATCCGCTGGCCGGATCCGCCGTTGGAGCAGGAAATGCGCCTGCACCGGTATGCGGTAAAGGCGGCGCAGGCGTTTGCACGTGCCAATCGCATCGACCGCGTGGTCATCGACTCGCCCGATGCGCGGCTCGGCATCGTCACCACCGGAAAGAGTCATCTGGACGTGCTGCAAGCCCTGGAGTACCTGGGTCTGGACGAGGCCAGTTGCCGCGACCTCGGCATCCGCGTGTACAAGGTCGGCATGACCTGGCCGTTGGAGCCGCAGGGCATTCGCGCCTTCGCCAGCGGGCTGCAAGACATTCTGGTGGTCGAGGAAAAGCACGCCTTCATCGAGTCGCAGATGAAGGAGCTGTTCTACAACTTCGAGGGCCAGCGGCCATCCATCGTCGGCAAATACGACGAAACCGGCACGTGGATCCTGCCGTCCACCGGCGAGCTGACTCCGGCGCGCATCGCCAGCGTGATCGCCGCGCGCGTGCAGCGCTTCCACGACAGCCAGCACATCCGCGACGTGCTGCAGTGGATCGAGCACAAGGAGGGCGAGCTGGCGCTGCCGCGCGCGAACTTCCCGCGGGTGCCGCACTACTGCTCCGGCTGCCCGCACAACACGTCAACCAAGGTGCCGGAAGGCAGCCGCGCGCAGGCCGGCATCGGCTGCCACTACATGGTCACGTGGATGGACCGCAGCACCGACACTTTCACCCACATGGGCGGCGAAGGCGTGACGTGGGCCGGCCAGGCGGCGTTCACCGACACGCCGCACATCTTCCAGAACCTCGGCGACGGCACCTATTTCCACAGCGGCTCGCTGGCGATCCGCCAGGCCATCGCCGTCGGCGTCAACATCACCTACAAGATCCTCTACAACGACGCGGTGGCGATGACCGGCGGCCAGCCGGTGGACGGCACGCTGTCGGTGCCGCAGATCGCCCACCAGATGCGCGCCGAGGGCGTGCAGACCATCGCGCTGGTGTCCGACGACATCGACAAGTGGACCGACCCGTCGATCTTCCCGAATGGCGTGAGCTTCCATGACCGCCGCGACCTGGACGCCGTGCAGAAGAGGCTGCGCGAGGTGAAGGGCACGTCCATCCTGATCTATGACCAGACCTGCGCCACCGAAAAGCGCCGCCGCCGCAAGCGCGGCAAGATCGTCGATCCGCAAAAGCGCGTGCTGGTGAATTCACTGGTCTGCGAAGGTTGCGGCGACTGCGGTGCGAAGAGCTTCTGCGTCAGCGTGCTGCCCAAGGACACCGAATACGGGCGCAAGCGCGAGATCGACCAGAGCAATTGCAACAAGGATTATTCCTGCGTCGAGGGCTTCTGCCCCAGCTTCGTCACCGTGCATGGCGGCAAGCCGCGCAAGGGCAGGAAAATCGACGCCAGTGCGCGCCTGGCCGCGTTGCCGGCACCGCGCATCGTCAGCGACCTGGCGCAGCCGTGGAACATCCTGATCACCGGCGTCGGCGGCACCGGCGTGGTGACGATCGGTGCCTTGCTGGGCATGGCGGGGCATCTGGAAGGCAAGGGTTCCAGCGTGCTCGACCAGACCGGGCTGGCGCAGAAAGGCGGCGCGGTCACCACCCACATCCGCATCGCGAAGACGCCGGACGACATCCACGCCGTGCGCATCGCCGCCGGGGAAGCGGACCTGGTGCTGGGCTGCGACATGGTGGTGGTCAACGACTACTGGACCCTGTCCAAGATCCGCCCGCAGCGCAGCACCGTGGTGCTGAATACCTATCAGGCGATGCCGGGCACGTTCACCACGCGCCCGGACATGGAGTTCCCGGCGGCCGACATCGTCAAGGCGGTGGCGACGGCATTGGGCGGCGACATGCCGCTGCAGATCGACGCCACCCAAATTGCGACAGCGCTGATGGGCGATGCCATCGCGGCCAATCTGTTCATGCTGGGCTATGCCTGGCAGCAGGGATTGGTGCCGATCTCGCTGGATGCGCTGCTGCGGGCGATCGAGCTCAACGGCGCGGCGGTGGAGATGAACAAGACCGCGTTCGCGTGGGGCCGGTTGGCGGTGGTGGACATGCTGGCAGTGCTGGATGCCGCCGGCATCGTGCGCAACCTGCCCACGGCGGCCGAGCGTGCCGGCCATGTGTTGCCGCTGCTGGGCGCCACCGCCAACGAAGCGGCCGAGTCCGGCCTCAACCCGCACGCCGTGGCCTTGCGCAGCGAGGATGAGCTGCGCCACGTACCGGCATCGGATGCGGGCGAAGCCGCGTTCGCCGCGCTGGATGATGCGCGCTTGTCGCGTTCACTGGATGAAGTCATCGCGCGCCGCGTGGCATTCCTTACCCAATACCAGAGCGCGCGCTATGCCCGGCGCTACCGTGATTTCGTGGCGAAGGTGCGCGCCGTGGAAGCGACCCGGGCGCCGGGCAGCACCGATCTGTCGGAAGCGGTGGCGCGCTACTTCTTCAAGCTGATGGCCTACAAGGACGAATACGAAGTGGCCCGCCTCTACACCAGCGGCGATTTCCGCAGGACGCTGCAAGCGCAGTTCGAAGGCGATTACAAACTGCACTTCCATCTCGCCCCGCCGCTGCTGGCGAGAAAGAATGCGCAGGGCCAGCTGCAGAAGAAGGAATACGGCCCGTGGGTGTTCACCGCATTCCGCGTACTGGCCAAGCTGCGCCGCTTGCGCGGTACGCCGCTGGACGTGTTCGGCTATACCGCCGAGCGTCGCGGCGAACGCGCCCTGATCGGGGAATACGTGCGAACCGTGACCGCGCTGTTGGACAAACTGGATGCCGGCAACGTGGACCTGGCCGCGCAGATCGCCAGCATTCCGGAGCACATCCGCGGCTTTGGCCACGTCAAGGACGCGCACCTGCACAAGGCGCGCGCACGTCTGGCCGAGTTGCTGAAGGAGTGGGACAACCCGCTGCGGATCGTGCAGGCGGGGTGAGCCGGCGGCGGAATCAGCCGATGCCGCCGATCCAGGTGGCTTGCACGTCGAGAGCCGCATCCAGCAGCACCAGGTCGGCGCGATAACCGGGGGCGATGCGGCCCCGTTCGCCGCCCAGGCCGAGGAACTCCGCCGGGTACTGCGCCGCCATCCGGCAGGCTTCGTCCAGTGGCAGGTGCAGCAATTGCACCGTGTTGCGTACCGCGCTGGCCATGTCCAGCGCGGAGCCGGCCAGCGCGCCGGCGGCATTGCGCACCACGCCGTCCACGGCGGCGATGGTTTCCCCGTACAGGCTGAAGGTGGGGTCGTCGGCGCCGACCATCGGCATCGCGTCGGTGACCAGCAACACCTTGCCGCGCGGCTTGGCGGCCAGCGCCACGCGCAGGCAGGCCGGATGCACGTGCACGCCGTCCACGATGATCCCGCACCAGCTGTCGGCATCGTCCAGTGCCGCGCCCACCGCGCCAGGCTCGCGGCCCTGCAGCGGGGTCATCGCGTTGAACAGGTGGGTGAAGCCGGTGATCCCGGCATCCAGGCCGGCGCGGAGCTCGTCGAAGCTGCCGGCGGTATGCCCGGCGCAGACGATTGCGCCGCGCTCGACCATCGCCCGGATACTGGCGACCGGCACGCGCTCGGGCGCCAGCGTGATCACGGTGATGCCGTTGTCCAGCGCGGTTGCCAGCGCGATGTCATCGGCATCCGGGACGCGGAACTTGCCGGCGTCGTGGGTGCCCTTGCGCGCGGCGGCCAGATACGGTCCTTCCAGATGGATGCCGAGCACGCCGGGGATACCCTGCGCGATGGCGTCCCGGGTGGCGCTGATCGCGCGCCGCATCATCTCCGGCGCATCGCTGATCAGGGTCGGCAGGAAGCCCGTGGTGCCGAACCGGCGGTGCGCGCGGCCGATGGCCGCGATGCCGTCCACCGAGGCGTGGTTGTTGAACAGCACGCCGCCGCCGCCGTTGACCTGGACATCGATGAAACCGGGTGCCAGATAGCCACCCTGCAGGTCGATGTGCCGGCCCGCTGCCGGCGGTGCGCCGTGCAACACGGCGACGATGTGGCCGTCTTCGACCAGCACGCAGGCGTCGCGCTCGAAGCCGCGGTCGGTCAGGACATGGCCGTTGTGGAAGATGCGGGTGGTCATGCGGTGGCGCTCCTGCGGGCCTCCCTCCCTTTCGCGCAGCGAAGGGGAGGGTTGGGGAGGGGTGCTGTTCGGAAGGAATCAAAAACCAACCCCCTCCCAACCTCCCCCTTCGCCTGCGGTGAAAGGGGAGGAGCACAGCATCGCCCCTCCTTACTCATGCAGCGTAGGGGAGGAGAATGGATCACACCGTCTCCGTCACCTTGTTCAGATGCGGCGGCACATCCGGATCGAAGCCGCGCGCCAGCGACAGGGCGTTGGCGGCTGCGTAGAACGCCTGCACGGTGAGGATCGGCGTGCAGGCCGGATGCGGCGAAGGCGGCAGCGGCAGCACGCCGGCACCGGCCGTGCCGGGACGCGCCAGCCAGACGGGCGCGCCGCGTCCGCGAAACTCCCGTGCCACGTCGGCCGTCCCGGCGCCGATGTCATCGTCCTGTGCGAAGACCAGTACCGGGAAGTCGGGGCCGACGATGGCCATCGGCCCATGCTTCACTTCCGCCGATGAAAATGCCTCGGCATGCAGGCCGCAGGTTTCCTTGAATTTCAGCGCGGCTTCCTGCGCCGCGCCCAACCCCAAGCCACGCCCCAGCACGAACAGGTGTCGCGCCAGGCGCAGCCCCGAGGTCAGCGCCGACCAGTCCTGTGCCCAGGCCGCACGCATCGCCTCCGGCAGCGCATCCACCGCCGCCAGCAGCTTGCCGTCGCCGCTCCAGCGCGCGGTGAGCTGCAGCAGCGCGGCCAGCGAGCACAGATAGCTCTTGGTCGCCGCCACGCTGTTTTCGGGGCCGGCGTGCAGCGGCAGCACGGTGTGCGCGAGTCTGGCCAATGGCGAGTCGGCCACGTTCACCAACGCCAGCACATGCGCGCCGGCGGCCTTGGCGATCTCCGCGTTGCGCAGCAGGTCGGGGCTCTTGCCCGACTGCGAAATGGCGACGAACAGCGCACCATCCATCTTCGGCTGCACGGCATACACCGAGCCCACCGAGGGTGAGGCCGACGCGGTGACCAAGCCCAGTTCGGTTTCGAACAGGTATTTGCCATAGGTGGCGGCATGGTCGGAGCTGCCGCGCGCGCAGGTGACGATGAAGCGTGGCGGATGCGTGCGCAGGTGCTCGACGAGGGTGTCGATGATCGGTGCATTGGCGGCGAACTGGCGGGCAACGGCAGCGGCCGCCTCGGCGGCTTCGGCGTGCATCCAGGTGCTGTCGGGGGATGGCATGGGGGGCGATCCGTGGTGATGGGGGTGGGAATGTGGTGCAGGGTGGACGTCAGGCGCCCGGCCGCGGCGGCGCGGTGGAGCCGCGCACCACCAGTTCCGGGCTGAATCCTTCGTTTGCCAGCGCTGAAACCGGCTGGTCGCGGAGGTCTTCCAGCAGGCGTCGGGTGGCGCGGCGCGCGATGTCTTCGGTGGCCTGCTTCGCGGTCGTCAGCGCAGGCCAGCTCTGCTTCGAGAACGGGCTGTCTTCGAAGCCGGCGATGGACAGGTCGTAGGGCACGTTGAGCCCGCCGGAACGCGCCGCCGCCAGCACGCCGGCGGCGATTTCATCGTTGCTGCCGAAGATGGCGGTCGGTCGATTGGGCAGCGCCAGCAAGCGGCGCGCGCCACGGAAGCCGTCGTCGAAACTGTAGTCGCCTTCCACGACCAGCGCCGGGTCGGGCTCGATGCCGTAATCGCGCAGTGCGTCTTCGTAGCCCTTGAAGCGCTCCCACGACGAGCCGTGCGACTTGCCGCCCCACAGGAACCCGACGCGCTGGTGGCCAAGCTGGATCAGGTGCTCGGTGATCGCGTAGGCGGCGTCGCGGTCGTCCACGAAAATGCAGGCGCTGCCATCCTGCGGCGCGCGCGAAGCCGACACGATGCGCACCAGGCGGATGCCGTTGGCGCGCAGCGTATCCACCAGTGCCTGCTGTTCCGACATCGGCGGTGCCAGCACGATGCCGGCCAGCCGCGCGTTGCGCACCAGCGCGATGATGTCGTTGGCGAGGTCCGGCGACGACGCGTCGCAGGGATGGATCTGCAGGCCGTAGCCGGTTTCGCGACACACCGACAACACGCCGTTTTGCATCGCGATGACATAGTACGGATTGGGATTGTCGTACAGCAGCCCAAGCGCGTACGACTGCGCGCTGCGCAGGCTGCGGGCGGAGGGATCCGGCCGGTAGTCCAGGTCGGCGATCGCCTTGCGAACCTGTTCGCGGGTGCGAGCGTGGACGCCGGCTTCATCGTTGATGACGCGCGAAACGGTCTTCAGCGAGACCTCGGCGCGGGCGGCAACGTCCTTGATGGTGGGCTTGCGCACGGTGTTCCCGGGGAAGTGGATTCAGCGCCCCACGCGATGGCCGCGGGTGGCGAAGTACAGGATATACAGGTAACAGGGCACCATCAGCAGCAGGAACACCAGCTGGAAATCCAGCACCTGTTTCAGGTGCACGAAGAGTTGCGGCACGATCGCGCCGCCGGAAATCCCCATGATCAGCAGCGCCGAGCCCTGCTCGGTGTAGCGGCCCAGGCCCTGGATCGCGAGCGGGAAAATCGCCGGCCACATCATTGCGTTGGCAAACCCCAGCGCTGCCACGCACGCCACCGAAGCGATGCCGTGGGTGGCGAACGCGGCCAGCGTGAGTGCCACGCCCAGCACCGCAGACACCGCCAGCCAGCGCTCTTGCGAAACATGTCGCGGGATCAGCGCCAGGCCCACCAGATAGCCGACCAGCATCGCGCCCAGGGTGAAGGAGGTGAAGAATTTCGTTTGATCCAGCGGCAGGCTGAAGCCGGCACCATAGGTGCCGATGGCGTCGCCGGCCATGACCTCGGCGCCCACGTAAACGAAGATGCAAAGCGCGCCCAGCCACACGTGCGGATATTGCAGGAGGCTGGCGCGCGCGGGCTTGCCGTCGGTTTCGCGGTTGGCATCCTCGGCGCGCAGCTCGGGCAGGGGCGAAAACAGGATGCCGGCCGCCAGCAGCGCCAACAGCGCGGCCATCAGCATGTAGGGGTCATGGATGCGTGCGGCGAATGCGTCGAGCAGGTGCTCGCGGGTGCGCGGGTCGGCGGCGTCCACCTGTGCGCTCAAATCGCCCAGGCCGTGCATCACCAGTGCCCCGATCACCAATGGCGCGGCCATGCCCGCCAGCTTGTTGCAGATGCCCATGAGGGCAATGCGCTGGGCCGCGCCCTCGATTGGCCCAAGGATGCTGATGTAGGGGTTGGATGCGGTCTGCAGCAGCGCCAGGCCGGCGCCCATGATGAAGATGCCGACCACCGCACCGGCAAACACGCGGCCCGTGGTGTATTGGCCGAACACCAGTGCGCCGATGGCCATCGCAAACAGCCCCAGTGCCATGCCCTTCTTCATCCCGGTCTTGCGCAGGATGCTGGACGACGGCAGCGCCAGGCAGAAGTAGGAAATGTAGAACGCGAAGGGAATCAGGAAGGCCAGACTGTCGCTGACGTCAAACGCCAGCTTGGCGAACTGGATCAGTGGGCCGTTGAGCCAGGTCACGAAGCCGAAGATGAAGAACAGCGCGCCAACGATGGCGATGGCGCCGTAATGCGGGCGCGGCGCAGCAGCGGTAGACAACGTGGACATGAGGGTCTGGTCTCCGGATCCGGGGCGGTGATGGCCAAATTTTGTATCGCGCGACAATCTGATTGACGCACAGGACAAGAAAAGGTGCAACGGTGTCTTGAAAAGTCAGAACATCTGCGCCGTGTTCCCAGCGTGCCAGCTGTCTGGATAGGCTATTGGGTAGCGCCAATGCTTCGCTGCAGCATGAAAAAAAGGCATTGGCACAGACGGATTCGGCAGCGGACGAATCCGCGAAAGAGTGTTGACAACGATGTCATCCATGTGCAAAGTCGACCTCCTGCACGAGGGGAAGACGGGCATGGGTGAGGGGGCGAGCATGGCGAGCGATGCGATGGCGACTGCGGCCCGGCCGTGGTGCGCGCCGGCGCGCGCGCCTGTGCCCGGCGGCTGCTTCATTGCCGCCGACGTGGGCGGCACCAGTGCCCGGGTCTCGGTGGTGCGTGCCGAGCCCGACGGCGGCATCCGGGTGTTGTCCTGGCGTCGCTATCCCTGCGCCGACTATCCCGGGCTGGGCGAGATCCTGGCCGAGTTCGTGGCCGATCATCCGGCGCGCGAAGGCATCGAGTGCATGGTCATCGCCAGCGCCGGCGTGGTGCTGGACGACGAGGTCATCAATTCCAACCTGCCGTGGCGGATCTCCTTGGCCGAGCTGCGCCGCCAGCTGCATCTGCGCGAGCTGCACGTGGTCAACGATTTTGCCGCCGCCGCGCACGGCAGCGGCCGACTGGCGCCAGCCGATTGCCGCCTGTTGACCCCCGGCGTGGCCGATGGCGAGCCCGGCCCGGCGCTGGTGGTGGGCCCCGGTACCGGCCTGGGTGCGGCCATCTGCATTCCGCACGATGCCGGCGTGGTGGTGCTGCCTACCGAGGCCGGCATGGTCGCGTTCGCGCCCGGTGACGAGCGCGAGATCGACATCCTGCGCTGGTTGCGGCGGCGCGGCCATGCGCACGTTTGCACCGAACACCTGCTGTCCGGCCCTGGCTTGGCGAACATCCATCAGGCGCTGTGCGAGCTGCGCGGCACGCCATTGCAGGCGCCGCTGCAGGCGCCGTCGGCGATTACCCAGGCCGCGCGCCTGGGCGAACCGGTTGCATTGGAAGCCGTGCTGACGTTCTGCGCGCTGTTGGGCAGCGTGATTGGCGACCTCGCGATGATCGCCAGCGCCCGCAGCGTGTATGTCGCCGGGGGGATCGTGCCGCAGATCGCGGACTTCCTGCCGCGCAGCGAATTCCGCGCGCGCCTGACCAACAAGGGCGCGATGCGCGCCGTGCTGGAGCGGGTGCCGGTGCGGTTGGTCGAAAACGAAAGGCTCGGCGTCCTCGGTGCGGCGAGCTGGTACCTGCAACACCTGCAGCAACGTCTTCACCGGGACCAGACCGAACCGCAGCCAGCAACCTGACCCAACAACGCGACCCAACGGCGAAAGACCCGATGAAAGGCGGGGCCGGACGCCACAACAGCCCTGGAGAACCAGCAATGCAAGTCCGCAAGAACGTATTGACGCTCAGTATCGTGGCCGTGCTTGGCATGGCTGGAACTGTCCACGCGCAGGATCAGAAGCCTGCCGACCAGAGAGCCAAGGACCTCGACGCCGTGGTGGTGACCGGTATTCGCGGCGCACAGGAAAAGTCGCTGGACGTGAAGCGCGAAGCCAATTCCCATGTGGAAGTGGTGACCGCCGAGGATGTCGGAAAGCTGCCGGCGCACAACGTCGCCGACACCCTGCAGCGCCTGCCGGGCGTCAACATCAGTTCGTCCAGCGCCGATGAAGGCGGCTTCGACGAAGCCGATCGCGTCAGCCTGCGCGGCACCAGCCCCAGCCTGACCCAGACCCTGATCAACGGTCACACCGTTGGCAGCGCCGACTGGTTCGTGCTCAGCCAGGGCGGCACCGTGGGCCGCAGCGTCAGCTACACCCTGCTGCCATCGGAATTGGTGCGCTCGGTGGAAGTGCACAAGTCATCGGAAGCCAAGCTGCAGGATGGCGGCACCACCGGCACGGTCAACATCATCACCCGCAAGCCGCTGGAGTTCGCCAAGGAGCTCACGCTTGAAGGCAGCGCCGGGTTGGTGCGTTCGGACAATGCCGGTGCCAACGACCCGCAGCTGGCAGCGCTGTTCAACTATCGCAACACCGACAGCACCTTCGGCGTGATGGTGCAGGCGTTCAGGCAAAAGCGTTCGCTGAGCCGCCAGGCCCAGGAAATTCCGGGCGGCTTCTTCCAGATCAGCCCGACCAGCGTGGCGGCGCTCGCGCATCCGGACCTGGCCAATGTGTGGGCCCCTGGCCTGTTGGGCTCCACCTTGTTCGAACAGACCCGCGACCGCACCGGAGGCTTGATCGAGCTGCAGTTCAAGCCGGCCGACAACCTCACCCTCGGTTTGAACGGCTTCAGTTCGAAGCTGAAAGCCGACAACTACAACCGCAACTTCATGCTGTGGGGCGGCAACTTCGCCGCCAGCCAGTCGCCCAATCCGGGGTATGTGGTCAAGGATGGGGTGTTGGTCAGCGCCACCTATGCGGGCGATCCGAACAAGGACTACGCCGTTTACGACATGATCTCGCGCGAGGCCGTGGCCAAGTCCAGCTACGTCACCTTCGATGCCGATTGGCAGATCAACGAGGACTTCAACGCCAGGTTCCAGGCGGGCGCCACCAGCGGTACCGGTTCCACCGAGCGCCAGTTCATCGCCGAAGTGACGCTGGCGCATGGTGGCGGCGCCAGCTGGAACACGCATGGCATTGATGCGCCCGTGGATTGGAGCGTGGGTGGCAACATCACCCCGAGCGGCGTCACCGGTTTCGGCACCTGGGGCAACCAGCAGGTGACGGGCAAGGACAAGGAGCACTGGGTCAATCTTGATTTCAGCCGCTACTTCAATGGCGGCGCGCTCAGCTCGCTGGACTTCGGCGCGCGTTACGCCGACCACACGCGCGAGGCACTGTCGCCGGAGGGCGCCAGCCCAGGCAACATCTGGCCGGCGCTGCAGAACGGTGCTACTGCAGCGTATCCAAGCGATTTTGCCAGCGGGATCGGCGGCAATTTCCCGCGCGATTTGTGGTACTTCACCACCGATGCGATGAAGCAGGCGATCCTGGCCAATTCCACGTGGCTATCGAACAACGACGGCCCCACCGGGCGCCACAATTTCGGAGGTGAATGGAAGGTCGGCGAGAAGAACTTTGCCGCCTACGTGCAGGCCAATTTCGAAGGCGACAGGTGGAGCGGCAACGTCGGCCTGCGCTACGTCAACATCGATCAGGACGTGAACACGTACCAGTCGGTCAGCAATGCCGCCAATGCAGACGTGCAAAGCCTGTTCGGCATGTGGAAGCGGATGTACACGAACAACAAGGTCAGTCGCGTACTGCCAAGCGCCAACCTGAAGTTCAAGCTCACCGATGACCTGTTGTTCCGCTTTGCCGCGTCGCAAACCCAGACCCTGCCCGACTATTCCGCGCTGGGCGCATCCAGCTGGGGCTCGGACCTGAACAAGACTGGCGGCGGCGGCAACCCGCATCTGAAGCCGGTGTTGTCCACCAACTTCGACGCCAGCCTGGAGTGGTACTTCATGCCACGCGGCCTGGTGTCGGTGGCGGCGTACTCGATGAATCTGAAGGATTTCGTGGCCTTCGGCACCGAGACGCAGATGCTGTTCAGCGAGCTGACCCACCAGCTCGAGGCCTATAACGTGGCGGTACCGGTCAACGCCAATGGCAAGGTGACCGGGCTGGAGCTTTCCTACGAGCAGCCGATCGGCGACAACTTCGGCATCAACGCCAACTACACCTATGCCGATGGCAGTGCCGCGCATACCTGGGCCGATGGCAGCCATCACCTGCTGGGCACCTCGAAGAACACCTACAACGTGGGTGCCTATTTCGAGAACGACACCTTCGGTGCACGCGTGAGCTACACCTATCGCTCGGCCTTCCTGATCGGGCTGTCCGGCGCCAATCCCTACTATCAGGACGATTTCGGCACGGTCTCGGCATCGCTCAGCTACAAGGCAACCGACTGGCTGAGCTTCAGCCTGGATGCGCTCAATCTCAACAACCCGACCTACAAGTACTACCAGAATGCAGCGATTCCCACCGCGTTCTACAGCAATGGCCGGCAGTACTACCTCAACGCGCACCTGAAGTTCTGAGCACGACGTTCCAATGGCGTAACCCTCCCCTCGGGGCCCGTTCCGGGCCCCGCTTTTTTGATGGAGGATGCAAGCCTCCAGCGCACAAGGGAATCCACATGAAGACACGTCGCGCGATCTGCCTGCCCGTTGCCGCCGTTGCGCTGTGCCTGTTGACGGCGGCCTGTCGCGGCCCCGTTGGCAGTGCCGGCCTCCAGGCCGCGGCTGCCGCGGATGCGGTCGTGCAACCGCGCCTGTTGCCGCAACCGGCGCAGATGCGGCTGACCGGCGGCAGTTTCGTGGTCAACGCGCACACGCCTTTGCGCGCGGGCGATGGCGCCGCCGTGCGCGCCGTCGGACGGCAGTTCAAGGCCATGCTGGGTGGTGGATTGGCGCTGCCGCTGGATCTGGCCAAGGAGGGCAGCCGCACGGGCAACATCGTGTTCGCGCTTGATGCTTCGCGTGCGTGGGCGTCGCCGGACGCCTACAGCATCGACATCGACGAACGCGGCGTGCGGGTGTACGCCGGCGATGCCAAGGGCCTGTACTACGGCGCGGTGACGCTGGCGCAGCTGCTCACGTCGGGCGGGATGACGGCGCGCAGCGTGCGCCTGCCCGCCTTGCATATCGACGATGCGCCACGGTTTGCCTGGCGCGGGGTGATGCTGGACTCGGCGCGGCACGTCCAGTCGGTGGACGAGATCAAGCGCCTGCTCGACGCGATGGCGCAGCTCAAGCTGGACGTCTTCCATTGGCACCTGACCGACGACCAGGGCTGGCGCTTCCCGGTGCCGGGCTGGCCGAAGCTGACCACGGTGGGCAGCTGCCGCCTGCCCGCGGGCGACGGCGGCATCGATGCGGCCACCGGCAAGCCGGCGCCGTACTGCGGCTTCTACACCGAGGCGCAGATCCGCGAGGTGGTGGCCTATGCCGCCGCGCGCCACATCGACGTCGTGCCGGAGGTGGACATCCCCGGCCACGCCACTGCCGCGATCGCGGCCTACCCGCAATTGGGCGTGTCCGGGCAGCCGCTCGCGGTGTCGAACGAATGGGGCGTCAACGTCAACCTGTTCAACGCCGACGAAGCGACCATGCGCTTCCTCGAGGACGTGCTGGCGCAGGTGGCGCGGCTGTTCCCGGGCACGTTCGTCCACATCGGCGGCGACGAAGCGGTGAAAGACCAGTGGAAGGCATCAAGGAAGATGCAGGCGCGCATCCGCGAACTGGGCGTGGACGGTGAGGAAGGCTTGCAGGCGTGGATGGTGGCGCGCCTGGAGCGCGCGCTGGCCGCACGCGGCAAGCGCCTGCTGGGTTGGGATGAAATCCTGATGGGCGAACTGCCGCCGTCGGCCACGGTGATGTCGTGGCGCGGCATCGAGGGCGGCATCGACGCCGCGAAGAAGGGCCATGACGTGGTGATGAGCCCGTCTGGCGATCTCTACCTGGACTATTTGCAGACCACCTCGGGCGACGAGCCGCCGGGGCGCCCGGCCACCATTTCGCTGGAACAGGTGTATGCGTTCGAGCCGGTGCCGAAGGCGCTGGATGCACGGCAGGCGACGCACATCCTTGGCGTGCAGGCAAACCTGTGGACCGAGCACATGCGCAACGCCGCGCGCGTGCAGCATGCGCTGTTTCCGCGCATCGCCGCGCTGGCGGAAGTGGCATGGTCGCCGCCGGGCAGGCGCGATTACCGGGACTTCCTCACCCGCCTGCCGGCGATGTTGCCGCGCTGGTCGCAGGCGGGGATCGCCTACGCACGCACCCCGTTCCAGCCGCAGCTGGCACCGCTGGCATCGCCGCGCGCGGGCACGGTGGAAGAGGCGATCAGCCAGCCATTGGGCTACGAGGTGCGTTACACCACCGATGGCAACCCACCCAACGCCGGTTCGCCGATCTATGCCAGGCCGCTGCGGCTGGCGTTGCCGGTGACGCTGCAGGCACAGGCGTATTTCAACGGCAGGCCGCTGGCACCGCCGGTCGTCCGCGAGATGACGTCGGCCAGCCTGCTCACCCGCAGCGACGAGGAGCTGGCGATGTGCACCGGCCAGCTGATGCTGCGGCTGGAGGACGACGGCCCGCGCCTCGGTGACCGTGCGATCTTCAACGTGGACATCTTCAATCCCTGCTGGCTGTGGAAGCGGGCGCCGCTGGCCGCCATCGGCGCGGTCGAGGTGCGCGCCGGGCGCATCCCGTATTTCTTCCAGCTCGCCCACGATGAGCCGCACCGCACGTTCAAGCCGGCCAGCACCGCGCACGGCGAACTGGAACTGCACGCAGGCTGCGACGGCCCGCGGCTGGCCAGCCTGCCGATGCCGGCGCAACCTGATCCCGATGGCTTCGTGACCCTGCGCGCACCGCTGCACGACGCGCCTGCCGATGCCGACCTCTGCCTGTGGTTCACCGGCGACACCCGGCCGGCGATGTGGGTGCTGGATCGGTTGACGCTGCTGCCGCGCTGACCGATCACGGGGCCACCGGGAGCTGCGACCGCGGCTGGGAAGCCCGGCTTCGCTTTCGTGACCTGTTGCACGGCCGGCATCCCCACGCATGGCCTGCGCTGGGGTAGGCTAACTGGATGCCGCATGCATCCGGGGAGATGGCATGAGCTTGTCAGAACTGCAGATCGTGGTGGTCGAAGATCACGGCTTCCAGCGCCGTATCGCAGTGCGCCTGCTCGCCGAGCTGGGCGTTGAGCATGTGCTGGAAGGCGCCGATGGGCTGCTTGCGCTGGCGCTGCTGCGCCAGCAGGGCGCGCCGCCGGACGTGGTGCTGGTGGACTTGGACATGCCGGGCATGGATGGCATCGAATGCATCGGCCTGATCGCGCAGGAGCATTTGGCCCGCGCGGTGGTGGTGGTCAGCGCGCTGGATCCGGCGCTGCTCAACACGGTGCAAACGATGGCGCGCGCCTATGGCCTGCGCGTGCTGGGCAGCGTGGAGAAGCCGCTGACCCGCGACAAGCTGGAAGCGGTGCTGTCGCGCTATGGCGAGAGCGTGGGCGAGGTGCCGGAATCCAGCGAGGCCGATTTCAGTACCGAGGAACTGGCGAACGGCCTGCGCAAGCGGGAAGTGGTGCCGTGGTTCCAGCCGCAGGTGGAGTTCGCCAATGGCAAGGTGGTGGCCGTCGAAGCCCTGGCCCGCTGGGAGCGCAGCGATGGCAGCGTGGTGCGGCCGATGTTGTTCGTGCCGGTGCTGGAGCGCGAGGGGCTGGCCGCTGAATTGACCGAATGCATGCTGGATCAGGGTTGCCAGTGGCTGCAGCACTGGCAGCGCGAGGGCATGCGCCTGAAGCTGTCGGTCAACGTGTCGCCGCTGGCGCTGGCGGATCCGGCGGCGGCGGATCGCTACCAGTCCATCGTGGAAAACCACGGATTGCTGCCGGAGGACGTGGTGCTGGAGATCACCGAAAGTTCGCTGATGACGGATGCCGCGCGCGGGCTGGGCGTACTGGCGCGGCTGCGCTTGAAGGGCTTTGGCCTGTCGATTGATGATTTCGGTACCGGCTATTCCTCGCTGGCGCAGCTTGCCCAGGTGCCGTTCACCGAATTGAAGATCGACAAGGAATTCGTGTTTTCCGCGCACTCGCAGCCGCGCAAGCGCGCGATGGTGGAAGCCAGTCTGGATCTGGCCCGCAAGCTGCATTTGAACACCGTGGCGGAGGGCGTGGAGACCATCGAAGACTGGCAGCTGCTGGCCGAGCTGGGCTGCACCATTGCCCAGGGATGGTTGATCGGGCGTCCGGTGCCAGGCAGCGAACTGCCGGCAGCGGTCGCGCGCTGGCGGCGCCCGGTGCACTGAGCGACCCATGCGCCTGGATCCTGCCCGGCTCGGCATCCGCCACCAGCTGCTGGGCCTGTTTGGCGCCTTCCTGCTGACCGGTTTTCTGGTGCTGGCGATCGACCAGGTCGGTCAGTATTACGCGCAGCGCACGATGGCGGCGATGCAGGACGACGTGCTGGCCGGCATGCGCAACATTCGCCAGTTGTCCAATGCCTACGAACAAGACGTGGTGGACACCACGTTCCGCACCCGCAATTACCTGATCTCCTGGAGCCAGGCGGAGCGCGTGATCGCCCGGGCACAGGCGAATTCGGCGAAGGAATGGGCGGCGCTGCAGGCGATGCCGCTGGACGACGAGAGCCGTGCCTTGTTGCAGCAGGCACTTCTGGTTCGCCCGCGCGCCGACGCAGCGATGGCCAATCTCAGGCAAATCCTGCAGCAACGCGACATCCTGGCGCTGGGCCGGTTCGCCGACCGCGACCTGTATCCATCGGTGGACCCGCTGGTGCAGCGGCTGGAGCGAATCGGTGCGCGGGGCCAGGTTCGCGCGGCAGCGCTGGTGCATGCCGAACAGCTGCGCAACGTGTGGATTGGCAGGCTGCGGGTTGGCCTCTCGCTGCTCTGCCTGGTGCTGGTGGTGATCTTCGGGCGGCGCATCCTGCGCAACGGCTATCGCGGCGTGGAAAGCCTGACCCGGTTGGCGCGCGGCATGGCCCAGCACGATTACACCGCACAGCCGAGTTATCTCCCGCGCGGCGAGTTGGGCGAGGTGATGGACAGCTTTCTGGGCATGCGCGAGCACGTGCGCCGGATCGAAGGCCAGTTGAACGATCAGCTGTCGCGCAACGAGCGCGTGCGGGTTGCGCTGGAGCGTCGCGAGCAGTTCCAGCGGCTGCTGCTGGAAGCGGCGCAGACGGCGATCTTCGCGGTGGATGACGAGGGCGTGTTCTCGCAGGTCAACCCGTTTGCGGAAAAGCTGCTGGGCTGGCCGGCGGGCTCGTTGCTGGGGCGGGAAACGCTGGACACGATCCTCGACCCCGAGGCGCTTGGCGCGCTGGCGCGTGGACTCAGCGAAGCCTACGGGCACACCGTGCTGCCCGACTGGACGGCGCTGCGCGAGCTGGCCCGCCACCGCGAGCCGCCGCGCGAGTTCGCCCTGCGCCACAAGCGTGGGCGCACCCTGCCGGTGTTGCTGGCGCTGTCGGCGATGCGCGACGCCGCCGGGGGCGCCGTCGGCTTGCTGGCGGTGGCCACCGACCTGACCCACCTGAAGCGCCTGGAGCGCGCGCTGCGCGACAGCGAAGCGCGCGCGCGCGAAGCCAACCATGCCAAGAGCGCCTTCCTCGCGGCGATGAGCCACGAGATCCGCACCCCGATGATCGGCGTCACCGGGATGATCGAAGTGCTGGGGCACACCCGGCTGGACGGCGAGCAGCGACGCTCGCTGAACATCATCCAGGCATCGGCGGAAACGCTGCTGCGGATCATCGGCGACATCCTCGACTTCTCCAAGATCGAGGCCGGCAAGATGGAACTTGAGCCGATGCCGACCGCGCTTGCGGACCTGCTGCGCAGCGTGGTGGCCAACTACGCGGGCTCGGCCTCCAGCAAAGGGCTGGCGCTGACCTGCGAGATCGATCCGCAGCTGGCGCCCGCGCACGTTGCAGACCCGGTGCGGTTGCGCCAGGTGATCGGCAATTTCCTGTCGAACGCGATCAAGTTCACCGAGCGCGGCGGCGTGGTCGCGGCGGTGGACGTCGTGCGGCACGACCCCGGCGACGGCGCGCTGGGCAGCGATGCGCTGGTGCTGCGCGTCACCGATACCGGCATCGGCATCAGCGCGCGGGCGCAGGCGCGCCTGTTCCAGCCATTCGCACAAGCGGAGGCGGACACCACCCGCCGTTTCGGCGGCACCGGGCTGGGGCTGGCCATCAGTCGGCGCATCGCCGAATTGATGGGCGGCAGCATCGAAATGGATTCCACCCCGGGCAAGGGCACCAGCATGCGCTTGCAGGTGACGCTGCAGCGCGCGCCGGAAAATGCGCTGCCGGACAGGCTGTCGCCCGGCAAGCAGATGCCCGGCTTCGTGCCGCGCCGGCTGCCGTCGGTGGCCGACGCCGAGCGTGAGCGCAGCCTGGTGCTGCTGGTGGACGATCACGCCACCAACAGGCAGGTGATCCAGCGGCAGTTGGCATTGGCCGGCTATGCCTCGGAGACTGCGGAAGATGGCATGGAAGGGCTGCAGCGCTGGCGCAGCGGGCGCTACGCACTGCTGCTGTCCGACGTGCACATGCCGCGGCTGGATGGCTACCAGTTGGCGCGCGCGATCCGCGAGGAAGAAGGTCGTGCCGGATTGCCGCGCACGCCCATTGTCGCGCTGACCGCTTCGGCGCTGAAGGGTGAGGCGGAGCGCTGCCTGGCGGCCGGCATGGACGATTACCTGACCAAGCCGGTCAGCATCGCCAGCCTCGGCGCCAGCCTGCAGCGCTGGCTGCCGCATACCGCCGGCGACGGCGGCATGTCGGTGGAGGATGGCGCGCTGTTGCAGGTGGCCAACAATGCGCAATCCACGGCAAGTGAAACAGCACCGGAGCTGGGCGGAGGTGTGGATGGTGCCATCCTGGATGAGAACATTCTGGGCCCGCTGACCGGCAACGATCCCGAGCAGACCCGGCTGCTGCTGGAGGATTTCCTGGGGTCCACCCGCAGCGATCTGGCCGAGCTGGAGCATCTGCGCGAGGCCGGCAACCTGCCCGAACTCACGCGCCAGGCGCACAAGATGAAGGGTGCCGCGAAGATCGTCGGCGCCGAGCAGCTGGCCACCGCCGCCGCCGCACTGGAGGCGGCGGGGCGCAGCGGCGACTGGTCGGCGGTCCTGCCACTGGCGACCGACATCCAGACCGCCAGCGCGCGTTTGCTCCAGCACGTTGCCAGACGCTTTCCGGGGTGACCATGGCATGCAGTGCCATGGCGTCGCGTGTACCCTGCCTGCATGCACTGAAATCCACGCCCTGCTGACAAAGGAAGTCCAATGCGCGAACTGATCCTGCTCCGCCACGCCCATGCCGAACCGCCTGCCGCCGGGCAGGACGACCTTGCGCGTGCACTTTCCCCCACCGGGCTGGACGAGGCGCGTGCGGCCGGCGACTGGCTGCGCGAACACGGCCTGAAGCCCGATCGCGTGCTGTGCTCGCCGGCGGCGCGCACGCAACAGACGCTGGCTGCGCTGGGTGATCTTGGCTGCGGCGACGTGCGCGAAGCCGACGCGATCTACGAAGCCAGCCCGGGCACGTTGGCCGAGCTGGCGGACGCGCATCACGATGCGCGGCGCCTGCTGCTGGTCGGCCACAATCCCGGCCTGGAGCAGCTGGCCGCGCTGCTGCACAGCGGGCAGTCCGGCGACTACCGAGGCATGCCGCCGGCAGCGATCGCGGTGCTGACTTTTGCGGAGGCGGCGGCCATCGAACCCGGCGCAGCGAGCCTGTCCCAGTTCTGGTGGCCGTGAAGCGATGAAGCGCCACGCCCCCGGCCATTGGCTGGCGGGATTGCTCGCCCTGCTGCTCAGCGGCTGCGCCACCTTGTCGCCGCAGCAGCGCGACGTCGCCGAACACATCGCGCACGGCGCGCGCAGCGCGCAGGTGGATTGCAGACGCGCCGATGCCTGCGGCCTGCCTTCACCGGTCCTGGCGATGGCACGACAGGCGCTGGCCGATTCCACGCCCGCCGCGCCGCGCCACCGCGCCCTGATTCTGGATGACGCGCCGGATGCCTTGCTGCTGCGCATCCATTTGATCCGCAGCGCACAGCGCAGCATCGAGCTGCAGACTTACATCTTCGATGAAGACGATGCCGCCCAGCTGGTGCTGGACGAGCTGCAGGCTGCCGCGTTTCGCGGCGTGAAGGTGCGCATCCTGGTGGATCAGCTGGCGGCGCTGCGCAAGGTGGAGACGCTGGCGGCGCTGTCGTCGCTGCACGCCAACCTGGACCTGCGCGTGTACAACCCGGTGCTGGATCGCGCGCGCCTGTCGCTGCCCATGTATGCGGTGGCCGCCGCCTGCTGCTGGCGCCAGCTCAATCGGCGCATGCACAACAAGCTGCTGCTGATCGACGGTGAAGTCGGCATCACCGGAGGCCGCAACTACCAGGACGACTATTACGACTGGGGTGACGACTACAACTTCCATGACCGCGACCTGCTGCTGGCAGGCCCGGCAGTGGCCGGCATGGAGCTGAATTTCAATGCCTTCTGGGACTCCACGCGCAGCGTGCCGGCCGAGCGCCTGGGCGACGTTGCCCGCTACCTGCGCATGCACGGCCCGCCGCCGCCGCCGCATCATCCCTTCCGCAAGCCCGAGCGCGTGCGCGCGCTGCTGGCCGACGTCGCCAATGACGATGTGCTGCGCGAGCGGTTCGTCACGCCGGCGATGGCGGTGGACAACGTCGCGTTCATCGCGGATCTGCCGCAGAAGCATCGACGCGACACGGACTCGGCAGAGTCCGGGGGCGCCGCCGGCAAACGCTTGCTGGGCCTGATCGAGGGCGCCCGCCAGAGCGTGCTGCTGCAAACGCCCTATCTGGTGTTGTCGAAGCCGGCCCAGCGCCTGTTCCGCAGCCTGCACCACCAGCCACAGCCGCCGCGCGTGCAGGTGTCCACCAACAGCCTGGCGGCGACCGATGCCTTCATCGCCTATGCGATGTCCTACAAATACAAGCGCCGCTACCTGCGTGACTTCGGTTTCGAAATCCACGAATTCAAACCGTTTCCCGCCGACGCCCCCTTCGAACTGGGCGCGACCGGCGCCGGCTGGGATGACGATGCGGCAAGCGATGTCGATGCAGGCGGCAGCCCGGCCGAGGTGCCCATGTCCCTGCGTGAGCGGCGGCTGGCCAAGCGCGGCCTGCGCAGCGAACCGGTCAGCGAAGCGGGGCGGCTATCGCCGTTCGCTTCCTCCGGCGGCCTGCCGGTGCGGCTCAAGCGCGCCGGCATGCGCCTGGGCCTGCACGCCAAGTCATTGGTGGTGGACGATCGGGTGGGCGTGGTCGGCACCCACAACTTCGATCCGCGCGGCGACACCCTGAACACCGAAAGCGCGGTGGTGATCGAGGACCCGGCGTTCGCCCGTGCGCTGGCAGCCAGCATTCGTCATGACATGGCCCCCGGGAATGCCTGGGTCATCGGCCGCCGCGATGACTCCCCCATTCTCGCTGGCGTCGAATTCACCTTGGCGCGGATGTCCGAGCGCATGCCGCTGTTCGACCTGTGGCCCTACAAATACGCCACCAGCTACGACTACGTGCCGGGGCCCGGCTGCCCGCCCACGGACGCGCCGCAGTCGCCTTTTGCGCCGGAGTTCCGCCGCTGCAACCAGCCGGTGGGCGATTTTCCGGAGGTGGATATCGGCCTGAAGTGGCTGGGCGTGCGCGTGTTCACCGCGTTCGGCGCGGGGCTGTCGCCGATCCTGTGATTCCGGGAGGTGCGTGAAGGCCCGCCACGCATTGACGCGTGCCGCGGGCAGTTCTAGTCTGCGGTTCTTTCATTCTGCCGCAGACCCGCCATGCCGATCACTTTGAACTTCGAGCTCAACGACCACGATCTTGCCCATTTCGAGGCGGCCGCGGAGCGTTCCCGCAAGGCGGCGGAAGGCAAGAGCAGCGAGGACATCATCGCTGCCGCAGTCAGCCTGCTGGGAGATGCGCAGCGCACCCACATCCCGGATTTCATCAAGGCGCGCCTGCTGCACCTGGACGACATGATCGCGATGGTGCGCGACGCAGGTTGGCAGCTGCCTGCCGAAGACCGGCGGCGGGTGCTGTCGGCGCTGGCCTATTTCGCTGATCCGGCCGACATCATCCCGGACGACGTGCAGGTGCTTGGCTTCCTCGATGACGCGGTGATGATCGAGCTGGCCTCGCGCGATCTCAAGCACGAGCTGGACGCCTACGACGATTTCTGCGAATTCCGTGCGCGCGAAGCAGAGCGGCGCGGCGTGGATCCGACCTCGCTGGGACGCGTCGATTGGCTGGACAGCCGCCGCCAGGAGCTGCAAGAGCGCATGCATCAGCGCCGCGAGCGCGACTTCGGCACCGGTTATGGCCGCAGCAGTGGTTATGCAAGCGGTCGCCAATCGTATGTCCGCGCCTGGCGCCCGGGAGTGTTCTCGATTGGTTGAGATCGCGGCGCGGCAATCGACATTCGCCTGGCCGCAGGGCGTCACCCTGGCGACCTTGAACGCCCGCTCTGCCGGCACGCTGATGGAAGCGCTCGGCATCGTGTTCACCGAGCTGGGCGATGGCTACCTGCGCGCCACCATGCCCGTCGAAGCGCGGACCCACCAGCCCTACGGTTTGCTGCACGGTGGCGCGTCGGTGGCGCTGGCGGAAACCCTGGGCAGCAGTGCCGGTGCGCTCATGGCGGACGGCAACGCGGTGGTGGGCCTGGAGATCAACGCCAACCACCTGCGCGCGGTGCGCAGCGGCACCGTCACCGGTACCACGCGCCCGGTGCACATTGGCCGCAGCACGCAGGTGTGGGAAATCCATATCGAGGACGAGGCGGGCCGGCCGGTCTGCATCAGCCGAATCACCTTGGCCGTGTTGCCGAATCCGCCGGCCTGACGGCCGCCACTCCTCGCTTTGTTCGCCACGGTTTCGGGATGTCTTTCAGGCTGAGCGCTCGCATCGCAATCACCAAGGTTTTCCCATGAGCCCGACGCCCCCCGCCGTCGAACCCCTGTTGCGCACGCTGCGCTACGCGTGGCGCGTGCCGCTGCTGCTCTGGCATGTGCTGCTGCACTTGCCGATCCTGCTGCTGCTGATGGCGGTTGGAGGACGGATTGCGCACGCTGCGGTGCGTCTGTGGGCGGGCGCGCTGCTGTGGATCTTCGGCATGCGCGTGCGCTGCGAAGGCGTGCCGCTGGCCGGCGGCACCCTGTTCGTCGCCAACCACGTCAGCTGGGTGGACATCATCGCGCTGGATTCCCAGCACATGATGGGCTTCATCGCCAAATCCGAAATCCGCACGTGGCCGGTGATTGGCTGGATCGTGGTGCAGGCGGACACCATTTTCCTGCAGCGCGGCAACGGCAATTCGCTGGAGCTGGTGATGGCCGAGATGGCGCAGCGCCTGCGCGCCGGCCGCGCGGTGGCGGCGTTCCCCGAAGGCGGCACGCGCAACGGCCGCGAGCTGGGCGCGTTCCATGCGCGCATCTTCACCGCGGCGGTGGCGGCGGATGCGCCGGTGCAGCCGGTGGCGCTGTGCTACGGCGCACGCAGCGAGGCACAGCCGATCATCGCGTTTGCGCCGGGCGAGCATTTCCTCGGCAACTTCGTGCGCCTGCTGGGCGAGCCGGCGCGTCCGGTGCGCGTGTGCTTTCTGCCGCCCATCCAGCCCGGCGACCACGGCGGGCGGCGCGGCATCGCGCAGACCGCGCGCGAACGCGTGGCGCAGGCGATGACGCAGGCGTGACGCACTGCGCATGAGCCTGGAAACCTCCACTTTCCAAGCCCCGGGGTGGTTGCGCAATCCGCATCTGCAATCGGTGCTGGCCTCCAGCCCGCTGCGCGGCGCCCGCGCCAACCTGCGCTTGCGGCAGGCCGGCGCACGCCACCAAACGCTGATCGTGGACGCCGGCAACGGCGTGCGCCTGCAGGGCGTGGCCAGCCTGCCCGCCGCAGGCGATCCGCGCGGGCTGGTGTTGCTGTTGCACGGCTGGGAAGGCAGCACCGATTCCAGCTACATGCGGCTCACCGCAGCGCATTTGCTGCACGCGGGGCTGGCGGTGTTTCGCCTGAACTTCCGCGATCACGGCGGCAGCCATCATCTCAACCAGGGCGTGTTCCATTCCAACCGGCTCGACGAAGTGGTCGCTGCGGCCTGCGATGTCGCCCGCCGCTGGCCGGCGCTGCCGTTGCATGCCGCCGGGTTTTCATTGGGGGGCAACTTCGCCCTGCGCCTGGCCCTGCGCGCGCCGGCTGCGGGGCTGTCGCTGCGGCGGGTGGCAGCGGTTTGCCCGCTGCTGGACCCGGCGCTGGCGATGGACGCAATGGAGGCCGGGCCGGCGTTCTACATGCGCTATTTCGAGCACAAATGGCGGCGCTCGCTGGCGCGCAAGCGCGCCCTGTTTCCGCAGGCGCATGTCTTCGGAAACGATGTGCTGCGACTGCGAATGCGCGCGTTGACCGCGTGGATGGTCGAGCGTTACACCGATTTCCCCGATCTGGATGCCTACTTCGACGGCTATTCGGTGGCGGGCGATCGCCTGCGCGCGCTGCAGATTCCGGCTGACGTGCTGATGGCGGCGGATGACCCGGTGATCCCGCTGCACGATTTCACCCGCATCGCCGATTTTCCGAACATCACGCTGGAGCTGGCGCAGCACGGTGGTCACTGCGGCTTCATCGAAGGCGCATCGCTGGATGGCTATGCCGAGCGCTGGGTGCTGCAACGGCTGCTCGCCAGCGATGTAAGCAGGCGGGCGCCGGAGTACATTCCACGCTGAACCCAGGCATGTCCAGCGACCTGCCAACCATTCCAGGTATTCCAGGGAGAACCCCCCCATGCATATCCGCAGCAACAGCTTCGAACACCGGCAAGCGATTCCGGCCGACTTTGCATTGGGCGCGCGCGCGGGTCAGGGCGGCCTTGGCGGCAACCGCAACCCGCACCTGGCGTGGAGCGAGGTGCCGGAGGGCACGCGTTCGTTCGCGCTGCTGTGCATCGACACCGACGCGCCCACCGACGGCGCGCTGGTCGCGGATGCGGCAACGCCCATCGCGGTGGATCATCCGCGCGGGGATTTCGTGCATTGGGTGGTGGCCGATATTCCCGCCGAGGTGCGCGAGATCGCGGCCGGCAGCTGCAGCGACGGCCTGGTTGCGAAGGGCAAGCCCGCGACCGGGCGCGATGCCGGCGGCGCGCGCGGCCTCAACGACTACACCGGCTGGTTTGCCGGCGATGCGGCGATGGGCGGCCAGTACTTCGGCTACGACGGCCCGTATCCGCCCGCGCATGACCTGCGCACGCACCGCTACTTTTTCCGCGTGTTTGCGCTGGACGCGGCAACGCTGGCGCTGCCACAGGCATTCACCGCCGCCGACGTGCTGCGCGGCATGCAGGGGCATGTGCTGGCCGAAGCCAGCCTGTACGGCACCTACAGCCTCAATCACTGAGCTGCGGGCGCGGGTCTTGCGGCGTTGCCGGGCCGGCAGCGCCGCTGCGCGACTTACAGGATGTAGCGGCTCAGGTCCGGGTCCTGCGCCAAGTCACCCAGCTGGGCATCCACGTAAGCACGATCGATCGTGATGCTGCCGCCCTTGTCGGGGGCATCGAAGCTCAGCGATTCCAGCAGCCGCTCCAGCACCGTGTGCAGCCGGCGGGCGCCGATGTTTTCCTGGCGCTCGTTGACGTGCGCGGCGATCTCGGCCAGCCGCTCCACCGCCTCCGCGGCGAACGTGAGCTGCAGCCCTTCGGTGGCCATCAGTTCCACGTATTGCCTGGTCAACGCCGCCTTGGGTTCGGTCAGGATGCGCACGAAGTCGTCCTTGCCGAGCGCGCCCAGCTCGACGCGGATCGGGAAGCGGCCCTGCATCTCCGGGATCAGGTCGGACGGCTTGGCGAGGTGGAACGCGCCGCTGGCGATGAACAGGATGTGGTCGGTCTTCACCGAGCCGTACTTGGTGCTGACCGTGCTGCCCTCCACCAGCGGCAGCAGGTCGCGCTGCACGCCTTCGCGGCTGACGTCGGCGCCCATGCCTTCACTGCGCTTGGCGACCTTGTCGATCTCGTCGATGAACACGATGCCGTGCTGCTCGCAGGCCTCGATCGCGGCGTCGCGCACGTCGTCCTCGTTGACCAGCTTGCCCGCTTCCTCCTCGATCAGCAGCGGCCGCGCAGCACGGATGGTCATCGTCTTCTTGTGGGTCTTGCTGCCGGAAACCTGCGAAAACATCTGGCGCAATTGCTGGCCCATTTCCTCCATGCCCGGCGGGGCCATGATGTCCACGCCGATGTTCATGCTGAGGTCGAGCTCGATCTCGCGTTCATCCAGCGTGCCGGCGCGCAGTTGCTTGCGCAGCTTCTGGCGCGTGCCGGATTCCTGCGACGACGGCTCTGCGCCAATATCCACGGTGGTCGTTGCGTTGGCATTGAAGCCGAAGCCCGGCGCGGCCTCGCGCTTCGGCAGCAGGGCGTCGAGGATGCGCTCTTCGGCGCGCTCTTCGGCCTGGGTGCGCACCCGCTGCTTGGCCTGCGCGCGATAGAGCTTCACCGCGGTGTCAGCGAGGTCGCGGATGATCTGCTCGACGTCCTTGCCCACGTAACCGACCTCGGTGAAGCGGGTGGCTTCCACCTTCACGAACGGCGCATTGGCCAGCGTCGCCAGCCGGCGCGCGATCTCGGTCTTGCCCACGCCGGTCGGGCCGATCATCAGGATGTTCTTCGGCATCACCTCGTTGCGCAGCTCGGGTGCCAGCTGCGCGCGCCGCCAGCGGTTGCGCAGGGCGATGGCCACCGCGCGCTTTGCCGCGTGCTGGCCGATGATGTGGCGGTCGAGCTCGGCGACGATCTCGCGCGGAGTCATGGAAGATGAATCTGTCATGTCGTATTTCCTGGAGGCGGCGTGTTCTAAAGCTGCTCCACCACGATGTTGCGGTTGGTGTAGATGCAGATGTCGCCGGCGATGCCCAGCGCCTCGCTGGCGATGGTCTTGGCGTCCAGCCCGGTGTGCGCCAGCAGTGCGCGTGCGGCGGACAGCGCGTACATGCCGCCGGAGCCGATCGCGATCAGGCCGTCTTCCGGTTCGATCACGTCGCCGGTGCCGCTGATGATCAGCGAGGTGTCGGCATCGGCCACCGCCAGCAGCGCCTCGAGTTTTCCGAAGCGGCGCTCGGTGCGCCAGTCCTTGGCCATTTCCACCGCGGCGCGGGTCAGTTGGCCGTGCTTTTCCAGCTTGGCTTCGAACAGCTCGAACAGGGTGAAGGCATCGGCCGCCGCGCCGGCGAAACCGGCCAGGATGCGGCCATCCCTGCCCAGCCGGCGCACCTTGCGCGCATTGGCCTTCATCACCGTGTGGCCAAGCGTGACCTGGCCGTCGCCGGCAATCACCACCTGGCCGTTGCGGCGCACCGAGACGATGGTGGTGGCGTGGAATACGTGGGGGTTCTGGCTGGGATCCATCGGTTTCTCCTTCGAGTGTCCGATGTGGGGTCCGTGCATCGTGGGTTCAAGCGGGCGCCCGGGGCGCCATCGGACGCCGTTGCAAACCAATTCAGCGCTTGCGCTTCGCCCGCGGATGCGCGGCATCGTACACCTTCGCAAGATGCTGGAAATCCAGGTGCGTGTAGATCTGGGTGGTGCCGATATCGGCGTGCCCCAGCAGCTCCTGCACGCCGCGCAGGTCGCCGGAGGATTCCAGCAGGTGGCTGGCGAAGCTGTGCCGCAGCAGATGCGGATGAATGCGCTTGAACACGCCCTGCCGCTGCGCCAGCGTCTTCAACCGCAGTTGGATGGCGCGCGCGCTGATCTGTTTGCCGGCGCGCCCGGGAAACGTGAAGCCACCTGCGCCGCCGCCACTCTCCGCACGCCATGCCAGCAGCGCAGTGCGTGCATGCGAGCCTACCGGCACGATGCGCTGCTTGCTGCCCTTGCCGAGCACGGTGACCAGGCCTTGCTCGAAGTCGAGGTCCTGCCAGCGCAGGCCGCACACTTCCGACAGGCGCAGGCCAGAGGAATAGAACAGCTCGATCAGCGCGCGGTCGCGCAGGCCCAGCGGTGCGCCGGTGGGCAGTTCCACCAGTTGCACCGCTTCATCCACGTCCAGCACCTGCGGCAATTTGCGCGGCGCTTTCGGTGCGCGCACGCCCTGTGCGGGATTGGCGCCGATCCGGCCCTGTTTCAACAGCCAGCGGTACAGGCTGCGGCAGGCGGAGAGGCGGCGTTGCAATGATGTCGGCGACAGGCCGCGACGATGTTCCGCGGCAATGAACGCGCGCAGGTCGTCTGCATGCAGTGCAAGCAGGTCGCGGTCGTTGGCGTTGAGCCAGGCAGCCAGCGCGGCAAGGTCGCGACGGTAGGCATCCAGCGTGTGCGCGGAGCTTTGCCGTTCGATGTGAAGATGCGCGAGGAAGTCGTCAATCGCGCTCATGCTGCATCTCCTTCACCCCGGCCGCGACATGACCTGCGCCCGCGGTGCGCAGGCGCAAGGATCAATCGAACCGCCGCAGCGCCGCCGCCAGTGCGTCGCCCATCATGCGCAGGAACAGCGAGCCCATGCCCGGGAAGAAGCGATTGGGGTCGAAGCTGCCCACCGCCACCAACCCGACGTGCGGCAGCACCAGCAGCGCGGAACTTTGCACGTCTTCGGCGCGAAGTCCGTACAGCAGCGCATTCTTGTCCGGGTGCAGGCGTCCACACACCGGCTCGCCCTGCGCCAGCAGGTCGTGGAAGCCGGCCAGGCTGGGGCTGTCGCTGGCGATGACTTGCAGCCAATCGGCCTCGTCCAGGCCCGCATAGGGCTGGAACGTAACGATGCGCACCAGGTCGCCGTGGAAATCCTCGGCCATCGCCGCCGCCATCGCGCGCAGGGTGTCGGCCGCGCTGGTCTGCCGCATCAGCGCCAGGGTCAGCTGGTGCGTGCGCATCGCCAGCCGCTCGTTTTCCTGCGCGTTGCCGAACAGTTCATGCAGGCGGCGGGTCAATTCGCGGTTCTTGTCGCGCAGCACCTCCAGCTGATAGCTGGCCAGCGATGCGGCCGGGCCGCTTTCACGCGGGATGACCAGACTCAGCGCAAGGTCGGGGAATTGCAGCAGGAACGTGGGGTGCCGGCGCAGCCATGCGGCGACCTCATGCGAGCCCAGTTTTTCGGTGATGCCGTCGAATCCAGTCGTCACATCCTGCTCCTAGATAACCATGATCCCTTCGAACACGAATGCGGCCGGGCCGCCCATGAACAGCGTGTCGGCGGCGGTGTCGTGACGGATGCGCAGGCTGCCGCCGGGCAATTGCACGCCGACATCCGCATCTGCCAGCACGCGCCCGCGCCGCGCCAGGACGGCCACCGCCGCGCAGGCGCCACTGCCGCAGGCGAGGGTTTCGCCCACGCCGCGCTCGAACACGCGCAGGCGAATGTGCTCGGGTGCCAACACCTGCGCGAAGCCGACGTTGACCGATTGCGGAAACGTCGCGCTGGCTTGCAGCAGCGAACCGATGCGGGCGACCTCGGCGGCGTCCACGTCGGCGACCTCGATCACCGCGTGCGGGTTGCCCAGCGACACCGCGCCGAAGTGGAGGGTTTCACCGTCGATCTGCAGCGCGTAGTCATCGCGTTCGTCATCGACGCCGGCCAGCGGCACGTCGGCCGGCGCGAAACGCGGTGCGCCCATGTCGATGACGAAGCCGCCCTCGCCGTCGCGCGTCACCGGATGCACGCCGGCGGGGCTTTCGATGGCGAACGCCCCGTCCGTCGGGGCGGCGCCGTCGCGCACCAGCCAGGCGGCGATGCAACGCGCGCCGTTGCCGCACTGGCCGGAGGCGGAGCCGTCGGCGTTCCAGATGCGGTAGGCGGCCACGGCGCCCGCGCTGCGCGGTGCTTCGACGGTCAGGATCTGGTCGCAACCCACGCCGAAGTGGCGGTCGGCCAGCCGCGAGCACACCGGCGGCAACGGCGGCGGATTGCCGTCGCGCAGGTCCAGCACGATGAAGTCGTTGCCGGCGCCGTGCATCTTCGAAAAATGCATCGCTGCGCGGCTCAATCTTGCTTGGCGGGCGCGTCGGCGGCAGCGGGCTGCGAGGCGGCCGGTGCGTCGGCGGGCGGTGCGTCGGGCAGCACCAGCGGCCCCTTGTTGCCACAGGCAGTCAGCAGGCAGAGCAGCAGCGACAGGAAGGCAATGCGCTTGGTCATCCGGCAAGTGTACCCAGCACCCGGCTCACTGTCGCGGTTCCGGGCGCCGCCACAGCCAGACCGACACCAGCGCCATGGTGGCGATGCCGATGGCCGCCATCCACCAGCGCGGCGCGAAGATCGCCATCGACACCGAGGACACCGACATCATCGCAATGGCCAGCCGCTTGGCCTGCCGCGACACGGTGCCGTTCTGTTCCCAGTCGAGGATCGCGCGGCCGAATTTCGGGTGCGCCAGCAGCCAGCCGCGCAGGCGGTCCGATCCGCGCGAGGCGGCGAACGCCGAGAGCAGAATGAACGGCACCGTCGGCATCACCGGCAGGAACGCGCCGATGATGCCGAGGATCAGGCTGGTCCAGGCCAGCAGCGCCCACAGGTGGCGGGTCATGGGGTGCGCGTGCCTTGCGTTTTGGTGGCAGGGGAGCGGAGGTTAGTCGACGCCCAGCCGATCCAGCATGAACGCGTACATTTCCGCCTGCTCGCGGTAGCGGCGGAAGCGGCCGGACTTGCCGCCGTGGCCGGCTTCCATGTTGGTGCGGAACACCACCGGCTCGGACGACGTGTTGAGGTCGCGCAGCCGCGCCACGTACTTGGCCGGCTCCCAGTACTGCACCTGCGAATCCCACAGCCCGGTGCCGACGAACATCGCCGGATACGCCTTGGCTTCCAGGTTGTCGTAGGGCGAGTAGGTGACGATGTAGTCGTAGAACGGCTTCTGTTCCGGGTTGCCCCACTCGTCGTATTCGTTGGTGGTCAGCGGGATGGTCGGGTCGAGCATGGTCGTCACCACGTCCACGAACGGCACCTGCGACAGGATCACCCGGTATTTCTCCGGCGCCATGTTCGCAATGGCGCCCATCAGCAGCCCGCCGGCGCTGCCGCCGTGCGCGGCCACGCGGTCGGGTGCGGCGTAGCCTTCCTGCACCAGGAAATCGGTGACGTCGATGAAGTCGGTGAAGGTGTTCTTCTTGTGCAGCAGCTTGCCGTCTTCGTACCACTTGCGGCCCATCTCCTGGCCGCCGCGGATGTGGGCGATGGCATAGGCCATGCCGCGATCCAGCAGGCTGACCGCGGTGACCGAGAAGCCCGGATCCATCGACAGGCCGTAGCTGCCGTAGGCGTACTGCAGCAGCGCGGCCGTGCCGTTCTTCTGGAAGCCCTTCCGGTAGACGATGGAGACGGGAATCTTGGTGCCGTCGCGGGCGGTGGCCCACAGCCGCTCGGTGACGTAGTGGGCAGGGTCATAGCCGCCCAGCACCGGCTGGCGCTTGAGCAGGCGACGCTCGCCGGTGGCCACGCTCAATTCGTACACGGTGGCCGGGGTGGTCATCGAGGTGTAGCTGTAGCGCAGCCAGTCGGAATTCGCTTCGGTATTGGCGTCCAGTCCCATCGAATACGCCGGCTCGTCGGCGTGCACGAATGCGTCGCTGCCATCGGCCTTGATGATGCGCACGCGTTCCAGGCCGCCGGAGCGTTCGGCAATCGCGGTGAAGCCGTCGAACAACTCGAAGCCTTCGATGAATACATCGTCACGGTGCGCGACCCAGTCCGTCCAGTCCTTGCGTGCCGTTGCGCCATCGGCGGCGGTGACCAGCTTGAAGTTGGTCGCCTGGCCATCATTGGTGCGGATCACCCAGCGCCCGCCGAAGTGGTCGGCGTCGTACTCCACGTCGCGCGCGCGCGGCGCCAGCACGGTGAACTCGCGCGGGTCGCTGGCCGGCGCGTAGCGCAGTTCGTCGGACACCGTGCTGCTCACCCCGATGACGATGTACTTCTCGTCGCGGGTACGGTCGATGCCCATGTAGAAGCTGTCGTCCTGTTCCTCGTACACCACCGGATCGTCCTTCGGGTCGGTGCCCAGCACATGCTTCTTCACCCGCACCGTCAGCAGCGTTTCCGGGTCGTTCTCGACGTAGAACAGGGTCTTGTTGTCGTCGGCCCAGACCAGGTTGGCCGAGACGCCGGCAATGGATTCCGGGTAGGCCTCGCCAGTGGCGAGGTTGCGGAAGCGGATGGTGTACTGGCGACGGCCGTTGCTGTCGTCGGCATAGGCCAGGATCGCGTTGTCCTGGGTGACCTCGAAGTCGCCGACGCTGTAATAGTCCTTGCCCGCGGCCAGCGCGTTGACATCCAGCAGCACGTCTTCGCCGGCGAAGTCGCCCGCCGCGTTGGCCTGCTGGATCGACAGCGCGTCGATCCCCGGTGCGTCCTTGCGGCGCGCGTGGATCGGGTAGTCCTTGCCGGTCTCGAAGCGCGAGTAGTACCAGTAGCCGCGCTCGCGTGACGGCACGCTGGCATCGTCCTGCTTGATGCGCGCCACGATCTCGTCGTACAGCGTGTCCTGCACCGGCTTCAGCGGCGCCAGCAGTGCGTCGGCATAGGCATTTTCGGCATCGAGGTAGCCAAGTACCTCGGGATTGCTGCGCGCGTCGTCGCGCAGCCAGTAGTACTCGTCCTGGCGTTCGGCGCCGAACGGCGCCTTCACCACGTGCGGCTTCTGGTCCGCGTCGGGCGGCGTGGGCGGGGTCTGGGCGGAAGCGAAGCTGCTCATGAGGAAGAGACCGGCGATCAGGACGTGGGAGTTCATGGATGGGGCTCCGCGCGGCGGATTGCAACGCTCTGCTCGTCATCCCCGCGAAAGCGGGGATCCAATGGCGTTGATGGATGTCGCCACAAGGACAGAAGACGCTGGATGCCCGCCTTCGCGGGCATGACGGCAAATACTCACTTCGTCAGCTGGTTCCACAGGAACGTGTAGGCCAGCGCGTTCATGTGCGCCGCCTGCGCGTTGTTGGCCGCGCCGCCGTGGCCGCCCTCGATGTTCTCGTAGTAACGCACGTCCTTACCTGCCGCTTCCATCTTCGCCATCATCTTGCGCGCGTGGCCGGGATGGACGCGGTCGTCCTTGGTCGAGGTGGTGAACAGGGTCGCCGGGTAGGCCTTGGCCGGGTCGAACAGGTGGTAGGGCGAGAACGTCTTGATGAAGTCCCAGTCCGCCGTGTCCGGGTCGCCGTATTCGGCCATCCACGACGCACCGGCCAGCAGGTGGCTGTAGCGCTTCATGTCCAGCAGCGGCACCTGCACCACGATCGCGCCGAACTTCTCCGGATACTGGGTCAGCATGTTGCCCATCAGCAGGCCGCCGTTGCTGCCGCCCATGGTGCCCAGGTGCTGCGTTGATGTGATCTTGCGCGCCACCAGGTCGTCGGCGATCGCGGCGAAGTCCTCGTAGGCCTTGTGGCGATTGGCCTTCAGCGCGGCCTGGTGCCAGCGCGGGCCGTATTCGCCGCCGCCGCGGATGTTGGCCAGCGCGTACACGCCGCCCTTTTCCAGCCAGCCCTTGCCGATGCCGCCCGAATACGCCGGCGTCATCGAGATCTCGAAGCCGCCGTAGCCGTACAGCAGGGTCGGCGCCTTGCCATCGAACTTCAGGTCCGTCGGCCGCACCAGGAAGTACGGCACCTTCGTTCCGTCCTTGCTGGTGGCGAAGTGCTGCTCGATCACGTCCTTGCTGCCGTCGAAGAACACCGGGTTGGACTTCAGCACTTCGGGCTTTTGGCCGATCTCCGCGATGGACAGCGTGGTGGGGCTGAGGAAGTCGGTGGCGGTCAGCCACACCGCGTTGCTGTCGTCGGCATCCACCGCGCCCACGCCAATGGTGCCGATGGTCGGCGCGCCGACGAAGGCCGACTTCGCCCAGCCGTCCTTGCCCGGCGTGAGCACGATCAGGCGGTTCTTGACGTCCTCCATCACGTTGAGGACGAGGTGGTCCTTCGTCCACGCGTAGCCGGCCAGCGCGGCGTTGTCGGTCGGCTCGAACAGCGCGGTGAACGCGCGCTTGCCGGCCATGAAGTCGTTGAAGTTGGTGGCGATCAGCGAGCCCGGCGTCCAGGTCTTGCCGCCGGCTTCATAGGGCTCGCGCAGCTCCAGCAGCAGCCAGTCCTTGTGCACGCCCTTCTGCGCGCTGTTCGGCGCATCGACCTTGGTCAGGCTGCCGTCCGCGTTCCGCAGATACAGCTCGTCGTTGTAGAAGGCGATGGTGCGGTTGACGAAGTCGCGCTCATGGCCCGGCGTGTGGTCGCGGCTGGCGCTGATGTACATGTCGCCCGGCTTGCCTTCGTACACGGTCTTCGCGGCCGACAGCGGCGTGCCGCGCGTCCACTCCTTGACGATGTTCGGATAACCCGAACTGGTCAGCGTGCCCGGGCCGAAATCGGTGAACACGTAGACCGTGTCCTCGTCGATCCACGACAGCCCGCCCTTGGCTTCCGGCCGGAAGAAGCCGTCCTGCACGAACTGCTTGGTGGTGAGGTCGAACTCGCGGGTCACGTCGGCGTCGGAGCCGCCCGGCGACAGCGCGATCAGGCAGCGCTGGTACTTCGGCCGCAGGCAGTCAGCGCCGTGCCAGACCCACTTGGCGTTCTCGGCCTGGTTCAGCGCGTCGAGGTCGAGCACGGTTTCCCACTGCGGGTCCGGCTTGCGGTACTCGTCCAGCGTGGTGCGGCGCCAGACGCCGCGCTCGTGCTGCTTGTCCTTCCAGAAGTTGTAGTAGTACCCGCCGATCTTCTCGACGCCGGGGATCTTGGCGTCGGAATCGAGGATCGCGCGGATCTGCGCTTCCAGTGCCTTGAACGCGGGGCTGCCGGCGATCTCCGCCTCGGCCTTGGCGTTGCGCGCCTTCACCCAGTCCAGCGATTTTTCGCCTTGGACGTCTTCCAGCCAGGCGTAGGGGTCGTTGGTGGGCGGGGTCTGCGCGGATGCCGCGCCGGCAAGCGCAAGGCTGGCGATCAGGCAGGCGCTGGAGAGTTGGGACATGAAAAGGCTCCGGGGGAGAAACCTCGGACGCTAGCACAGGCCTGATGGCACGAGGATGGACTGGCCGTTGGGTGGTTGCTTATGCGCGGCGCTCGATGTTCGCCGGGGAAGGGGCAGGTCGCCGCCGCCGCCGCGCCTGCGCACGCCGCCGCTGTGGCAGGCGCAGCGCGACGCGCGGCAGCGGGAATCCGCGCAGGCTCCACCATGCCGACAACGGCATGCCCAGCAGCCACAGCGGCCACCAGCCGAACCAGGCGCTGCTGCCGCGCGCGGCGGGGATCAACAGCACCGTCAGCGCGCCAAGGATGACGGCGTGACGCAGGCAGGAGTCGAGGTGGTTGCGGGTGATCATGGCGGCGCTCCGTGGTGTGCCGGCACGATGCAACGCCGGCGTCTCACGGGCTGCGACGTTCAATACCCCGCCGCGTCCAGCGCCTTCTCCGCTTCGCGGCGGCCGATGTCGATCAGTTCGGCGACGCGCCAGAACTCGTAGAACTGGCAGGCGTCGCGCGGAATGCGGATCAGCAGTTCGGGGGGTTCCAGGGCAAGCTGCACGCGCGCGATGCGCTCTTGCATGGTGTCCAGTGACAGCGACATCACTTCCATCAAGCCGAAGCGGTGCTGCGGGCGTGCGTCGGCGCTGCTGCCGTGCCGTTCCATCCAGCGGCCGATCAGGCCGGGCGCGGATTTGCCGCGCTCGGCATCAACATCGCGCACCGGGGCGTCACGGCGTTGCGGCAGGCCGCCGTGGATGTCCACCGCGATGACGCGATGCGGGCCGGACATGCGGGTGGCGGTGATGGGCAGCGGCGCCAGCAGGCCACCGTCCACCAGCTCCATGCCGGCAATGGTCAGCGGAGTGAAGATGCCGGGAATGGCGAACGAGGCGCGCAGCGCGTCCCACAGGTCGCCGTGGCGCAGCCAGACTTCGCGCTGGCGCAACAGGTCCACGGCCACGGCGGTGAAGTCGATGGGCAGCTCTTCGATGCGCGGCTCGCCGACGACTTCGCGCAGCGCGTGCACCAGGCGATTGCCGGTGAACATGGCCGGGCGGCTCATGCCGGGATCGAGCAGGCGCAGCATCTGGCTGCGGCGGGTACGCAGCAACCAGTCGCGCAATTCATCCAGCTTGCCGGCGGCGAAGGCGCCGCCGACCAGTGCGCCGCAGGACGTGCCGGCGACCGCCTCGATGTACAGCCCCCGCTCCTGCAGCACTTCGAGGACGCCGATCTGGGCAAGTCCGCGCGCGCCGCCGGCGCCCAGCGCCAGGACAACGGATGCGCCCTGTGGCAGCGCGGTCGCGGGACTGCTCATCAATTTTCCTCGTAATTGGACAGCGCCAGTTGCAGGTGCGCGCGCAGCTGTTCGCGCAGCGACTTGGGTTCCACGATTTCGGCATCGGCACCGTAGTGCAGCACGTCCATCAACAGCTCGCGGGGAACCGAATATGGCAGCTTCAATTCGTAGCGACCATCGCCAAGAAAACGCCCCTGCTGCTGCGAATGCCAGTGTTCATCGGCCACCCAGCGCGCGGCCCTGGCGCTGAAGCGGATCGTGGCCCAGTGCTTGGGCGCGCCGGAAAAAATGCCGTAGCTGCCGGCCAGGTGCGCATTGAGCGTGTCTTCTTCGACGTCGCGCGCGCTGCCGCTGGCGACGCGCGCACCGCTGATGCGGTCGATGGAAAAGCTGCGCAGGCCTTCGCGGTCTTCGTCCCACGCATCCAGATACCAATTGTCGCGATAGTGGGTGAGCCGTTGCGGGCTGACCGTGCGCCGGGTTCGCTCGTCGGTGGAGCGGGCCCGATAGTCGAACGACAGCAGCTGCCGCTCCAGCACCGCCGAGGCCACGATGCGGAACGCGTGTTCGTCCATGTTGCGGATGCGGTGCGGGATCACCCGCACCCGTTCCAGCGGCCAGCGTTTGCCGCCGGAGTGCGCGTCCAGCAACTTTTCCACGCGTTGCTGCAGCGGCGCCAGCGCGGCCGACAGCATCCCGCCGCTGCTGCGTGCCAGCAGCTGCTGCGCCGCCAGCAGGGCATGCAGCTCTTCGGAACTCAGCCACAGGCCGGGCAGCTCGAAGCGTTCGACCCCGGTCTTGTCGTAGCTGAAACCGGCGTCGCCGTCGCCGATCACCGGTGCCATCAGGGCGTCGCGCAGGAAGGCGATGTCGCGATAAACGGTGGCGCGCGAGCAGCCCAATTCGTCCTGCAGGTGGGCCACCGTCACCGGGCGGCGCGCGGACTGCAGGTTGCGGTGCAGGGCGATGATGCGTTCGTAGCGATCCATGGGCTGATTATGCGGCAGTCCGCCGCGCCGAATGGAGGTTGGGCCGGGTAGAATGCAGGCCGTCTCCTTTTGCCGGACGATCATGCTGCCGCTGCTGTGGCTGGCGTTTTCCGCGCCGCCGACCGCCATCGCCCAACTGACTGTTCCGGTCTTGCAACCGGAAGTGGCGCAGCGCCTGGTGGATCCGCCCCGCTGCCTGGCGGCACAGTGCGTGAATGGCGAGTGGCAGGTCGAAGCCATGGCGGCGATTCCCGCGGGCCAGCGCCGCATTGGCAGCGATGATTTGCCCGGTGCCGCAGGCCAGCTGCGCCTGCCAAGCGAGCGCCGCGACTGGATGAAGGCGCAGGGCAGCAATGCGCGCGTGGGCCTGCAGTACGGCGTGCAGGCACTGAAAACGGCCGAGACCACCCTGCGCGTGTCGGTGGATACCGGCTATCGCTTGCAGGGCTATGCCGACGACGGCATAGCCTCGACCGGCCCGATCCTGCGCGGGCAAGTGGAATGGAACCAGGCCTTGGGCCAGCGCGCGCAGTTGTCGCAGACCACGCGGCTGGAAGCCGGCCAGCGTGGCGCCTACCTGCGCAACAGCCTGTTGCTGAAGGTGCAGCTGCAGCCGATGCTGATCCTCAGCTCGGGCGTGGAGCTGCGTCGCGACAGTGCGCTGGCTGGCCGCAACCAGACCGATGCGACCTTGAAGCTGCGCTACGCGTTCTGATTCACGACGCGTCGATCAGCGCGCGCGCGCCCTGGGCCAGCAAGTCGTCTGCAACGGCATGGCCCAGTGCTTCCGGCGCCTGCGCCGGGCCGCCGGCCTGCGCACGCACGCTGTGGCCGTCGCGGGCGGAGCCCACCAGTCCCTGCAGCTGCAGCGAGCCCTCGCGCAGCGTGGCCAGCGCCGCCACCGGCACGTGGCAGCTGCCGTGCAGGGCGCGATTCATCGCGCGCTCGGCGCGCACGCAGGTTTGCGTGTCGGCATCGTCCAGCGCCGCGCACAGCGCCGCCACGCGCGCATCGTCGGCGCGGCATTCGATGGCGATGGCGCCCTGCGCCGGCGCCGGCAGCCAGAGCGGTGCATCGAGGCGGGCGCGGATGCGGGCGTCGAACCCCAGCCGCTGCAAGCCAGCGCAGGCCAGCACGATGGCGTCGTAGTCGCCGGCGTCGAGCTTTGCCAGGCGGGTGTTGACGTTGCCGCGCAGATCACGCAATTGCAGGTCCGGTCGCAGCGCACGCAGCTGCGCCTGGCGACGCAGCGACGAGGTGCCCACGCGCGCGCCCTGCGGCAATGCCTGCAGACTGTCGAATGCATTGCTGACGAACGCGTCGGCATGGTCGGCGCGGGCCAGGATTGCCGCCAGCGCGAAGCCCGGTTCCAGCTCCATCGGCACGTCCTTGAGCGAATGCACCGCGCAGTCGGCTTGCCCGCGCTGCATCGCCAGTTCCAGCTCCTTCAGGAACAGGCCCTTGCCGCCGATCGCGGCCAGCGAACGATCCAGGATTTCATCGCCACGGGTGCTGAGCGGCACCAGCTCGACCTGCAGGCCGGGATGGGCCGCGCGCAGGCGGTCGGCGACGTGTTCGGTTTGCCAGAGGGCGAGCGGGCTCTTGCGGGTGGCGATGCGCAGCGTGGTCATGCGCGCATTATCGCCTGCACTGGTGTGCTGGCGGACGTTGCACGCGCAGCATTACAGATGCCGCAGCGTTTCGCGCAGCTGCGGCATGCAGCGGCGGCTGACGTCCAGCGGCAGCGGCACGTGCCGCAGGATCGCCTGCACGTGGCCTTCCGGCGTGCGCCGAAGTTCGATGATTTCATCGCGTGCGGCCAGGCAATTGCGGTGGATGCGCACGAAGCGATCGGTGAATTCCGTTTCCAGCGACTTCAGCGATTCCTCGATCAAATCCTCGCCGCGCGCATGGTGGACGGCCACGTATTTTTCGTCAGCCTGCAAATAGTGGATGTCCTCGACCGGGATCAGGCGCAGGCTGCCGCGCAGGCGCGCGCACAGGTGGCTGCGCGCTTGCGCGGCGCCATCGGCGTGCTGGCTGCTGCGCCCGGCCAGGAACGTGCGCACCTTGTCCAGCGCGGCTGCCAGGCGCTCTGCGCGCACCGGTTTGACCAGGTAGTCCAGCGCCTTCGCCTCGAATGCCGACAGCGCGTGTGCGTCGAAGGCGGTGCAGAACACCACGGCCGGACTCGGCTGCAGGGTGGCCAGGTGGCGCGCGGTTTCCAGGCCGTCGATGCCGGGCATGGCGATGTCCAGCAGCACCAGATCCACGGGTTGCTGGAGACAGGCCTGCAGGGCGCAATGACCGTCGCCGGCCTCGCCGAGAACCCGCACGCCAGGTTGCGCCTCCAGCAGCGCGCGCAGGCGCATGCGCGCCAGTGGCTCGTCATCCACGATCAGCACGCGCAGCGTGGCTGCGTTCATGGCCGGATCTCCGCGGGCATCGTCCCCGCCCCTCGCCGGATGGTAGCCGTGCCTCGCATGCGCGTCATCTTCAGCCGACGGCGAAGCGCGCGCCGATCCAGTCGCCCAGGTCGGCGATTTCCTCGGCACAGACCGCGTGCTGCATCGGGTAGCGGTGCCACGCCACGTCGAAGCCGAATGCCTGCATCGCCTGCATGCCGGCGTCGCCCGCAGCGACGGGCACCACAGGGTCCTGCGTGCCATGGGCCATGAACACTGGGGGTCGCGTGACCGCAGGTTGCAGGCGCTGCCTGGCCAGTGCCAGTGGCATCGGCAGATACGTGGACAGGGCGATCACGCCGGCCAGCGGCGCGCTGCGTGCCAGGCTGGCGGCCAGGGCAATCGCGCCGCCCTGCGAGAAACCGGCCAGCAACAATCGCTGCGACGGGATGCCACGCTGGGCTTCGCGCGCGATCAGCGCCTCCACCTGCGCCACCGAGGCATCCACGCCGTCCAGGTCGGCGCGGTTGGCCAAATCGAAATCGCGGATGTCATACCAAGCGCGCATGCGTGCGCCGCCATTGATGGTGACCGCGCGCACCGGCGCATGCGGGAACACGAAGCGCAGCGCCGGCCAGTCGCGGCGCACCAGTTCCGGCACGATCGGGGCGAAGTCGTTGCCATCGGCGCCCAGGCCGTGCAGCCACAGCACGGACCACTGCGGGTTGTGGCCGGTTTCGTGTTCAACGGTCTCAAGCAGCATGCGGCGTCCAACAGGGGGTGGGCGCCGCATTATGCGGCTCAGTGCGCCCGCTGCGCCGCCCGCTGCGGAACGGCCGCAATGCAGATCACGATGAAGCCCAGCAGCGCCAGCGTGGCCGACGTGCGGCTCAGCGCCAGCCCGCCTTGCGCCAGCGGCTTGTCGAGGAAATCGCCCAGCACCGCGCCCAGTGGCCGGCTCAGGATGAAGGCGGCCCAGAACAGCAGGGTTGGCGAGGCTTTTTTCGCGAAATGCAGCGCCGCAACCCCCGCCAGCGCCACGCCGAAGATCGCGATGCCGCCCGTGTAGCCAAGCCCGGCGGTGTCTGCAACCCAGTCGCCCAGCGCGGTTCCCAGCGTCTGCGACGCCATGATGGTCATCCAGTAGAAGCCCTCCGCCCGCGGCGTGGCGACGCTGGCGACCGAAATCGTGCCAAGCGTGCGCTTCCACAGCCACAGCGAGCCAAGCAGCAGCGCCAGCAGCAGCGCCGAGCCGCCGCTGTAGCCGATTCCCAGCGAACGGTCGGCGAAGTCGGCCAGGGTGGTGCCCACCGTGGTGCTGGCGAGGATGGCGAACCAGTACAGCCACGGGTTGAAGCGGCTGGCGCGAATTTGCATCCACACCGCGAACAGGAAAACAGCGGCGAAGAGGCCGGTGCCGAGCAAGTAACCGTTGGCATGCGGGGTTGCGCTGGTTTCACCCAGCCAGGACATCGTCACCGCATCGCCACCGGTCTCGCCCAGCGTGGTCGCGGCGATCTTGATCAGCCAGAACAGCAGGGTGAGTTCCGGCACCTTGGCCAGGGCGCGGGAGGCATGTCCGGCGGAATCTGGAGAGCGCGTCATGCATGCATTCCCTGGCTGTGCGGATGGCGTAGCGGATGACAATACGCCAGTCGCGGGGCAGACCGCGATTCCGGCGCTATGCTCCCAGCCGTGACGCCGCACGCAGTGCCGGAGCCCGGCAGCGTGCCGCCAAAGCCAACATGCCGGGAGGCGAGATGACGCAGACATGGTTTGCCTGGGCCCTGCTGTCGGCGGTGTTCGCCGCGCTCACCGCGATTTTTGCCAAGCTCGGCCTGGCCGGCGTGAATTCCGATTACGCCACCCTGATTCGCACCGCCATGATCCTGCTGGTGCTGATCGTGTTCGTGGCCGGCACCGGCAAGTGGGTCAACCCGGTCCAGCTGTCGGCGCGCGTCTGGCTGTTCCTCGGCCTGTCCGCGCTCGCCACCGGCGCGTCCTGGGTGTTCTACTTCCGCGCGCTGCAGGCAGGCGATGCGTCGCAGGTGGCGGCGGTGGACAAGTCCAGCCTGCTGTTGGTGGCGGTATTCGCCGTGGCATTTCTTGGCGAACGGCCGGGCGCACGGGAATGGCTGGGGCTTGCGCTGGTGGCATCCGGGGTGTTGCTGCTGGGCTTGAAGCGCTGAAGTCCGGGCCGGGCCTGCCGTAAACGTGGAAAGACACCGCGGAATGCCGCTGGCAGGCGGCATTGGCGCGCTCCTCGCAGGCAAGGCTGGGTGAATGCATGAAGGATGACCGGACGATCGCAACGCCGCTGGCGGATCGCTTGCTGGAGCTGCGGGATGAGATCGGTCGTTTGCCCGATGCCGAGATCCGGCCGTTGATGGAGCAGGAGTTGCCGCGGCTGGCGCAGCAGATACGCCTGCGGACCTTCCATCTTCATCACAGCGAGAAGCGCTTCCGCGACGTGTTCGACAACTCGCCCGACCCGTGCTGGCTGATCGAGGAAGGTCAGTTCACCGACTGCAACCAGGCCGCGCTTGCCATCCTGGGCTACGCGCGTCGCGAAGACATCCTGCAGCATCCGGCGCGGCTGTCCCCGGAATACCAGCCGGATGGGCGCAGCTCGTTCGAGAAAGCGGACGAGATGATGAAGCGCGCGTTTTGCGAGGGCGTGCATCGCTTCGAATGGGAACATCGTCGCGCCGACGGCAGCTGCTTTCCAGCGGAAGTGACCCTGGCCCGGATCGATCTGCAGGGGCGCGATGCGTTGTATTGCATCTGGCGCGACATCACCAACCGCAAGCAGATCGAACAGCAGGCCTTTGACCTGGCCTACTTCGATCCCCTCACGCATCTGCCCAACCGCCGCCTGCTGCACGACCGGCTGGAGCAGGCGATGGCAACCACCGAGCGCAGTGGCGGGCACGGCGCGCTGGTGTACCTGGACCTGGATCACTTCAAGGTCATCAACGACACCCGCGGGCACGACATCGGCGACCGCCTGCTGGTTGAAATGGCTGGCCGGCTGGACGCCATCGTACGCAAGAGCGACACGGTGGCGCGGATGGGAGGCGATGAATTCGTGCTGCTGCTGCAGCAGCTCGACCCCGAGGCGGAGGCCGCAGTGGGCCAGGCGCGCAGGATCTGCGAGAAGGTGCTGGCCGAACTGGCCCGCCCCTGCGTGCTGGACGACGTGCCGTACCAGAGCAGCGCCAGTCTCGGGATTGCCTTGTTCGATGGGCGCACGGCGGATGCCAGCGAACTGCTCAAGCGCGCCGACCAGGCCATGTACCAGGCCAAGGATGCCGGCCGCAACGCGATGCGTTATTTCGATCCGTCCATCCAGGCCGGCATCAGCGCGCGCGCGGCGTTCGAGCTTGAGTTGCGCGTGGCGCAGGCGCGCGACGAGCTGGTGCTGCACTTCCAGCCGCAAGTCGATGCCGGGGGCCGCTGCCTGGGCGTCGAAGCGCTGATTCGCTGGAACCATCCGCAGCGCGGCATGGTGCCGCCGCTGGACTTCATCCCGCTGGCCGAGGACACCGGGCTCATCATCGGCATCGGCCACTGGGTGCTGGAGCAGGCCTGCAACATCCTGGGCGCGTGGCAGAACGACCCGGTGATGGCCACGTTGAGCATGGCCGTCAACGTCAGCGCGCGGCAGTTCTACCAGCCCGGCTTCGTGCAGGACGTGCGCGCGCTGCTGCAGGCCAGCGGAATCGAGCCGGCGCGGCTCAAGATGGAAATCACCGAAAGCATGCTGCTGGACAACATCGAGCAGGCCATTGCCACCATGGACGAGCTGCGGCAGCTGGGCGTGTGCTTTTCGCTGGATGATTTCGGCACCGGCTATTCCTCGCTCAACTACGTCAAGCGCCTGCCCATCGACCAGATCAAGATCGACAAGTCGTTCGTCCACGACATCCACACCGATGCCAACGACGCCGTGATCTGCCGCGCGGTCATCGCGATGGGCCGCAGCCTGGGCCTCAGCACCCTGGCCGAAGGCGTGGAGACGCCGCAGCAGTGGGATTTCCTGGCGCGCGAAGGCTGCGACGCCGCGCAGGGCTACCTCTATGGCCGGCCGATGCCGCTACCGGCATTTTCAAGCTGGCTGCGGCAGCGCGGGTGAGGCATGGGCCACCAGCAACCAAATGGGTGGGCCAACTACATGATTCTATTTGATCTTGTTGTATCTCAATACCTGGCCTGACTCACAATCTGACTCACTTCTAGCAAAGCTCCATGGGGGCGCGCTTGGCGTGATAGGGCGCGTCATGGGATCTGGTTTTCAACCCCATTCGCCCCTTTTGTAGAAAGGCGCCCCCACGATGAATTCGCCAGAAACATCATGCGTCTTGTACATGCACTCATGGACGTTAAGCGACTTGATTCGCTCTGCCATTTGCTGAAGCGAGGACTGCTCGCTCAGGCCGAGCGCGCTCAGTTCCTGCGGCTTTAGGTTGGGAACCTTGTGCAGGAACCAGGTCAAGAGGGGCTCCCTATAGTCGGTTGCCCCGACCTTGAAGTGGCTCAGATACTGCGACGCAAGGATCACGCCAACGCCGAACTCGCGCCCCTGGAGGAGCAACCTGCGAAGGACATCGAACTCGTATTTCATGATGCTGTCTGCTTCGTCGACAAGCAACATCGAATCGACGACGCGCATGTTCCGATCAACCCCTAGGAAAGGACGCTTAGGAATCTTCAACATGTGCTCGTAGAAAACGTTCAACAGGATCGTCACGAGCATGCTCTTGGTCTTATCGTCCGGGCCAAGCTCATTGAGCGCGATGACTACGACACCCTTGAGGAACTCACCAGGACTGACGATGGATGCCGGATCATTGGCGAAAAGCTCCATGTCCACCATGTCGCTGAGAATGCCAGTGATCGAATCCGGGCTTCCCTTCACTGCAAGCTGGTAGTTCTGGAATACGTCGTAGATGGTTGGGTAGTTGCTCTCGCCGCGCCCTTTGTAGGCCTCCTTGATTGCATTCTTCAGCTTCTCGCGCTGGACCGCGCCAATGCCCGAGTAAATCTTCTCGATGGCATCCGAGAAGAAGCGATAGCGATCCAGCCATGGGCTGATCGATTGGGAAGAATTGGACAAGTCGAAGAGGTTGAGCGGGATGTGCTGGGGGCGAATGACGCGCGCGCCCGTCGCCTTCACGAACTCTTCCGAGCTGTAGTCCTTCTTGTAATCGAAGATCAGTATGTTCGGGGAAACCCCACGGTTCCCTGCCGCGCCAGTGGCGATCTGGAAGACAAGTGATTGCAACAACTGGGTCTTGCCCGTGCCAAGGTCGCCCACCACGCCCATGTTCAATTGGTTGAGCGAGGTTTGGCCAAGGTTGAGGTGGCGCACGCGCGTTTGGAATGCGTCGATGTTTTCGCCGACCCTGAGGATGAGCCCGACTTGGTCGGATCCGTTGACCGGCGCTGTGGCCTTGGAGGGCTCTTGGGTTGCCTGAGGCTCGTCGTCATAAGGCGCAACCGTATTGGCACCGGCTTCGGATGGCGATGCAGATACCACAGGCTCTTCCGCGGGCTGCACTGGCTGAGGCGTGATGAATGGTGCTTCTGGCTTCATGGGTGCAGCCACGGGCGCGATCGGCACGGTTGTGGTTGCAACCTCTCTGGGCATGAGCTGCCAGTCATGGAGCGCAGCCTTCATTGATTGATAGAACGCGTCCGCAGTTCCCCTGACGATTAGGCTGGCATCGGATTGGGAAAGCTCAATGGTTTCCTTGAAGGAATCCCCGTCGGTATCGCTCGGGCCGCTACTCGTTGTCCCATCGATGACGATTAGACGTCCACGCGCATCGATCTCCACGCCAAGTTCCGAGTTGAGGATGGCCTCCATTACCCGCGAATGCAGCCCTGCCCACGCGGCAGCCTTGCCGCCCTCCGCCAGATGCTGGCTGTAGACACGGAAACCGTAGCCGATCATGGAAGACAGCAAGTTTTCGTAGGCCAGGCGCCAGATCAACATCTCCTGATCGTCGGTATATGTCTCGCGAAGCGAATTGAGCAATGCCGATAGCGACTTGGCTTGCTCGAGCGCCGCGAGGCGGTCCTTGTGCGCCATCCGGGCGTTGCCACTCCGGTTCTTCACCTCGACGGGTGTCAACTTGCATCGAACGGAAGAGTCGGTGATGACCAGCCCCACCACGATCAGGTCGGGGCGATGCAAATTGAGTTTCCCGTTGGCCTTGGCTAGATCATCGAGGTAGCGCTGGAATGGATCGACTGGGATGACGAGCGAAATTCGCTGCTCCTCATCGTGTTCCTCCCATGGGACCAACAAACCATGCTGCCCACCTGAGGAGCGGAAGCTGTCTTGGATGAGCCGAGTCGCGATGAAGAGGCCCAAGTCGCCGGTGGCTCCCGAGTTGCCAGCCGATAGGCCGCGCACGGTTGGAATGCCCCTGCGCGCCACTTCTTGCACGATCGCGGAAAGCTCCGTATGCGGGAGGTCTCCACACCCCGGCAGGCGCTGCAGGACGATCTTCATCGTCTCCAGATCAAGGGGCTTGATGCGCGAGAGCAGGTAATAGCCATTGCTGTCGCCGGACCTTCCCGAGTACGAGGGAAGCTCGTAGTCCCAGAGGTAGGTGCCTTCGAGCCAGTTTCCGAGGAAGCAAGCTGGATCCACGGCAGACGAGGAGACTGCGGCGAATTCAGCCTTGTCCAGAGATTTCTTGACCGCGTTGATGCTCGGTGCGAACACGTAGCCTTTAGGGATGTCGGACATGCCCTCCAGGGCAGCAATGGCCTTCGCGGTATTGTCCGCAAGCCCATCACCCGTCACTCGGGCAGGACCGGCCACGCGTGATTCACTCAAGAACTGCCCATTCCCGGAAGCTTGTTGCTCGCGGATGCGCACACGCACAAGGCCACCAACGCCTAGCGGAGAAGTCTGCCTGATCGGCTGGGCACTGGCATTGGAAGTCTCCAATTGGGCGATGATGGCCAAATCGTGCGAAATGCTGGAATCAGCCGCCCCGTACCATTGGACGGCATTGTTCGTGTCCTCGGCCAAGTTGGAGATCTCCGCGTCGCCCGGGCGGGCATCCTCATTGCGCTCGTCGAACACGTGGATCTCGCTCGCGCCGAACACCGAGGCGTTCTTGCCTTGCATAGCGCCCGCTGAAAAATGCTCACGCCCCCAGGACAAGAGGCCATCGTTGCATGCGTTGTTCTGGCCGGCTGCACTGGACACAAGGACGCCAATGACCGGTTTCGCCACCAGCATCTCGCATACGTCATCCATGGCGCGGTGGACCTGAGACGCACTGAACCCACTGGAAATTCCACCAACCAGAAGGCCCATCTCCCGATCAAGGGGGGAGGAGACGCCCAGCTTCGCCAATCGATCCAGACGCTGCGTGTTCCACAGGATGCCCCAGTAGTCCGAGCTGCATTCGACTGAGAAGTAGACAACCTCATTGGTGCCGCCCGTGGCATCGCGTAGCGGCAATGCAATCGAGTCAGGCACGCAATCCGGATCCATGATGCTAGCGGCAGGGCATGGACGCTTGCGCGAAGCGAGGTACATGGCTCGTTGCGCAAGGCATTGCCAGGCGAATCGGATGGGATGCAATGGCGAGACGATGACCGCGTTCGGAACCTGCTCTAGCGTTACTCCATCCGATTCCAACCCCATGACTAGGCCGATGTCGCACCAGCAAGCTTCCTTCGGGGAGGCTGATAGCCAATCCAGATAGGCACGGACGTATGTGCCCACTGCTTCCTCGAATTCCTTGTCGGTCACCAGCCATTCGCCTAGGTTGGCAGATTCAACGAGATCGTTTCCATCCTTGCCCCGAACCTTGGCAGCGATCAATTGCCTTGATTCGATGAATGCGGCCGGCGGCTGCATCTCGTCCATGCCAGGCCGGGGATCGCTGAGGAACCTCGCCGAGGAGAAAATCACATCCTCGACCGAGGACCATTCGCGTCGACGCCATTCGCTGGCATAGTCTGGTGCCAACACGAATGGGTAATGCGACCTGCCCACGCGGGATCCTTCCAGCATCCATCCCTGTAGTTGTGCACTGCGGGATTGGCTGTTCGCATGCACGGCGCGAGGAAGCTTGCCTCCCTCGCGTCGGGAGTTCCTCGCCAAATGGAACTCGAAGTAACTCGTGCATTCCTCCGCAGTTGCCTCATCCGCGACGAGGAAAACTCGGAACACGTCCTTCTTGGCGTTTTCTGGACGCATTATCTCGAACTGGTAGTGACGCTCGCCGCCAGCCTCGACTTCCAGGCCGTACTCGTCGTCGGCCACGCGACCAATCTTCGCCGGCTCCAGCTCCTCGTCATCGCAATGCGCCGTGGCTTCGCCGGAAAGAATTTCCACGCCGGGCCGAGCGTAAACATCGAGGTAGTGCCGTCCTGCGCCAGCCATCTCCAGGGTCGTGTCGATGGGTTTGTTCGACACCAGCTTTGGCACCTTCCCCTTCGCCGCGGTGCGGGAGCATACGATCAATCCCGGCTCCCAAGCGGAAAGTGAAATCAGTTTAGAGCTAGCCTTCTTGACGTCCTCTAGCTTTACACCCTGGCATTCCACGACTTCGGCCACGTATTTGATTGGCACCCTGTGAAGGGGGAATGCGTCGTCGACGAACTCCATGGATCCTGCGCTTGGCAAGTCCCACGTGCGACGATTCGCCATGCCGCCTGGCGCCTCCCGAGTAATCCGTACACGCGCGCCCTCCAACCCATCCGGCAGTTGGACCTGAAGCCGCGCGGCGCTACGGACCACGGGGACGAAGCCCTTGAGCTGGAATGCCAATGGGTTCGTGCATGTGAGTGTTAACTCGGGAGAGGACTCCGTCGTATCGTCATCAAGCAATAGCTCCCATTTCTGGACGGTCAGCTCGTCCCACCAGCCGGGCGGCGGCATGGTCTCGTCAGGGGCGTAGCAATAGGGCATGGAGCGCTTGAGTGCCGTCACGACGTCGCACTTGCGGCGCACTTGCCCTAGGAAGGCGTCCAGGTGCGTCGGATCAACTCCGGCCTTAGGAGCCTGTTCCTTCAATTGCTCCACGCCAGACCCCAGGTTCGAGCGCTCAAACTTGTCGACTAATGCGCTGAAGATGGACAGCTTGTGCGTGACATCGATGTGCCCGTCGCTCGAAGGGGGGAATCCACTCGCCAGGCTTACACGCGCATCCAATGGCTGGCCCGCATCGCGCAGTTCCCAAAGGCGGGCGAGGATGTCCCATGCCCCGCTCCTGCTTACCTCGTGCTGCTTGGCTGCATCTGCAGCAACTACGGCCTCGTGGACGAGTCGCTTCGCCTGCTCCAATTGCTTGTCGTCGCCTGTCCCGAGACCTGCGTCGACGAGGTATTGAATGAACGGGTCGTCCCACCAAGCTGAAATTGGTGCCCCGCCTTCGTTCACGACGGACGCGACGCCGAACGATTTGCGAGTGGATTCATGGGTGTCGCTTGCTTGCCCACCGGGCGGAACTAGAGTGAGGAAGATGCCGGCCCTGGGGTCGTTGCGAAGACTAGCCAAGCCATGGAACAAGCTGTAGCCGGATTGGTCCACGCGGGCAACTGGCTCCGTATCCGGCACTTCATCGACTTGGACCACGACCGGAAATGAAACCGTCGTGCCATCGGCCATGCTCGCCGATAGCAATCGGCCATCACCAGCAAGAACTTTGAAAAGCTCCGCGAGCATGCTCGGCGGTGGGCCGCAAAAAACCACGCGGCACTCCTTGCTTCCGCTTGGAAGGGAAAGGATCTCGTTGGCCATTTGGCCGTTGATCCACGCGGCTAGTTCACTTGCAAGCTTGCTCAAGGCGGCACCAACATCAAATCGCAAAAGGGGGGACCAGCAACATGCCACTTTCGGCATCTGGGCTATCAAGCACCAAGCCAAGCATGCGCAATTGACGGCCCAAGTCACTGTCATTCAACCCATGCAGGTCGAATTCGATCCCGTAGGATGAGAGGTGCTTCGCCAATCGTTGGACGGAACGAGGGCCTTTCACCTCATGCAGGCAGCAATGGGCCATGGCCAACACCGAGGCGGGACCCAGCGCCAAAACCCACGGGGAGTTCCGTGCTTCGCCACGTTTACGCAAGAAATACCCTTGGTCGTAGCCACGCAATGTCTCATCCATCGTCTGGCGCTGCCCCAGAGTGTACTGGGCGAACTCCATGAGGTTTGATCCAATGCCCTTCTTGCAGGCAATCGTGCGCACTTCCCGGTCCTGAAGTTGATGGTAGGAATCAAGCACGCCTGCTGCGCGAAGCTTGTCCTTGTTTGCCTCGATTGCCTCCAGAAAAGAACGGGCGCCGGCGACCGAATCCATCCTGGCGACCTTGGCACCCATTTCATCCAGCGCCCACAACATGCAGTTCAAGCCAAGGCGGGCCGATAGGTACTTGGACGCGTAGTCGCGCAAAATGGGTATGGCGGGATGCCCGAATGAAAGCATTCGGCTATCCACGGCAAGCAACTGTTTAGCTAACTCGGCATCGGTGGCAGGGATGCTGGCTATATCTGATTCAACGAGGCTTCTCGCTAGTCGCCAGACGCGATCATTCACGTCGCAAATCCAAAGCACGTGACTGACGGTTCCTATCCTGAGAACGGCCTCCAGAAGGCTCACCCACTGCCGCCTAGTCATCGAAGGCTTGGCGGCGATGATGCCTTCGAGATCCGCCACGAACTGTTTTGCCGGGTATTCGATGCCCGCTCTATCCGAGCTTGGAAACAGGCCCAGGGGCGCCATGTCGGTAGGCTTCCAACCGTTCACACCCTGACGGCGCAGTTCGAATTCTTCCTGGAGCCACCGCGCCCAGACATCGTCATTTGCCCCAATGCCCAAGGCGTCGTGCAGGCCCACCCACACCCTTGATGCATCTGCGTCCGAGGTGGCTCCTAGTTGGATGATGCGCTTCACCAACTGGCCTGGATTCCATGGGTTGCCAGTCAATCGTGCCGCGCCTGAATACAACGCGGCGTCCGGCACCACAGGGGAAAGCGACATGAAGCGCTTAGAGGACTGTTGCGCAACCTTCGGACTCTGCACTAGGCGATCTAGGACCGTACGCCACGTGTCAGGCTGGATTTCACCCTTGCCACCTTCTTTTTTTCGCGCTTTGTCCGCGGCCTTGCTGAGCGCGTCGCCATGCTTTTTTACCTTACCTTCCGAAACCCCTTCAAAGCCGGATGCGCGATACAACGAGGATAGGACGACCTCTCCTGTCGAAAACTCTGGTGCACGATGGATGCTGAAAATGGCATCCCTGAACAATGGGTGCTGCGTATCCCAAGGGGACTCCAAGAACTTCTCGATAGTCATTGGCCATTCCCCCGGCGCACGATGAAAGTGCCGAAATTGCGCACGATCACGTCATCCCTCATGCCAAGCTGGATTTCACTACCTTCCAGGGCGTCTTCATCGCGGACGACGGTCCCAGCCAGCTTCGCGCGCGTCGTGTCGATGAGGGCCACCACCGAGCGTGGCAGCGAGGCTGGAACCATGCCCTTACGTAGGGACTTGGTGGCCTTGAACAACTCATAGGTCAGGGCAACGGGTTGTGCGGAAGTGCCACTGCCAACACTGAGGAAGCGCACTGGCAGTCTGGGCTTGTTATCGCCTTGCTGGAAGGGCATTTGCCGGACCTTTTGGATATCGGTCGTCAGCATCACCCTTCGTTCCGGCGGCGGCAGTGGCTCGCCGAATGTGGTGTTCAAGCTCACTTGAAACTGTCGTTCCTTGTTGAGCAGGTTTTCAACCTGCTGCCTTGCTTCTTGCAGGGCGCTACTATCGCCGTTAAGGACTTGGTCAAAATCAACCAGCACATCCGAATCCTTGGTAATGCCGGATCGAACACCCACCGAACGACGTGCAATCCTGCATGCAACAAGCCTGATGAGTGCTTGCACGCGCTCCGCTATCGCAGGCTTAGGCCGCCGGATGGCCTCATCGGAGAGCATTGCATCTGCTTCCTCGAATGACTTGAGCAAGTCGATTTCAAGTGCGGATAGGGACTGGTACTTTTGAAGGAATGTCCGGCCCTCCTTGATCGACAGGCTGAACCGCCGATCCAAGTCTTCGAACTTGATTGTCGTGTTGGAGCTCACGGCGACTTCCATAGCAGGACTTGCAACTGCAGGGTCAAGGTAGACCCTCATGCCTGCTAGCTGCGTGCGCAAGGTAGAGGTGGCCTCTTTCCGCTTGTCTAACGATAGGAATTGCTGCAAGCCGGCTAGCGCCGGCTGCTCGTCGAGCTTCAGCTCCTTGATGTCGTTCCTAAGCCCAGCAGCCCTTTCCACAGGCCATGCGCCAAAAAGGACGTGCTGGTATTGCGCGGCAACCAGCTTGAACAAGCCCCTGACACGCTTGATCTCCCGCTTGGCCGCATTGGATTCCCGCGGCTGGAGCTGTGCCTTAGCCCACTCGCAAGGTTGATAGACACCCTTTGATTCGGACTCCGTAGTGCCCGCAAGCAGATAGGCGGTTAGCGAGAATAGGTCGCGGAAATTCCACCGCTTCCCACTAGACAGTTCAAACCATCGCAGGACGCGAATGAAGGAAGAACGATGTGGCTCACCGGCGAGGAGCTTTCGGTTGGTGCAGAACGGACAGTATTCGCCTGCGGTGCACTCGCCGAACTCCGGCCAATCCCCTGCGTTGGTCGCCACACCGAGGATTTGCCTCGCCGCGGAATTGGCTGCTTGGCCATTGGCCTCTTCAACAAGGGATTCGACGTCCATCGGCCACACTGCAAAGCGCGAATAGCCCTCCAACGGCCAACAAGCGATTCCCCTTGAGCCAAGTGAGGCTGATTGGACGATTTTCTTGACCAGCTCGCCAACCTCGGGCTCATCGCGTTCCGTAGCCAGGATCAGCGCGTCGTCCAGAACACCACGATTCACGCAGGCTATGTAGACATGTCCATCGCCTTGCCCTAACAAGGAGCGGATGTCGTTGCAGAGATGCTCGGCAGGGGTGGCCGGATCACCACGATTGGCTTCGGATCCATCCTGCACGATGGAAATGGCAGTGATTTTGCTGTGCGCGGGGAATTGCGTCTGCACACTCCTAACCAAGCGGCCGGGGTGCCCCCCGGCTTGGCCCGAGAACAGTGCCGCGAGTTCTTCTAGCAATACGCCGTTGAGATGCATCGCGACATCAAGTCCGCGGATCGTGAATTCGACGGCCTCCGTTTTGCCATTACCTGGGCCGCCAATCAGGAAAATTGCCTTGGGTGTCCCATCCTTTCCACTGGCGATGTCCCTTGACCACGCTTGCAACCGCGTGAGCAAACCCGTCGTGATCACGTCGCCAGAAGGGCGTCCGCTTCCCTTGTAAAACAACTTCTTGACGCCGCCGGCCTTGTCTCCGGACCAGTTGAGCAACCCCTCTGGATACTTACTCATTCGCCCCCCCGGCGGAATCATCGTGGCTAGCTCATTGTCATGGCAATGTGTTTCTTGATGACAGTCTTCTTGCCAATGCTTCCTTTCGCCTTGGCGTCGATCGACTTCCATGCCGTCAAGATTCCGGCACCTATAGCCATGGCCAACAACGGTGGCACGGCGTTGCCGACCTGCGTATACCGGGGGCATTCGACCTTACGGCGATCGCCACCGGTCGTGTACTTGCCATGGAAGGTGAACCAGTCAGGGAAAGACTGGAGCCGCGCGGATTCGCGCACTGTCAGGATCCGCGGATCGCTGTAATGCAGGATGTCATCAGGCAACGTAGTGAGCGTTGGCGCCGGCTGCGTAGGCGACATCGGCACGGTACGGTGCTTCAACATACCGAAGATCTCACGGTCGTCACTGCTCAGGTTCACCCCACGGCGGTTAGTGGCGAGGCTAGTGGCGAGAATTTTTTTAAAGCGCGCTCTTACATCCTCCCCATGGCGCGCGAGCCGCATGCTGTCCATCTGATCGGGGGCGACGCCCGCGCTCATGAGCCGCTGGTAAGCAGTATCGTGCGGGCCTTCGTATTTCAGTTGCACGTATCCACGGCGGGCGCCGAAGCCGGTGTATTCAATGGTGCGCTGCGCCACCTGCTTCCCAGTCCCGACGACCAGATCGGAAATGGCCTGCTGGGCAGTCACGGGGGTCCCATTCCCTAGCTCCGAAAGTTGCTTTCCCCCCTCGACGTCTATCGCATCGAACAAGCCCGTGCATCCAGAAGGGAACTTCTTGACCATGTCCGAGCGGATCCCAATGACGACCAGTCGCGCCCTCCGCTGCGGGACGCCAAAATTTGCCGTGTCGAGGATCATCGGGCCGACGGTGTAGCCAAGCTCACCGAGGGCGTCGTGCAGTTTGTCGTAATAGGTTTGTCCAGCCCTTGCCGTCTTGTTCCCGCGCTTGGTGTGGGCAACGTTCATGCCCGGCACGTTCTCGAGGACGAGGAACTTGGGGTTGATGAGCTCCACGAAAGATACGTAGCGCTGGAACATCTTGTTCCGGGGGTCGGAGTTGTTCCGCTTACCTGCGAAGGAGAACCCTTGGCAGGGCGGCCCGCCTGCAATGAGATCGACCTTGTTGCGAAGTTTCGCTAGTTCGCCATGGTGGGCTTTCAGGACGTCGTCGATAGAGTGAGCAGACTGTTCTAGCCAAGCCGGCCATTGGAATCGGCACCGGGACGCCTCGCCAAGGAAGTTTGCGCGGAAGGTTTCGAACGCATCCGTAGCGCGCTCGATCGCGAACAGGCCCTGCCAGCCCGCCTGGGACAGGCCCAGGGATAGCCCTCCGCACCCCGAGAAGAGGTCAATGAATGTCGGGCGGGCGGGAACGGCGGAGTTTTCCATGGGCGGGCTCGAAGGGGTTTCGGCCAGCACCTTGAATGCGCAAGATGAGCTCTTCTCGCCCGATGCATCCCTGGGCCGCCGGCGGTCGGCTTCCAGGGTAACAGTTCCCTCAGGGCGGGGGGAAGCACTTCCAGCCGCATCGCGCCGCATGCCTAGGGCTTGCCCCCGCGCCTCAGGGACAACGCATTCAATAACTTTCGGACGGACCTGTCGCGTGACTTGGCCGTCGACAGGGAACCCTCCCAGACAGTCAGGACCGACCAGCCTTCGCGGCGGAGGCGCTGGGCATTTCGTTGGTCCCTGGCCTGGTTCGCTGCGAACTTTTCCCGCCAGAAGCGACTGTTTTGCGTGCTCTTGGTGGAATTTTCGTCAGCCATGCTCATGGACTCCCCAATGTCAAATACAGCGTGTGCGAATTCACCGTAGCTTCTCGGAAGCCATAAGCACGATAGAAACGGGCGGCTTTCTCGTGCCGCGTGTCCACCAGCAGTACGCGCACGCCAAGCTGCTCGCGCAATCCCAGGCTGCGTGCCACGGCATGGGCCAGCAGGTAATCGCCGTGCCCCCTGCCCTGCTCACTGGCCGAGACGGCTAGTCGCCCCATGCGGATGGCCGGCACCGGGTAGTTGGGCAGGCGCTTTCGATCTGCGTCCTGCAAGTCGGCCAGCAGAAGCTGGGCAGCGGACAGGCTGTAGTAGCCGAGGATGCTGGCCGGCTTGGTGTCATCCACCAGGACGTGCGTGGTGCTGATACCGTCGCGGTGATGCTGGGCGGCCTGCTGGCGCAGGTAGGCATCCAGCGTGGGCTCGCCACAGGTGAACCCGTCGCGGTTGTGCCGCTTGGGCTTGAGTTGCTCGACAACCAGCACGAATCAGGCCTGCCCGACGCGGGCGAGGGCCTTCTTCAGCTTGGCATTGGGCTGGAAGGGGGCATCCAGCGCCTTGAGGAAGCGCCGGGATTCTTCCGCCGACAGGGTGACGGTCAGTTCCGCAGCCATGACGTTCTCGGCCTCGCGCAGTACCGCATCACGCACGAAAGCAGACAGCGGCACGCCTCGCAGGTCGGCGGCGCGGGTAATACGCGCCTTATCCGTGGGGTTCAGGCGCAGGTCGAGACGGGCGGCAGCAGTGGTCATGGCAGCTCTCCTTGTACGGAATAATACCGTACAATTGACGCAAGTCAAATGTCAATCCGGAGTTGCCTGAATACAGTGCCCGGCTGAGTAGCCAACGTCATTTCAAAGTAGGCGTAGGCCTGCGCCAGCGTTTCGTGATACGAGCGCCTTTCTCGGAATCCAAGCGACTTGGCGTGCCTCTCCGCGACGCCTGGCATGTCCCAAAGGCGTGATTGGTGGGCCCACCTGGACTTGAACCAGGAACCAACGAATTATGAGTTCGCTGCTCTAACCAATTGAGCTATAGGCCCTTTTTGTAGTTTTCGACCCCGCCTCTCGGGTCTTGTCGCCTTCGTCTGTCGGGCTGTTCAAAAGGATTATGAGTCCTCTGCTCTGACCATTGAGCTATAGGCCCGCAGCGATAATTGTAGCGGCGCAAACGAAGAACCCGCCGAGTGGCGGGTTCTCTGCTTCCTTGCCTCGTGCGGCTTACTCGATATCGAGGAAGCTCCGCAGCGTTTCCGAGCGCGACGGGTGGCGCAGCTTGCGCAGGGCCTTGGCCTCGATCTGGCGGATGCGCTCGCGGGTGACGTCGAACTGCTTGCCCACTTCTTCCAGGGTGTGGTCGGTGTTCATGTCGATGCCGAAGCGCATGCGCAGCACCTTGGCCTCGCGCGGGGTCAGCCCGGCCAGCACGTCGCGCACCGTCTCGATGAGGTTGATGTCGGTGGTGGCATCCATCGGCGACATCACGTTGGTGTCTTCGATGAAGTCGCCCAGGTGCGAGTCTTCGTCGTCGCCGATCGGGGTCTCCATCGAAATGGGTTCCTTGGCGATCTTCATGACCTTGCGGATCTTGTCCTCGGGCATGTCCATTTCCTTCGCCAGCTCCTCCGGCGTGGCCTCGCGGCCGTACTGCTGGAGCATCTGGCGGGAAATGCGGTTGAGCTTGTTGATCGTCTCGATCATGTGCACCGGGATGCGGATGGTGCGCGCCTGGTCGGCGATCGAGCGGGTGATCGCCTGGCGGATCCACCACGTGGCGTAGGTCGAGAACTTGAAGCCGCGGCGGTGCTCGAACTTGTCCACCGCCTTCATCAGGCCGATGTTGCCTTCCTGGATCAGGTCGAGGAACTGCAGGCCGCGGTTGGTGTACTTCTTGGCGATGGAGATCACCAGGCGCAGGTTGGCCTCGACCATTTCCTTCTTGGCCTTGCGCGCCTTGGCCTCGCCGTAGGACAGCGCGCGGTTGATGTCCTTCAGGCCGGTCAGCGTCACCTGCATCGACTTCTCGATGACGATGGTCGCTTCCTGCTCGGCGATGATCTGTTCGCGCACGTCGCGCAGGGCGCTGCCCCACTTCTGCTTGCGCTTGAGCAGCTCGTCCACCCATTCCAGGTTGGTCTGGTTGCCGTCCCACGCCTTGATGAAATCCTTGCGCGGCATTCTGGCGACGCGCGTGCTCAGGTCGAGGATGCGGCGTTCGTGCTCCTTCACCTGGTTGACCACGTCGCGCAGCCTGCGCACCAGCACGTCGGTCAGCGGCAGCGGCAGCTTGAAGGTGACGAAGATCGCGGCGATGTCCTCGCGCGCCTTCAGCGCGGCCTTGGCGTCCGCGCCGCCCTTGGCGTAGGCCTTCTGGAAGCGGGCGTAAGCCGCGGCCATGGCATCCATGCGCGCGGCCACTTCGACCGGATCGGGGCCGGTCGGGCCCGGCTCGTCGGCATCGTCGGTCGCGGTGTCATCATCGTCTTCGTCGGCCTCCTCGCTCTCGGTGACCTCGACCACCGGCGCAGGTTCCGGTTCGGGCTCCTCGTCGTTGAAGCCCACCACGATTTCGGCCAGGCGCTTCTTGCCGGCCTTGTGCAGCTCGTAGTCCTCCAGCAGCAGCTGTGCCGACTGCGGGAAACTGGCCAGCGCGGCGTTCATCTGCGCCAGGCCTTCCTCGATGCGTTTCGCGATGGCGATTTCACCCTCGCGGGTCAGCAGGTCCACCGTGCCCATTTCGCGCATGTACATGCGCACCGGGTCGGTGGTGCGGCCGCCTTCGGTGTCCAGCGACGTCAATGCGGCGGCCGCTTCCTCGGCGGCGGTTTCGTCCACCTCGCGGCCACCGGCCTGCTGGCCGGCCAGCAGCAGGGTTTCCACATCGGGCGCAACTTCATGCACCTCGATGCCCATGCCGTTGATCATGCCGATGATGTCTTCGATCTGCTCCGGATCGACCATGTCGTCGGGCAGGTGGTCGTTGACTTCGGCGTAGGTCAAATAGCCCTGCTCCAGACCCTTGCTGATCAGGATCTTGATGTCGGACTGCGGGGCTGTCTGCCGTTCGTTGGCCATGGGCGGTGCTACCGTGTGTGGGGATCTGCGCGAAGGCAGGGAACAGAACCAAGCATTATACTGCGCAGCCGCGCAATACGCTTGCGTATGGAATTGGAATCAGGGCCGCAACAGGAAGGTCGCCGGCCCGTCATTGACCAGGCTGACCACCATATGGGCACCAAAGCGCCCGGTTTCCACCCCTGCGGGATGCAATTCCCGACAAATGGCCAGTAGCCGGTCAAAGCCCTGTTCAGCTTCTGCCGGAGGCGCTGCGGTGCTGAAGCTGGGGCGCATGCCCGAGCGCGTGTCCGCGGCCAGCGTGAACTGGCTGACCAGCAGCAAGCCGCCACCGATCTCCGCGAGAGAGCGGTTCATCTTGCCGGCATCATCTTCGAAAATCCGATAACCGAGCAAGCGCTTCGCCAGCCGCTGGAACTGCGGTTCGGCATCACCCGGCTCCACCGCCACCAGTGCCAGCAGGCCGGCACCGATGCGACCTACCACGGTGTCATCCACCGAGACGGAGGCTTGGGTCACGCGCTGGATCAAGGCGAGCATGCCGCCATTGTATGAAGTGTCCCGGTGGCGGCCAAAGCGTTCCGGCCAATGCCTCCTACAATGCGCCGATGACCGAACTGGCCGCCGCCTTGCTGTACGCCCTTGCCTGGACCGCTGCGCGACTGCCGTGGTCGCTGCTGCGCGGGCTGGCCGACGGCATGGCGCGGCTGTGGCTCGTGCTGGATGCGCGCGAGGCGCGGGTGGCACGGCGCAACCTGGCGCTGATCCGCCCGGAGCTGGGCATCCCCGCACGCGAAGCGCTTGTGGCCGATATTCTGCGCACCACCGCCCGGCAGACGTTCGAGACCCTGCGCCTGTGGGCGCGCCCGGTCGCGCGCAATCTGGCCGACATCGTCGAAATCCACGGCGAAGACGTGTTCGATGCCGCGCTGCGAGATGGGCGCGGCCTGATCATCGCGGCACCGCACATGGGCAACTGGGAGCTGCTGAACCAGTGGCTGGCCAGCAAGACCCCGCTGGCGATCCTGTACCGGCCGCCGGAATCCGCCATCGGCGAAGCCTTCCTGCGGCGGGTGCGCGCCAATGCCGGCGGGGATGTCGAACAAGTGCGCGCCGAAGCCGCCGGCGTGCGCACCCTGCTCAAGCGCCTGCAGAGAGGCGGTGTGGTGGGCATTCTTCCGGATCAGCAGCCCAAGGTCGGCGAGGGCGAATTCGCGCCGTTCTTCGGCAGGCAGGCGCTGACCATGACCCTGCTGGGCCGCCTGGCCCACCGCAGCGGCGCGCGGGTGCTGCTGTGCTGGTGCCAGCGCCTGCCCGGCAAGGGCGCGCCGCAGTTCGCACTGCACGTGCAGCATGCGTCGGAAGGCGTGGACGATGCCGACCCCAGGCGTGCCGTTGCGGCGCTCAATGCCGGCGTGGAAACCGTGGCGCGCCGTGATTTTGCCCAGTACCAGTGGACCTACAAGCGCTACACGCTGCGGCCACCGGGCAGCGGCGAGGAAAACCCCTATCACGATCTGTCCCGCCGTCGCGGCAGAGAGGAATTTTGACGATGCCAGAGACCATCCTTGTCGTCGGCGGCGCCGGCTACATCGGTTCGCACATGGTCAAGCGGCTGCGCCGCGCCGGCTTCCACGCGGTAGTGGCCGACGATCTTTCCTCCGGCCATCGCGAAGCGGTGCTGGGCGCGCCGCTGCACGTCGGCGACATCGGCGATGCCGCCTTCGTCGACGCGCTGCTGGCCGACGTGCGCCCTGCTGCGGTCATGCACTTCGCCAGCTTCATCCAGGTGGGTGAGTCGGTGGTCGATCCGGCGAAGTACTACCGCAACAACGTCACCGCCACCCAAGCGCTGCTTGATGGCATGCACGCGCACGACGTGTCCCGCTTCATCTTCTCCTCCACCGCGGCGATCTTCGGCGACCCGCAATACGTACCGATCGACGAGGCGCACCCGAAGGCGCCGATCAATCCCTACGGCCGCAGCAAGTGGTTCGTCGAGCAGATGCTGGAGGATTTCGACCGCGCCTACGGGCTGAAGTCGGTCTGCCTGCGCTACTTCAACGCGGCGGGCGCCGATCCCGACGGCGCGCTGGGCGAATGCCACGAGCCGGAGACGCACCTGATCCAGCTGATCCTGCAGGTGGCGTCCGGCCGCCGCCCGCACATCACGGTGTATGGCGAGGACTACGCCACGCCGGACGGCACCTGCGTGCGCGACTACATCCACGTCGAAGATCTGGCCGATGCCCACCTGCTGGCGCTGCGTCAGCTGCTCGCGGGTGGCGAGAGCGCGCGCTACAACCTCGGCAACGGCAATGGCTATTCGGTGCGCGAAGTGATCGAAGCGGTGCGCCGCGTCACCGGCCATCCGATCCTGGTGGTCGCGGGCGCGCGCCGCGAAGGCGATCCGCCGGTGCTGGTGGCCGACGCCCGCGCCGCGCACGAGGCGCTGGGCTGGCAGCCGCGCCATGCAGGGCTGGATGCGATCGTGGCGCACGCGTGGGCGTGGGAGCAGCGGTATCAGGGAGCCGGGCTTGAATTGGGTTGCGCTGTGTTCGGCAGGTATCCTTCCACGCCTCCGTGAGGATCAAGCCATGCCTGCCGACCATTCCGCCTGCCGCCTGCCGATTTCTGGCGTGGTCATCGCATGCAATGAAGGGGACCGCATCGCGCGTTGTGTCGGCTCGCTGATGCCGGTATGTGCGGAGGTGGTGGTGCTCGACTCGGGGTCGACCGATGACACCGTGGCGATTGCGCGAGCCTTGGGTGCGAGGGTCATCCGCCAGCCATGGCTTGGGTTCGCGGCGCAAAAAAATGCCGCCATCGCGCAGGCCAACCAGCCGTGGGTGATACTTCTGGATGCCGACGAATGGTTGCCGCAGCAATCGCAGTCGCGCTTGCGCGACTTGTTCGCCAGTGGTCGGCTGGATCACGCTGATGCGTGGCAATTGTTGCGAAGGACGCATTTTCTCGGGTGCGCAATGGCTTTTGGGAGCTTTGCCAGAGAGCCGCTGGAGCGGCTGTTCCGGCCGCACCTGCGGTATGCATCACGGCAGGTGCATGAATGCCTGGAGCTTGCCGGAAAACGCGTGCTGCGCTCCCACATCCGGCTTGAGCACGATACCGCGCGCAGCGCTGGCGAGTACTGGGGGAAGCTGCAGCGGTATGCACGTCTCTGGGCCGACGAACAGCGTGCACGTGGACGCAGGCCGCGACTCGGGCGAGGCGCATTGGCGGCATCTGCATACCTTCTGAAAAACCTGGTGGTGCGCGGTGGACTGCTCGACGGGCCTCGGGCATGGCACTTTCATTGGCTGCATGCGCGCTATGCCGCATTGAAGTACGGCCTGTTGTGACTCCGGAATCAGCTGCATGAAAATCAGCCTCATCATCACGACCTATAACTGGAAGGAGGCGCTGGCACTGGTATTGGCCAGCGTCGCGCGGCAAACCAGGCTACCCGACGAGGTGATCGTGGCTGATGACGGGTCGCGTCCCGATACTGCCGCCATGCTGCGGGAAAGAGCCCGCGATTTCCCGGCGCCGTTGCGCCATAGCTGGCAAGAGGACGAGGGATTCCGGGCGGCGCGTTCGCGCAATCGGGCGATCGCCGCATGCAGCGGTGACTACGTGCTGATGCTGGATGGTGACATGGTGCTGCACCGCGAGTTCGTTGCCGATCATCTTGTGGCGGCGCGCGCTGGTGCCTTCGTGCAGGGGTCGCGTGTGCTGACTACCCCCGGGTTCCGTGAGCGCATGCTGCAGGATGTCGGTGCATGCCCGGGTTTCCTGTCAAAAGGCATTGCACGGCGTCGCAACGCGCTGTGGTTGCCGATGTTGTCGCGTGCCTGGCTGGCACTGAACCGGCGTACGTCTCCCCACGCGATCAAGACGTGCAACCAGGGCTGGTGGCGGACGGACTTGTTGCGCATCAATGGCTTTGACGAGCGCATGCAAGGATGGGGGCGTGAGGACGAAGAATTGGCGTGGCGCGCTTGGCATGCCGGTTTGCGTTGCCGGCAGTTGCGCTATTCGGGGCTTGCCTTTCACCTGCACCACAACGAGCGCCATGTGGACGGTGCCAGCGCGAATGATCATTACCTTGCGGCAACGCGTGCATCGCATTTGACGCGTTGCGAGCTTGGACTGGATGCGCACTTGCAGGAATTCCAGAGGCATTCGTTGCCTGACCTGCGGGCAGGATGCTAGGGCACGGCGCAGTTAGCACCAGTGATGGCGTTGCCCTGCGGCCAGCCGCGTGCGCGTCGCGGTTAGATTTGGTTGGTGCAAGCGGAAGCAGTTTGACAGCAATCTCGATCAGTTGGACTTCGCACCGCATGTGATACTCACACTGGCGGCCAACACCCACCAGCGCCGCCCATTGGCCATGCCCATGTCGCGTGCCTGCAGCCTGTCCACGCAGGCCGGCAATGCCTCGCCCTCCACCAGCAACCAGCGTGCCCCGGGGCGCGCGTGCTGCCAGCGCACGCCGTCGGCGAACTGCAGCGCGATGTCCCGCTTGAAACCGAAGTCCGCGGCCGGACGATCGGCCATCAACAACTGCTGTTCGCGCCAGCCCACCAGCCCCAGTTCGGCATCGGGCCCGATCGCCGCGCCGACCTCGTGCATCAGTCCGCGCGAGGAGCTGCCGTCGTTGAGCAGCGGCGCGCCGACCAGCGAATACAGCAGCCACAGCGCGGTCAGCATCGTCACCAGCGCGGCGTGTGCGCGGCGGCGGCCGAACCAAAGCGCGCTGCCCAGGCCGAAGCCGCCGATGGCCGCGAACATCCACGCCAGTCCCTCGGCGACATGTGCATCGCGGCCTTCCATGAATCTGCGTTCGAAGCCCGGCTCGCCCAGCAGCATCGCAAGGCCCGCGCCCAACGTCGCCAGCGAGAACGCCAGCACGAAGCCCAGCAGCAGGCGCTGCGCGTTGGGCTTGCGCAGGATGCCGGGCAGCAGCGGTGCCAGCGCCAGCGCCAGCATCGGCAGTGCGGGCAGGATGTACATGTCGCGCTTGCCGGAGGGAATGCTGAAAAACACGAACACCAGCAGCACCCAGCCCAGCGGCAGCAGATAACGCACGTCGCGTCGCTGCAGGCGCCGCCGCCATGCCGGCAGCGCCCACGGCAGCGCCAGCATGATCGGCAGCCACGCGGTCAGCGCCACCTCGATGAAGTACCACCACGGCTGGCCGTGGTGCCAGGAATTGGCATAGCGGGTGACGGTCTGGCGCAGCAGGATGTCATCGACATAGGCACGGTAATCGCCACCGCCGTGGCCCAGCGCGGCGACCAGCATCGGTACCAGCCACACCCCGCAGGCGGCGACGAAGGCCAGCGGACCGAGCCAGAATTCCGCGTCGCGCGCCTGCACGCGCACGCCAGGCCAGCCGCGCAGCGAAGCGATGCCGGCGGGAATCAGCAGCAAAAGCGCGATCACGCCGACGCCCTTGGTGATCGTGCCCAGTCCCGCCGCCGCCCAGCCCAGCATCCACATCCGCCAGTCGGGGCCGCGCAGCACATGCCGCAGCAGGCCGTAGCAGGACAGGGTGATCCAGAACACCACCAGCGGATCGATCTGCGCCTTCTTGGCCTGCCAGGTGAACTGGATCGTCAGCAGCACCGCAAAGCCGGCCAGCACGCCGACGCGTGGCGTCCACAGGCGCTTGCCCAAGTCCACCACGCACCACAGCGTGCCCAACGCGGCCAGCAGCGACGGCAACAGGAAGGCGATGCGCAGGTTGCCGGTCAGCCACAGCAGCCCCGCTTGCATCCACATGAACAGCGGCGGCTTGTCCGAATACAGTTCGATGCCGCGCCGCGGGAACAGCCAGTCGCCGCTTTCCACCATGTGCCTGGCCACCAGCGCGAAACGCGGCTCGTCGGCCGGCCACGGGTCGCGCAGGCCCAGCCCCGTGGCCAGGATCAGCAGGGCGAACAGCCAGAAAAGCCAGGTATCGCGTTGGGTACGGGTCATCGCGGGCAGCATGGGCGGAGTGTTACTGCTTTCTCAAGCGCGCGCAGAAAAAGCCGTCCATGCCGCCGTCACCCGGAAATCGCTGGCTGCCGGTGCCGGTGTCGTGGCCGAAGTGCGCGCCCAGCGGCTCGATGACGGCGCCCGGCGTGCGCGCCAGGAACGCGGCGATCTGCGCGGTGTTTTCCGCACGCAGGATCGAACAGGTGGCATACACCAGCACGCCGCCTTGGGCGAGCAGCGGCCACAGCGCGTCAAGCAAGCCGGCCTGAGTGGCCGCGAGTGCCGCGATGTCGCTCGCGCGCCGGTGCAGCAGCACGTCGGGCTGGCGGCGCACGATGCCGCTGGCGCTGCACGGGGCGTCGATCAGGATGGCGTCGAACGGCGTACCGTCCCACCAGTCATCGGGGTGGATGGCATCGGCGGCGCGCGCGTCGATGCCCACCAGCTGCAGGCGTGCGAATGTTTCCTGCATCCGGCGCACGCGGCGCGCATCCATATCGAGCGCGGTGATGCGCAGGGATGTGTCGCGTTCGGCCAGATGCGCGGCCTTGCCGCCGGGTGCGGCGCAGGCATCCAGCACGCGCGCGCCGGCGGGCGCTGCAAGCGCATCGGCCACCGCCTGCGCGGCGCCGTCCTGCACGGACACGGCACCTGCGCTGAAGCCGGGCAACTGTTGCACCGGCAGCGGCGTATCCAGCCGGATTGCATCGGGAAGGTGGGCGTCGGCATGCGCCTGAATGCCCGCATCGTGCAGCGTGGCGAGGTAGGCCTGGCGCGTGGTGATGCCGCGATGGATCCGCAGCCACATCGGCGCGGCCTGCGCGCTGGCGCTGAAAACCGACTCCGCCTGTTGCGGCCAGTCCACGCGTACCTGCTGCGCCAGCCAATGCGGCCATTCGTCACCGGGCGCGCTGGCCGGCAGGCCCTCGCGCTGCGCCCGGCGCAGCAGTGCGTTGACCATCCCGGCCTGATGCGTGCGACCCATTGCGCGCGCGGCATCCACGGTGGCAGCCACCGCCGCATGCGCGGGCAGGCCCATCTCCAACTGTGCGAAGCCGGCCAGCAGCAGCGAACGCAGCGCGCCGTCACGCCCGCCCAGCGGTCTGGGCAACCAGCCGTCCAGCGCGGCATTGAACGCCGCGCGTCGGCGCAGCGCGCCCAGCACGATGGCTTCCACCAGCGCGCGGTCGCGCACGTCATCCAGAGTGGGCAGGGCTGCGGCCAACGCCGCCTTCAGCGAGCGCCCGTGGTGGAGAACCGCGTCCAACACCCCGGCCGCGCTGGTGCGGGCAGCAACGCCGTCGCTCATGCGAGCAGGTCGCGGCGTGCGTTGAGGTAATCGGCGGCGGCGATGGCCTTGCCGCCGTCGCGCTGCAGCGTGCGGATGCGCAGCGCACCTTGCCCGCAGGCGATGTCGATGCCGTCGCGGCCCGCGCGCAGCACGCTGCCGGGCGCGGCGCCGTGCACCTCATCCAGTGCGGCAGCGGCGTGGATGCGCACGCGCTCACCGGCCAACTGCGCTTCCGCGATGGGCCATGGGTTGAATGCGCGCACCTTGTTCGCCAGCGCGACGGCCGGCTGCGACCAGTCCAGTCTGGCCTCGGCTTTGTCGAGCTTGTGCGCGTACGTCACGCCTTCGCTGGGCTGCGGATGCGGCGGCAGGTGAAGCGTGGCGCGCAGCAGGCCCAGCGCATCGGACAGCACGCGCGCGCCAAGTGCTGCAAGGCGGTCATGCAGCTGGCCGCCGGTTTCATCCGCGCCGATGTCGATGGCCTGTGCCAGCAACACCGGGCCAGTGTCCAGGCCTTTTTCCATCTGCATCAGGCAAACCCCGGTGCGCGAATCGCCGGCTTCGATGGCGCGCTGGATCGGCGCCGCACCGCGCCAGCGCGGCAACAGCGAGGCATGCACGTTCCAGCAGCCGAACTCGGGAATGTCCAATACCGACTGCGGCAGGATCAGCCCGTAGGCGACCACCACCATCAGGTCGGGCTTGAGTGCGCGGAGCGCGCGCCTGGATTCGGCGCTGCGGAAATTTTCCGGCTGATGCACCGGGATGCCGCGCTGCACGGCTTCCAGTTTGACCGGCGAGGGCGTCAGCCCGCGGCCGCGGCCGGCGGGCCGATCCGGCTGGGTGTAGACCGCCACCACGTCGCCCTTGGAGGCGGCGGCGCGCAGGCAGGGCACGGCGAAGTCCGGCGTGCCGGCGAAGACGATGCGCATGGGCTCAGGCGGCCCGCTTGGCCTTCAGCAGCTTCTTGCGCACCATCTCGCGCTTGAGCGGCGACAGGTAGTCAACGAACAGTTTGCCTTCCAGATGATCCATTTCATGCTGGACGCACACCGCCAGCACGCCATCCGTCTCCAGAGTGAACGGCTGGCCATGCCGATCCAGTGCCTCCACCGTGATGGTGTCGCTGCGGGTGACGTCGGCATAGATACCGGGCACCGACAGGCAGCCCTCCTGGTAGACCTGCTCGCCTTGGCGCGCGGTGATGCGCGGATTGACGAACACCAGTGGCCGGCTTCGGTCCTCGGTGACGTCAATCACCATGAAGCGCTTGTGCACGTCCACCTGGCTGGCGGCAAGGCCGATCCCGGGGGCTTCGTACATGGTTTCGAACATGTCGTCGAACAAGGTCTGGAACGCTTCCGCAGCCAATTCCGCCGGATCCACGGCGGCGGCCTTGGTGCGCAGGCGCGGGTCGGGAAACTCGAGGATCGGGAGCAAAGCCATGGCAAGAATCCGGGGAAACGGCGGCCCCTTCGGCCGCGGCTGGCCCATTGTATCGCGGCCAAGCTGCACAGCCGCTTGCCAGTCGGCTTGGTTTGTGGGCTATATTGCGCAAGCTTCGGGGGATTTTCGCCATAGGGAGCGGGGAGATAGCGAACATGCTTGAACGTGTTTCCAATCTGGTGCGTGTCAATGCGCCGCGTCCGCGCGGGCTGCGCATCATGCTTGCTGCCGCGTTGCTGACGGTGGCGACTTACGCGGCCGCCGTCGAATTACGCGGCGACCATCCGGACAGCTACGTCGTCAAACGTGGCGATACCCTGTGGGACATTTCCGCGCGCTTCCTGAAGAAGCCGTGGCTGTGGCCTGAAATCTGGCAGGCCAATCCGCAGATCAAGAACCCGCACCTGATCTATCCGGGCGACGTGGTCAGTCTGGCCTATCTGGATCGGGTTGCGGTGCAGCCGGGTGCGCGCAGCGAAAGTCCGGTCAATGCGGTGCCGCTGGCCGAGATCGAGCCATTCCTGAAGGACATGCGCATCGTCTCGGACATCTCCAACCTGCCCTATGTGGTGGGTCTGGAAGATGGGCACATGCGCGGCATCAGCGGGCAGGTGGTCTATGTACGCGGCCTGGAGGGGGTTGCCCCGGGGCAGCGCTATCTGGTCGTGCGTGCCGAAAAGCGCTATCGCATGGTGGAGCGCGCCGGCATGTGCTGCGACTTGTTCCAGACGCAGGACCTCGATGCACGCGGGCGCGCCGGGCTGGATGACGGCACGCTGTGGAGCAATGCGGTATTCCCCAGCAAGAACACCGAATTCCTGGGCTACGAGCTGGTCACGCAGGCCACCGGGACGGTGACGCGTGGCGAAGTGGCCGGCATTCAAGCCTCCACCTTGCTGCTGGGTGCCGAGGGTCGCGACGTGCGTGCGGGTGATCGGTTGCTGCCCGTCGAGGCCAAGCCCTACGACCTGCAGTTCTTCCCGCACCCGCCGCGCCAGCAGGCTGACTATGGTCGCCTGACGGTGATGTCGGTGGCCGACCACGACAAGTTCGGCGGCACGCGCGACGTGATCGCGATTTCCGGCGGTGCCCGCGAGGGGATTGATAACGGCACCGTGTTCTCGCTGTGGAAGCGCGGTGATTCGGTGACCGACAAGGTCAAGGATGGGCTGGATGCGAACGAGGATCTGACCCTGTCCGAGCACAAGGTGCGCCTGCCGGATGAGTTTGCCGGGCACGCGATGGTGTTCCGCACCTTCGACAATGTCAGTTACGCGCTGGTGATGAGCAGCATCAAGCCGGTTCGGATTGGCGACGAACTCAAGCACCCCGACGCGCCCTACTGAAGTTCGGAAAATCCTGACGCAAGATCGCAACGGCGCCCGAGGGCGCCGTTGCTGTGTGCGGGCAATGCTGGCGGCATGACCGTCGACAGTGAACATGAAGCTCTCCTGCGCCTGCTGCACAGCGGCGCTGCCGCATCCGCCCTGCGCCGCTTGCTGGATACCCACGGCAACGCGGTGGCCGCGCTCGGCGCCGGCCCGCGTGATTGGGCCAGCCACGGCCTGCGGCCCGAGGCCTGCAATGCCATCCGCAAGCCAGACGGCGAAGCGCTTGCGCCAAGCCTGCGTTGGCTGGAGGCGCCGAACCACCATCTGCTGGGCTGGGGGAGTTCGGCCTATCCGCCCCTGCTGCGGCGAATCGCCTCGCCGCCGGCCCTGTTGTTCGTGGCGGGTGATCCGACCCTGCTGTGGCGACCGATGCTGGCCATCGTCGGCAGCCGCGCGGCCACCACCGGCGGCTGCGCCCATGCGGCCCGCTTCGCGCGCGAGCTGGCTGCGGCCGGGCTGGCGATTGCCAGCGGCCTGGCGGCGGGGATCGATGCCGCCGCACATGTTGCAACGCTGGCGGCCAGCGGAGTCACCGTGGCGGTGCTCGGCACCGGTCCCGATGTGGCGTATCCGGCGCGCCACCGCGCGCTGCTGGCGCAGATCGCGGCGGAGGGAGCGGTGGTTTCCGAGTACCCGCCGGGAACCCAGCCGCTGCGCCCGCATTTCCCCAGCCGCAACCGGATCCTGGCCGGGCTCAGCCTGGGCACCCTGGTGGTCGAGGCGGCCCTGCAGTCGGGCGCGCTGATCACGGCGCGGCAGGCCGCGGACGCCGGGCGCGAAGTATTCGCATTGCCGGGTTCCATCCTCAACCCGATGGCGCGCGGCTGCCATCGCCTGATCCGCGAAGGCGCGGCGCTGGTGGAAACCCCTGGCGAAATCGTCGATGCGTTGGCGCCGTTGGTTCTGGACCTGATGCGGGCATTGCGCGGGGAATTGGAGGCCGATGCGGCGACTCCGCAGGCGCATGCCTTGGCCCCGCTGGAAGAGCCTCCCGGCTACAACCGGTTGTGGGATGCATTGGGGCATGACCCAACCGGTATGGATGAACTGGCGGATCGCAGCGGATTGACGGTGGCCGAACTGTCCTCCATGCTGCTGGCACTGGAACTGGAAGGACGGGTTGCGTCCGCGCATGGGCGCTACAGCCGGGTAAGCCGTTGAATCCGGCAATTTGCTTGCATTGCGCCGTGGTGGCGCGGGCCGAGGACATGAAAGAAAGCATCCTGGATGTCCTGCTGTACCTGTTCGAACACTACTTCGCCAACGATATCGACCTTGTTCCGGGTGACGCATCGGCCGGGCAAGAGGGTTCGCTGATGGGCGAATTGATCGAGGCCGGCTTCTCGCCCACCGAGATCCGCAAGGCATTCGATTGGCTGAATGCGCTGGCGCAGCAGCGTCCGGCGCCGGGCGTCCCGCGCGCCAGCGGTCCCACCCGGGTGTACCACGGCCAGGAGCTGGACAAGCTGGACGTGGAAGCGCGCGGCTTCCTGCTGTTTCTCGAGCAGCAAGCCGTGCTGGATGCCGACCAGCGCGAGCTGGTGCTGGATCGCGCCATGGCCCTGGATCAGGACGAGCTGGACCTGGACGACCTGAAATGGGTGGTTCTGATGGTGCTGTTCAACCAGCCCGGCAGCGAGGCGGCTTATGCCTGGATGGAAACGCAGATGTATCTGGACGAACCGGAACCGGTGCATTGACGCCGCGTGCCGCAGGGGGAAATGAATGATGGATTGGCATTACGCCGCTGACGGCCGCACACGCCAGGGCCCGGTCAGTGCCACGGAACTGGTGGAGCGTTACCGCAGGGGCGAGCTGGCGCCAACCGCGCTGGTATGGCACGAAGGACTGGAGGATTGGCGCCCGCTGTCGGAGATGTTCGGAGAACTCGGCATAGCACCCGATCCCCGCACACCGACACCGCCCCCGCTGCCGCCGCCACCCCCGCCGACTCCGCGCATCGCGCCCGGATATTCGCCGCCGGCTGGTCCGCCGCCGCGCAAGGGAATGTCGGGTTGCCTGATCGCGATCATCGTCGCGGCGGTGCTGGCGATCCCGATGATTGCGATTCTGGCGGCCATTGCCCTGCCCGCCTATGACAATTACCGCGTCCGTGCGGCCGAGGGTGCCTGCCTGGCGGAAACAAAGGCCTATGCCAATACGGCCACCGCTGCGCTGGCCAATGGCGAGGTTCCGCCGGCACCCCCGCGCCGTGCCTGCGCCGAGGCCGATTCCGCCAGCTCGGAGCAGGTCACCATCACCGCCATTCCGCGTGAACCGGGCAAGGCCCCCGTGACCTGCGAACTGCAGTCGGCCACGTGCGCGCTGGCCCCGGTGGAATCGCGATGAGTCAGTGGTACTACACAGACCGCGAGCGCCGGCAACACGGCCCAGTGGATGCAGACGAATTCGTGCGCCTCTATCGCGCCGGCTTGCTCGATGGCAATACCTTGGCCTGGCGCGAAGGCCTGCCGCAGTGGCAGCCACTGGCGGGCCTGCTGGACGAACTGGGTCTCCGCGAGGCGTCATCGCCGTATTCGCCACCATCCGCGAACGTCGACGTCGAGCTGCGACCGGTGGCCGGAGGCGCGGTGGTCTATGCGGGCTTCTGGAAACGGGTGGCCGCCTATTGCATCGATGCCACACTCTCCGGGCTCGTCAGCGCGGTCATCGGCGGGGTGATGGGCGGGGTGATCGGCGCATTGTTGCTGGGCGGCGGCAATGCGGACTCGGGCGCCCTGATGGCGATCCAACTGCTTGGCAACGTCGTTGGCCTGGTGATCGGCCTGGCTTACTTCGCCGGGTTTCACGCGTCATCGTCGATGGCTACCCTGGGCAAAATGGCCGTGGGCATCAAGGTAGTCCGGAGCGACGGGGAGCGGATCGGCTTCCTGCGCGGGGTGGGGCGTTACTTCGCCCTGTTCGTCAGTTCGATCACGCTGGGCATCGGCTTCATCATGGCCGGATTCACCGACCGCAAGCGCTCGCTCCACGACATGATGTGCGACACCGTGGTCGTCGACAAATGGGCCTTCACCGCGCACCCCGAATGGCAGCGACCGGATTTGGGAGCCGTGACCATCGTCGTCCTCGCCTTGTACGGACTGATGATTCTGGTGGGCATTGGCGTGATCGTGGTCGCGGTCGGCCTGGCGGCGGCCAACGCTCATTGAGTGCATCGCGTCGTCCCGCGCTTGACAAGCCGGGCCGATCCGTGATTCCACTATAAATAGGCGCCCGGGGCTATTGCTCCGGGCGTCGGCTTCTGCGGCTGCGTCCTGCCGCCCCATCGCAGCACCGGAACCCGCAACGTCATGGCCAAGAACCTGCTCATCGTCGAATCGCCTGCCAAGGCCAAGACGATCAACAAATACCTCGGCAAGGACTTCACCGTCCTCGCCAGCTATGGCCATGTCCGCGACCTGGTGCCGAAGGAGGGTGCGGTGGATCCGGACAACGGATTCGCCATGCGCTACGAGACCATCGAGAAGAACGAGAAGCATGTCGATGCCATCGCCAAGGCGGCCAAGGCGGCCGACCACCTGTTCCTGGCCACCGACCCGGATCGCGAGGGCGAGGCGATCAGCTGGCACATTGCCGAAATCCTGAAAGAGCGCAACCTGCTCAAGGACAAGTCGCTGCAGCGCGTGGTGTTCACCGAGATCACCCCGCGCGCGATCAAGGAGGCGATGGCCAACCCGCGCGCCATCGCCGCCGACCTGGTCGATGCACAGCAGGCGCGGCGCGCGCTGGACTATCTGGTGGGCTTCAACCTGTCGCCGGTGCTGTGGCGCAAGATCAAGGCCGGGCTTTCCGCGGGCCGCGTGCAGAGCCCGGCGTTGCGCATGATCGTGGAGCGCGAGGAAGAGATCGAGGCATTCAAGGCCCATGAATACTGGACCGTCGAGGCCGAGTGCGCGCATCCGTCGCAACCATTCACGGCGAAGCTGATCAAGCTCGATGGCAAGAAATTCTCCGCTGACACCGGCAAGCTGGAGTTCAGCCTGACCAACGGCGACACCGCCGAGGCCGCGCGTGCGCGCATCCAGCAGGCCGCTGCCGGCAAGCTGCACGTCACCGACGTGGCCAGCAAGGAGCGCAAGCGCCGTCCGGCACCGCCGTTCACCACCTCGACGCTGCAGCAGGAAGCCGCGCGCAAGCTCGGCTTCACCACGCGCAAGACCATGCAGGTCGCGCAGAAGCTGTACGAGGGCGTGGCCATTGGCGACGAAGGTGCGGTGGGCCTGATCAGCTACATGCGTACCGACTCGGTGAACCTGTCGCAGGACGCCTTGGCCGAGATCCGCGACGTGATCGCGCGCGACTTCGGCACGGCATCGCTGCCGGACCAGCCCAACGTTTACCAGACCAAGTCGAAAAACGCGCAGGAAGCGCACGAAGCGGTCCGGCCCACCTCCGCGCTGCGCACGCCGGCGCATGTCGCCGCTTTCCTCAGCGACGATGAGCGCAAGCTGTACGAATTGATCTGGAAGCGTGCGGTGGCCTGCCAGATGATCCCGGCCACGCTCAACACGGTGACCGTGGACCTGGCCGCCGGCAGCGAGCATGGCTTTCGTGCCAGCGGCACCACCGTGGTGGTGCCGGGCTTCCTGGCCGTCTATGAAGAAGGCAAGGACAACAAGGGCAAGGACGAGGAAGATGAAGGCCGCAAACTGCCGGCAATGAAGCTGGGTGACAGCGTGCCGCTGGATCGCCTGCATGCCGACCAGCATTTCACCCAGCCGCCGCCGCGCTTCACCGAAGCGGCGCTGGTGAAGGCGCTGGAGGAATATGGCATCGGCCGGCCTTCGACGTATGCGGCGATCATCCAGACCCTGCTCGGCAAGCAGTACGCGGTGTTGGAAGGGCGCGCGTTCAAGCCTACCGATATCGGCCGCGCGGTGGGAAAATTCCTGTCCAGCCACTTCGGCAAATACGTGGATTACGACTTCACCGCCAACCTGGAAGACGAACTGGATGCGGTCAGTCGCGGCGAGGAGGAATGGATCCCGCTGATGGCGAAATTCTGGGGGCCGTTCAAGGCGCTGGTCGATGACAAGAAGGCCACGCTGGACAAGGCCGATGCCGGCAGCGTGCGCGTGCTGGGGACGGATCCAGCCAGCGGCCGTCCGGTCAGCGCGCGCATTGGCAAGTATGGCCCGCTGGTGCAGATCGGCACCGTGGAGGACGAAGAGAAACCGCGCTTCGCCTCGCTGCGACCCGGCCAGAGCATTTACAGCATCACCCTCGACGAGGTGATGAAGCTGTTCGAAATGCCGCGCCAGCTGGGTATCGACGCCAATGGCGAAGAGGTGAGCGTGGGCATCGGCCGCTTCGGCCCATTCGCCAGGCGCGGCAGCACGTATGCCTCGCTGAAGAAGGAAGACGACCCCTACGCCATCGACATGGCGCGGGCGATTTTCCTGATCGAGGAGAAGGAAGAAATCGCCCGCAACCGGGTGATCAAGGAATGGCCCGGCCACGACGTGCAGGTGCTCAATGGCCGCTTTGGCCCGTACCTGTCCGACGGCAGGCTCAACGGCAAGATCCCGAAGGATCGCGAGCCGGCCTCGCTGTCGCTGGAGGAAGCGTTGAAATTGATGGAAGAAACCGGCAAGCCCGCGCGCAAGGGCTTCGGCGCGAAGAAGGCGGCAGCCAAAAAGGTCGCCGCCAGGAAGACGGCCGTGAAGAAAGTGCCGGTCGAGAAAGCCGCGAAGAAGCCGGCTGCCAAGAAGGCGGCAGTGAAGAAGGCGGCAGTGAAGAAGGCGCCCGCGAAGAACGCCGCGCGTCCGTATTCGGCCGACATCGAGCCGGCCAGGCCGCTGCTCACCCCGGCCAAGGTCGAGGCCGGCAAGAAGCGGGTCATCAAGAAGCCGGGGCGCGATGAGGCGCCGTTCTGAGGCGAGTAACGCGCTGTCCTGGCGCCTCTGCAATGCATGCGGCAGACCGGGCCGGGAAGGAGGGCTGGCATGAGCGATGGCATGAGCGATGGTGCCTTGAGTGCGCTGCAAACAGGCGGCGTGATTGCCTACCCCACCGAAGGCGTGTGGGGCCTGGGTTGTGATCCGCGCAACGAAGCCGCAGTGCTGCGCCTGCTGGCGCTAAAGCAGCGCGAGGTGGCCAAGGGCCTGATCCTGATCGCTGCCAGTGAAGCGCAACTGGCGCCCTATGTCGACATGGCCGCGCTAGACGATGTCCAGCGCGCTGCGGTGCGCGCCAGCTGGCCGGGACCGAACACCTGGATCGTGCCGGCGTCGGCCACTGCGCCGGGTTGGATCACCGGCGCGCACGACGGCATCGCGGTGCGCGTGACCGCGCATCCGGTGGTGCGCGCACTGTGCGATGGATTTGGCGGTGCGCTGGTGTCCACCAGCGCCAACATCGCCAGCGAACCGTCGCCGTGCACGCGCGCCGCGCTCGATCCACGCATCCTTGATGGCGTGGATGCGGTGGCTGATGGGGAGACTTCCGGGCGCTTGCAGCCCAGCACCATCCGGGATGCACGCAGTGGTTTGAGCCTGCGCTGAAACCCGCGCCGAACCAGCGTTTGCGGGCGGGAAAGAAGTTTCTTCTGCAACGAAATTCTGTCCGAAAAAGTCACTTGTTGCAGCGCACAAAATGTGCTTTAGTCGAGTTGTGCACTGCGTCAAGCGGGGAACGACGCCACGCAGTGCGTTCTCCTTTCTCGACATGGACACGACGATGCGGCCCAGCCCGGATCGGGGTCTTCACGACCCCGCAAGCGAACACGACAGCTGTGGGTTTGGACTGATCGCGCAGGTGGATGGCGCGCCGTCGCGGGCAATCGTGGACATGGCACTGGAAGCGCTCGGGCGAATGGCCCATCGCGGTGGCGTTGCGGCCGACGGCCTGTCCGGCGATGGGTGCGGCGTGTTGTTGCACGGTGCGTCGGCGTTCGTGCGCAGGCTGGCCGCGGAGGCGGGTGTCGGCGTTGGGGCGGGTGCCATTGCCGCCGGCAACGTGTTCCTGCCGATTGCGCCGGAAGCGGCGGCGCACTGTCGCGACACGCTGGCGGGTGCATTGGCAGACGAGGGCCTGCGCGTGGCCGGTTGGCGCGTGGTGCCGGTGGATGCATCGGCCTGCGGCCAGCTGGCGCAGGCGTGCCTGCCGCGCATCGAGCAGGTCTTCGTCGAGGCCGAGAATGGCGATGGGGATGCATTTGAACGTGCGCTGTTGCTGGCGCGCAAGCGCGCGGAGCAGCGCCTGCGCGACCACGCGGACTTCCACGTGGTCAGCCTGTCCGCACGCTTGCTTGGCTACAAGGGCATGGTGCTGCCGCACAACCTGCGCCGGCTGTTCCCCGACCTGGCGCACCCGGCGCTGGCTGCGCGCGTGGCGGTCTTTCACCAGCGCTTCTCCACCAACACGCAGCCGCGCTGGCCGCTGGCGCATCCGTTTCGCTACCTGGCGCACAACGGCGAGATCAACAGCATCGAAGGCAACCGCCGCTGGGCGCAGGCACGCAAGGGCGTGTGGAAATCAGCGCTGCTGGACATGAGCGGATTCGAGGATGTCGTGTCGATGCACGGCTCCGACTCGCAGTCGCTGGACAACATGCTGGAGTGGCTGCTGCTGGGCGGCATGGACCTGCCCAAGGCGATGCGCATCCTGATGCCGCCGGCCACCCAGTCGCTGGAATACAAGGATGCCGACCTGGCCGCGTTCTACGAGTATTACGCGATCAATTCCGAACCGTGGGACGGGCCGGCGGGCGTGGTCGCCTGCGACGGCCGCCATGCGGCCTGCACGCTGGACCGCAACGGCCTGCGCCCGGCGCGCTGGACGCTGACCAGCGACGGCGTGTTCGTGATTGCCTCGGAGGCGGGCGTGCTCGACATCGCGCCGGAGCGCGTGCTGGCCAAGGGCAAGCTGGGGCCGGGCGAGATGATCGCGGTGGACCTGGCCGAGGGCCGGTTGCTGGACAACGACGCCATCGACGCGATCAACCGCGCGCGCGCGCCTTACAAGCAATGGCTGAAGCAGGGCATGACCTACCTGCATACCGAGTTGATCGATCCCGCGCTGTGCGACGTGCCCTTCGACGATGCCACCGTGCTGGGGTTCCAGAAGTTGTTCCAGCTCACCCGCGAGGAACTGGAACGGGTGCTGCGGCCGCTTGCCGAAACCGAGCAGGAAGCCATCGGCTCGATGGGCGACGACATTCCGATGGCCGCGATCAGCCAGCGCGTGCGGCCGCTGTATGACTGCTTCCGGCAGGCCTTCGCGCAGGTCACCAACCCGCCCATCGACCCGTTGCGCGAAGCCTGCGTGATGACCCTGTCCACCCAGATCGGGCGCGAAGGCAACCTGTTCCACGACGGGCCGGACAACGTCCACCACGTCCTGCTGAACTCGCCGGTGTTGTCGCAGCGCAAGCTGCATCAGCTGCTCAGCTTGCCGCGATTTGCCGCGTCGTACCGGTACATCGACCTGTATTTCGATGACGGCAGCACGCTTGTCCAGGCGCTGGATCGCATCTGCGCGCAGGCCGAGGAGGCGGCGCGCGCGGGCGATGAACTGCTGGTGCTGTCCGACCGTTGGCCGCGCCGCGGTGCCGCCGCCGTGCACGCGCTGCTGGCGACCGGCGCGGTGCACCAGCACCTGGTGCGGGCAGGCGTGCGCTGCGCTACCAATCTCATCGTGGAAACCGGCACCGCGCGGGACCCGCACCACTTCGCCTGCCTGATCGGCGTTGGCGCCACCGCGGTGTATCCGTATCTGGCGTACCAAACCCTGCACGCGCTGGGCCGGCGCGGCATCCTCGGCGGCAAGACCAGCGGCGAGCCGCTGCAGATTGGCCGCAGCTACCGCCGTGGCGTCAAGAAAGGCCTGCTGAAAATCCTCTCGAAGATGGGCATCGGCAGCATCGCCAGCTATCGCGGCGCCGGCCTGTTCGAGATCGTCGGCCTGAGTGACGAGGTGGTGGCGCGCTGCTTCGACGGCACACCCTCGCGCATCGGCGGCGCGGGCTTCGCGCGGCTGGAAGCGGACGCGCGCGCGCTGGCCGCGCACGGCTGGGACGACGATGCCTTGCCGGAGATCGGCGGCCTGCTGCACTACGTGCACGACGGCGAATACCACCAGTACAACCCGGACGTGGTGCAGTCGCTGCAGCACGCCGTGCTGACCGGCGAGCGTGCCGACTGGAAACGGTATGCCGATCACGTCAACCTGCGCCCGCCGGCCGCACTGCGCGACCTGCTGCGGCTGAAGCCAGCCGCCACGCCGCTGCCGCTGGCGGAGGTGGAGTCGGTGGAATCCATCGTGCGCCGCTTCGACAGCGCGGCGATGAGCCTGGGCGCGCTGTCGCCGGAGGCGCACGAGGCGCTGGCCATCGCGATGAACCGCCTCGGCGGGCGCAGCAATTCCGGCGAGGGCGGCGAAGACCCGGCGCGCAACGGCACCGAGCGACGCAGCAAGATCCGCCAGATCGCGTCCGGCCGATTCGGCGTGACCCCCGACTACCTGATCAACGCCGAGGTGCTGCAGATCAAGCTGGCGCAGGGCGCCAAGCCCGGCGAGGGCGGGCAGTTGCCGGGCAGCAAGGTCAATCCGCTGATCGCGCGGCTGCGCCACGCCAAGCCCGGCATCGGCCTGATCTCGCCGCCGCCGCACCACGACATCTATTCCATCGAAGACCTCGCGCAATTGATTTTCGACCTGCGGCAGGTCAATCCGCAGGCGCTGATCTCGGTGAAGCTGGTGTCGCATGCCGGCGTCGGCACGATTGCCGCCGGCGTCGCCAAGACCGGCGCCGACCTCGTCACCATCGCCGGCCACGACGGCGGCACCGGCGCCAGCCCGCTCGGCTCGGTGCGCTATGCCGGCGTGCCGTGGGAACTGGGCCTGTCCGAAGCGCAACAGGCCCTGCAGGCCAATGCGGTGCGCGGGCGCGTGCTGCTGCAGACCGACGGTGGCCTGAAGACGGGGCTGGACGTGATCAAGGCAGCGCTGCTGGGCGCCGACAGTTTCGGTTTCGGCACCGCGCCGATGATCGTGCTGGGCTGCAAGTATCTGCGCATCTGCCATCTCAACAACTGCGCCACCGGCATGGCGACGCAGGACGAACGCCTGCGCCGCAATCATTTCAAGGGCATGCCGGAGCGGGTGGAATGCTTCTTCCGCAACGTCGCCGAGGACGTGCGCGAGTGGCTGGCGCTGCTGGGCCTGCGCTCGCTGGACGAGGCTGTCGGCCGCACCGACCTGCTGGAGCAGCACCTGCGCGCGACCCGCGAGGACGTGGATGTCGATCTGTCGCGCTTGCTGGCGCGTGATCCGGCACAGGCGCGTGGTTTCTGCGGCACGCCCGCATTGCAAGCGCCGCCGGACGGCCTGGCCGCGCAGCTCGACGCGGCATTGGCCGATGCGATTGCCAGCGGCGCCGGCGGCGCCTTTGTCGGCACCATCCGCAATACCGACCGCAGCATCGGCGCGCGCCTGTCCGGGCGCATCGCCCGCGCCCACGGCAACACCGGGATGAGCGACGCGCCGATCGACGTGCGCCTGAGCGGCAGCGCCGGCCAGAGCTTCGGCGCGTTCAATGCCGGCGGCCTGCAACTGCATTTGCAGGGCGAAGCCAACGATTACGTCGGCAAGGGCATGGCCGGCGGCCGCATCGTCTTGCAGCCGCCAGCGGGCAGCCGTTTCGCGTCGCAGGATGCGCCGATCCTCGGCAACACCTGCCTGTACGGCGCCACCGGCGGCGAGCTGTTTGCGGCCGGCCGCGCCGGCGAGCGCTTCGCGGTGCGCAATTCCGGCGCGGTCGCCGTCGTCGAGGGTGCGGGCGACCACTGCTGCGAATACATGACCGGCGGCGCGGTGGTCGTGCTGGGCCGCACCGGGCTGAATTTCGGCGCCGGCTTCACCGGCGGGCTGGCCTATGTGCTCGACCTCGAACGCGATTTCGTCGATCGCTACAACCACGAGTTGATCGACATCGCCCGCATCACTCCGGAAGGGCTGGACGGCTATCGCCAGCACCTCACCGACTTGATCGACGCGCACGCGCGGCTGACCGGCAGCGCGTGGAGCGCACGCATCCGCGAGAACTTCCGCGACTTCGTCGGCAAGTTCTGGCTGGTCAAGCCGAAGGCGGCCAGCCTCGAAGCCCTGGCCGATGAATTGAAGAGGGCGGCATGATGAGCAAGAAGCATCTCTTCCAGTTCCTCGACTCGCCGCGCGGGATGCCGGCCAAGGTGTCGCTGGCGGAGCGCGTGGCCGGCAGCTTCGACGAGCTGTACGGCCGTTTCGAGCAGGCCGACGCGGCGCACCAGGCGGGACGTTGCCTCGACTGCGGCAACCCGTATTGCGAGTCGAAGTGCCCGGTCCACAATTACATCCCCAACTGGCTGCAGCTGGTGCAGGAAGGCCGCATCATTGAAGCGGCCGCGCTGTGCCACGAAACCAACCCGCTGCCGGAGATGTGCGGGCGGGTGTGCCCGCAGGACCGCCTGTGCGAAGGCGCCTGCACGCTCAACGACGGCTTCGGTGCGGTCACCATCGGCGCGGTGGAGAAATACATCGTCGATGCCGCGTTCGCGCAGGGCTGGCGGCCCGACCTGTCGAAGGTGAAACCCACCGGCAAGCGTGTCGCGGTAATCGGCGCGGGGCCGGCGGGGCTGGCCTGCGCGGACCGGCTGGCGCGCAGCGGCATCGAAGCCACCGTGTTCGACCGCTACGAGCAGATCGGCGGGCTGCTGCAATTCGGCATCCCCAGCTTCAAGCTGGACAAGGCGGTGATCGCCACCCGCCGCGGAGTGCTGGAAGGCATGGGCGTGCGTTTCCGGCTCGGCGTGGACGTGGGCCGCGATATCGCCATCGATGCGTTGCTGCGCGAGTACGACGCGGTGTTCCTCGGGCTTGGTGCGTATCGCTATACCGACGGCGGGTTGCCGGGGCAGGACTTGCAAGGCGTGCTGCCGGCGCTGCCCTTCCTGGTGCAGAACGGTCGCCTCGTCACCGGCAGCGAACCGGCAGGACGACCCATCGCCGGCTGGGAGGATCAGCTCGTGCTGCCCGATCTGTGCGGCAAGCGCGTGGTCGTGCTTGGCGGCGGTGACACCGGCATGGACTGCGTGCGCAGTGCGATCCGGTTGGGTGCGGCCAGCGTCACCTGCGCCTATCGTCGCGACGAGGCCAACATGCCCGGCTCCGCGCGCGAGGTGGCGAATGCGCGCGAGGAGGGCGTGCGGTTCCTGTTCAACCGCCAGCCGCTGGCCATCGAACGCGGCGCGGACGGGGCCGCCAGTGGCGTGCGCGTGGTGGAAACGCGTCTGGCGGAGGCGGATGCCAGCGGTCGTCGCCACGCGGTGGCGATTGCCGGCAGCGAATCGGTCATTGTGGCCGACGTGGTGATCATCGCGTTTGGCTTTTCGCCGCAGGTGCCGGCGTGGTTGCAGGCACTCGGCGTGCAGGCGCAGGCCAACGGTCGCCTGCGGGTGGGTGGCAATGGCCGCCTGCCGTATCAGACCGGCCACGATGCGCTGTTTGCCGGCGGCGACTGCGTGCGCGGCGCCGACCTGGTGGTGACTGCCGTGCAGGAAGGCCGCGACGCCGCGGCCAGCATCGCGCGCATGCTGCGCGGCAAGAAGTCGATTCCGCTGGCATTGAGCGGCGCCTAGCGGTCGCCTGAACACACCGGCGCAGCGGGGTTTCGCCTGCCTGCCATCCGCGCCAAGATAGGGCATGCGTTCGCTCACCCTTCTGCTGGCACTGTGCCTGCTGTCCTTCGGCAGCCCCGCCAGCGCGCAATCGGGCAGCGGCTCGGTCACCGTGTATCGCTGCACCGATGCGGCGGGCAAGGTGAGCCTGGGCAGCCTGCCCTGCGCGGCAGGCCAGGCGCAGGTGGTGCGCGAGATGCAGCGACCACAGGCACCGCCGCCGCAGGCGCCCGCGCCGCCACCCGCGCCGCCGCGGCAGGCTGCGCCGGTGGTGGTGGAGAACACCGTGTACCTGGCGCCGCCGCGCCCGATGTACGAATGCATCACGCCCGACGGCAAGCGCTATGCCAGCGACGACGGCCGCGGCAACCCGCGCTGGGTGCCGCTGTGGACGCTCGGTTATCCGGCGCTGCGGCCCAGCGCCGTGCCGGGCCGCAACATCGGCAACCCGGACGCGGAGATGCATCTCCATCGGCGCGACGTGAACTGGCCGGTTGCCACGGGTGGCGGCACGTGGGTGCGCGACGATTGCGCCATGCTGCCGCCGCGCGAGGCCTGCGCGCGCCTGCGTGATCGCCGCTCGGACATCCGCACCCGTTTCTTCAATGCACAGGAAAAGGAGCGCGATGTGTTGCGCAACGAAGAGCGCGGCATCAACGCGCGCCTCGACAACGACTGCGGGGGGCGCTGAGATGCTGAATCGACGCGTGATCGTGCTGCTGCTCCTGTGCTTGCCGTGGAGCGTGCGCGCGCAGGAAACCGTGTTCTACAAGTGCACCGATGCCAAGGGCAACGTGTCGATGCAGAACGGCACGCCCTGCGCGCCCGGGATGAAGCAGGAAATCCGCCGCATCGGCGACGTGAAGGTGGTGCCGGTGCCGGCCGCAAAACCGCCCGCCGCCGCGGCGCCCGCCGCACAGCCGCAGTACGGTGAGTTCGTGCTGGTCGGTGGCCCGTCCACGCAGCGCAAGCCGGCGCCGGAAGCCGCGGCCCTGCCGGCGCCCCCGGCGCTGTTCCAGTGCCGCACCTGGGAAGGGGATACCTACTACGGCGAAACCGCCACGCCGGAACCGCGCTGCGTGCCGCTGCAGGTGCTGGGCATCGATGGCAGCGCGGCGATGGGCATGGGGCAGGCCTGCGAAATGAAACATGACGCGTGCACCGAAGTCCCTGACGCGCAGCTGTGCGCGGCGTGGTATCGGCAGTTGGACGAGGCCGACTTCAAGCAGCGCTATGCCAGCGCCGACGAGCGCGACCAGCGCCAGCGTGCATTCGAGGCCATCGACGCGAAGATCAGGGCCAGCCATTGCGCGCTGGCGGCACCCGCCGCGCCGCCGCCGGGCACGCCGGCACCCGCGCGCGTGCCGTAAGCTTCCGGCTGACTTGCAGTGATGGGCAACAATGGATAGCGGTGGTCTGGAGCTTGCACTGGTGTTCCTGCTGGCAGCGGTGCTGGCCGTTCCCGTGTTCAAGCGGATCGGGCTTGGCGCGGTGCTGGCCTATCTGGTCACCGGCGTGTTGCTGGGCCCGCACGCGTTGGCGCTGGTGCGCGATCCCGGGCGGGTGCTGGCGGCCAGCGAAATCGGCGTGGTGATGCTGTTGTTCGTGATCGGCCTGGAGCTGTCGCTGCCGCGCCTGAAGCTGATGCGGCGCCCGATATTCGTGGCGGGCGGCCTGCAGGTGCTGCTTACCGGAACCGTGTTGGGCGGGCTGGCGATGCTGCTCGGGTTGGGCTGGAAGGCGGCGCTGGTGATTGGCCTGGGGCTGGCGCTGTCGTCCACGGCGGTGGGCTTGCAGCTGTTGTCGGAACGCAAAGAGCTGGCGACCGAACATGGCCGGCTGGCCTTTGCCATGCTGCTGTTCCAGGATCTGGCCGCCATTCCGTTGCTGGCCGCGATTCCGCTGCTGGGCAAGGCCAAGAGCGCGGGGCTGGAGTGGGACGACGTGCTGCGCGCGGTCGCGGTGATCGCCGCGCTGGTGGTGGGCGGGCGCTACCTGCTGCGGCATCTGTTCCGGGTGATCGCGCGCACCGACATCCCCGAAGTGTTTACCGGTGCTGCGTTGCTGGTGGTGATGGGCAGCGCCTGGTTGATGCAACTGGTGGGGTTGAGCGCAGGCCTGGGCGCGTTCCTGGCCGGCGTATTGCTGGCCGAATCCGAGTACCGGCACGAGCTGGAGTCGCAGATCAAGCCGTTCGAAGGCCTGCTGTTGGGCTTGTTCTTCATGGCCGTCGGCATGGGCATCGACGTGCATCGGGTGGTCAACGAACCGCTGCTGATCGGCGCCGGCGTAGTGACGCTGCTGCTGGTCAAGTCCGCGCTGCTGTTCGCGCTGGGCCTGCGGCCGGGGCGGCTGGCGCCGCGTGGCGCGGTGCTGCTGGCGGGGGTGCTGGCCCTGGGCGGCGAATTCGCGTTCGTGGTGTTCGGCGAGGCGGCCAAAGCCAGGCTGCTGGATATCGCCACCCGCGACCGCTTGATCGCCATCGTGGGTTTGTCGATGGCGATCACGCCGCTGTTGCTGTTGGTTGCCTCGAAGCTGCTGCCGCGCGCGACCAGCGCGCAGGAGCGCGAGTACGACGCCATCCCCGACCGCCAGCCGCAGGTGCTGGTGGCAGGCTTCGGGCGCTTCGGGCAGATCGTGGCGCGCCTGCTGCGCGCCCAGGGCATCCCGTTCATCGCCGTCGATCCCGACATCGAACAGGTCAACCTGTCGCGCCAGATCGGCACCGACCAGATTTATTACGGCGACCCCACCCGGCTGGCGCTGCTGCGCTCGGCGGGTGCGGCGCAGGTGAAGGTGTTCGTGGTCGCGATCAACGGTGTCGAGGCCAGCCTGCGGATGGTGCGGCTGGTGCGCAAGCACTACCCGCAGGCGCGGGTGTTTGCGCGCGCGCGTGATCGTCGGCATGCCTGGCAGCTGGTTGACCTGGGCGCGGAAGCGCTGCGCGAAACCTATGCCAGCAGCCTGGAAATGGGGCGCGACGTGCTGGTGGCGCTGGGCATGGCGCGTGGGCAGGCGGACCAACATGCGCGCCGGTTTCGCGAATGGGATGAGTCGCTGCTGGAGTCGCAGCGCCTGCTGCAGGACGACGAAGACGCGCTGCTGCAGGCCACCCGGGACGCGCGGCGCGAGCTGGACGGATTGTTCGATGCCGATGCCGGCGCCATGCCGCCGGCAGCGGGCCCGGTGGGGTAGGCGGCGCGTCTGCTATTCGCGCAGAAAGCGGGCCAGCGAAACATTGGGTGCTGGCGATGCGGCGGGCGCGGCCAGCAGGGCGGCGATGTCCATGTAGCCGCGCATCTGCGCCACCTCGCGCGGGGTGCGGCCGGCGTTGTCACGCACGTCCGGGTTGGCGCCTGCGCGCAGCAGGTCTTCCGCCACCAGCTGCAGGCCATGCAGCGCGGCCAGGTGCAGCGGCCCGTAGCCGCGCGCATCGCGGACATCCAGCTGCACGTCCTCATCCAGCAGCCGGTCCAGCGCCGCCAGCAGCACGTCTTCACTGACCGGGGTGCCGGGTTCGGAGCGTGCGCCCAGCAGCAGCAGCAGCGGGGTCAGGCCGTTGCCCGCGCTGCGGTGCGGGTCGGCGCCGGCCAGCAGCAAGGCATCCAGCAGTGCCACCTGGCGGGTGCGGTCGCGTGCGGTGAAGCCATACAACGCGGCGCAATGCAGCGGGGTCAGGCCCTGGGCGTCGGCGGCATGCAGGTCGGCGCCGGCTTGCAGCAGGCGTGACACCAGTTCCGGCAGGCCCAGCGCGGCGGCCAGCATCAGCACCGTGACGTCGCCCGGCAGGCGCTGCTCCAGCCCGCTGCCGGCCTTCAACAGAAGGTCGACGATGTCCAGGTGGCGCATGCTGACCGCGGCGGACAGCGCGGTGGCGCCGGTCTGTGCGGCGCGACCGGGGTCGGCGCCGCTGCGCAGCAGAAAATCGACCAGCGCGCGATGGCCGCCGCCAGCGGCGCGCAGCAGCGCGGTGCAGCCCTGGCTGTCGGTGGCGTCCACCGGCAGGCCCAGCGCCAGTAGCCGGCGCACGGCATCCAGATCGCCGGCGATGGCGGCAGCGGGCACGTCGGTGGCAACCAGCGGGCGGTGCGGCAGCCGCCAGTCGCGCCAGTCCAGCCAGTCGGCCTGGCTGCGGCGACCGCACGCAAGGGCGATGCCCAGCGGGGTCAGGCCATCGGCTGCGCGACGGTCGGGCGCGGCGCCATGCATCACCAGCAACTTCAAGGTGTCCTCGTCGCCTTGGGTCGCGGCCACGTGCAGGGCGCCCATGCCGCGCGCGTCGCAGCTGTCGGGGTTGGCGCCGAGTGCCAGCAGGCGTTGCAGCAGCGGGCGCCAGCCCAGGCGCGCGGCCAGCACGACCGGCGCATCGCCAGCCGGCGACGGGCCGAAGGGGTCCGCGCCGCGCTCCAGCAGTTCGATCGCAAACGCCTGCGCTCGGACATTGGCGGAGGTGCAGGCCGCCAGGAAGCGGGCCAGCCCGCCCGCGCCGGCCGGTGATGCCGCAGACGCAAACAGCACCCGCAGGGTGTCGATGCCGGCTTCGCCACGCGCCAGGGCGGCCTGTACCGGCGAGGGCGCGCCACCGCCGGACGCCTCGGCATCGGCGCCCTGGCGCAGCAGCCAGGCCACCCGCGCGGGCGCGGCGGCGACCTCGGCATCGCCCAGCAGGACATCGAAGTCATGCGGCTCCAGCAGCGTTGCCAGCGCGTCCAGCTGCGCTGCGGTACTGCCATCCAGCAGCGATTCACGCAGCAGCAGTTGCGGCGGCCGTTCCAGCCGCGCGCCATCGTCCTCGGCCAGTGCGACCGGCAGTGCGCGCTGGGGATCCAGCACCGCCACCAGCGTCCAGCGCCCCGCCGCGATGGTCAGGTCGAGTGAGCTGCGGCCTTGCGCGTCTTCCGCATGCGGGTCCAGCCCCAGCGCCAGCAGGTCGCGCAACAGCTCGATGGAAGGCGCTTCGGCGGTGCATGCCAAGTGCAGGGCGTTGCTGCCCTCGCCATCGCAGGCGCGCAAGTCGGCATCCGCCGCCAGCAGGCGTTCCAGTACCGGCAGTGCGCCGACGCGCACGGCCTCCAGCAGAGGCGTGCGGCCCTTGGCGTCCCGCGCGTTGACCTGTGCACCGGCGTCCAGCAGGGCCTGCGCGATCTCCGGATGGCCGGCGGCCGCGGCTTCGTGCAGGGCACTGCGGCCCTGGGCGTCGAGCGCATTCACGCGCGCCTTGTGTCGCAGCAGCAACTGCACCCCCGCGACATCGTCGTCCTCGCAGGCGGCGGCGCACAGCAGCACCGGCTGCCCGCCCTCGGGCTCGGGTTTGGCGCCGCGTTCCAGCAGGAAGCGGGCCAGCCGCCAGTTGCTGCAGGCGCAGGCGCTGCCCAGCGGGGAAATGCCTTCGTGATTGAGCGCGTCCACGCCCGCGCCGGCATCGCGCAGCAGCGCGGCCACGCCGGGATCGGAGCTGCGTGCCGCATGGTGCAGCGGGGTGTTGCCTTCGGCATCGGCCAGCCGCGGATCGGCGCCATTGGCCAGCAAGGTCATCACTGCCTCCGGGCGGCCGTGCCAACTGTCGCGGGTGGCAGCCAGCAGCGGGCTCATGCCCGCCTGCGTCGCGTTCACGTCCACCCCGCGCTCGATCAATGCACGCAGCAGGCGCAGGTCCGGCAACACCGCCGCGAGCATCGGCAGGCTGCGGCGGTCGCGGGCGTCGGCTTCGGGCAAGGCCATGGGGTTGGCGCCCGCTTCCAGCAGTGCCAGCGCACGCTCCACCCGACCGTTGCGCGCGGCTGCGTAAAGCTCGCGGTCCAGCGCCGCGGTGTCGGCGACGGTTGCGGCCTGGATTGTGGCGATGGGCGCAGCATCCGTCGCCGGCGCCATGTTGCTGATGGGCGCTGCGAACAACTCGGGCAGGGGGGCGGCGGCCGGGTCGTCCGCCTCCATTTCCACCACCGGCAGCCCATGCAGCCGGGGCTGGGCTTCGGCCGATTGCAGTACTGCATGCGCCAGCGGCAACAGGCCGGCGTAGGCGATGCAGGCAAGCAGCCGCGCGGTGCCGGCCAGCAGGCCCGGCCACGCCAGCAACAGCCCGCCCAGCAGCAGGCAGAAAACGGGAAAAGCCACCAGCAGCAACCCTGACCATGCCTGGCGATCCGGCACCCGTTGCCCAATGCGCCGCGCGTGCGCGCCACCGCCCAGGCATTCCAGCCGCTGCCATTCCGGCCACTGCCACCACAGCAGCGACAGCAGCAGCCCGGCCATCGCGCTCAACAGCAGTGCGTGGCCAAGGCCGGGGTCTGCCAGCAGGCGGCTGAGCGGCCAGGCCAGCAGCACTGCCGCAGCGAAGACGCCACCGCCCCAGCGCAGCGCCAACCGGCCGGCATCGGCCGCCAATCCGCGCGCGTCGCGACTGCCGCGCAGCAGCGCCACGCCCAGCGCGGCGGGAATCTGCGCCAGCCCGGCAAACGCGGCGGCCGCGCCGAGGTCGAACCAGCACGCGCCCGCCAGCAGCAGGCCCAGCGCCAGCCATGCGCTGCCGCGAGCAGGAGCGCGCTCAGGCATCGGTGCCCCAGTCGTCGGTCATCGGGTCCTGCATCGTCGGCGGGAACTGCACGTGGAAGCCGCGCGTCATCAGGTTGGTGCGCACCACGTCGACATCGACGCGGGCCAGCTTGCGTTCCGCCGTCAATGCCACCTCCAGCACGAACTGCAAGGCTCCGAGTTGCGCGCGCAGCGGTTCGGGCAGCAGCGCGGGATCATCGCGGCTGGCGAGATAGACGTAGGTGTCGGCCTTTTTCAGGCTCTTGTAAACGAAGGCGAGCATCGCGAGCCGGAGGGGTCGTGTTGCGGGAACAATCACGGATTGTGCGGTAAAGCACGCTGTGGCGGAACCGTTGGCGGGACATTCGGCACAAGCGCCGTGAACGCGGACTGCTAACCTTCCGCCTTTGGTCTGCTAGGGAGCGCCCCATGCGCCTTGTTTCGCTTGCGTTTGCACTGCTCATCAGCCTCTCGGCCGCGCGCGCGGCCGAGCCGATCACGTTGACGCAGGCGATGGCCGACCCGGACTGGATTGGCCCGCAAGTGGAAGGCGCCTGGTGGCGTTGGGACAGCCAGGCCGCGCAATTCCTGCTGAAGCGGAAGGGGGAAAGCGTTCGCGATACCTGGCAGGTCGCCCTGGATGGCAGCGCAGCGACGGCATTGGGGGACGGCGCGCGCGCCAACCTGGACGCCGGCGATGCGGTGTATGCCGCCGATGGCAGCCGCAGCGCATTCGTGCGCAGCGGAAACGTGTTCGTGCGCGACCTGCGCAGCGGCGTGCTGCGCCAGCTGACCCGCGACAACCAGTCGGCGTCGGGGCTGAAGTGGAGCCCGGACGGCGGCCTGGTCTGGTCGGTGGCGAACACCTGGTATCGCTGGAATGACGGCGTGGTCGCCGTCGCCGCGCAATTGGTGGCCGATGATGCACCGGGCACGCCGCCCAAGGCGGACGACCTGCGCGATCGCCAGCTGCGCCTGGTCGAGACCCTGCGCAACGACCGCGCCCAGCGCGATGCGGCGCGCGTGCAGGGCGACGCCTGGCGCAAGGCCGATCCCACGCGGGCGCCGGCGCCGGTGTATCTGGGCAAGGGCGTCGAGATTGCGGGTTCCGTGCTGTCGCCGGACGGTCGCTGGCTGCTGGTGGTCACCAGCGAGAAAGGCGCCAGTGCGGGCCAGGGCGGCAAGATGCCGAAGTACGTCACCGAATCCGGCTATGAAGAGTTCGAGGACGTGCGCACCCGCGTGGGCCACAACGCGCCTGTCCCGCAGGCGCTGTGGCTGGCCGAGGTGGCCACCGGCAAGGTGCGCGAATTGAAGTTCGATGCGCTGCCCGGGATTGCGGTGGACCCGCTGGCGGCGCTGCGCAAGGCGGCGGGCAAGGATCCGCTGAAGGGCAATCGCGCGCTGCAGGTGGGCGATCTGGCGTGGGCTGACGATGGCGGCAACGCCGCAGTGATGCTGCGCGCGATCGACAACAAGGATCGCTGGATCGCCAGCATCGACCTGGCCGGCGCCACGCTGCAGCCGCGTCATCGGCTGCACGATGATGCCTGGATCAACTGGAGCTTCAACGACTTCGGCTGGCTGCCGGATGGCAAGACCCTGTGGTACCTGAGTGAGGAAAGCGGTTACTCGCACCTGTACACGCTGAACGGCGCACACCGCAGCCAGCTCACCGATGGCAAGTGGGAAACCTCGCAGGTATTGCCTGCCCGCGACGGCAGCGCGTTCTATTTCCTGTGCAATCGCGCCGCACCCGGCGACTACGAAGTGTGCAAGGTGCCCGCGCACGGCGGCGAGGTGCGCGAACTGACGGCGCTCGATGGCGTGGAGAATTTCCTGCCATCGCCGGACGGCAGGAAATTGCTGGTGCGGCATTCCTCTGCATATGTTCCGCCGCAGCTGTCGGTGGTGGATGCCAACGGCGGCGCGGCCAGGCCGCTGACCGACACGCGCACCGCCGAGTACAAGGCGCGCGCCTGGATCATGCCGCAGATCGTGCAGGTGCCCAGCAAGCACGGTGCCGGCAGCATCTGGGGCAAGCTCTATGCGCCGGCCACGATGCAGGCGGGCCGCACCTATCCGATCGTGATGTTCGTGCACGGCGCCGGCTACCTGCAGAACGTCAGCGCGCGCTACCCGAACTACTTCCGCGAGCAGATGTTCCACAACCTGCTGGTGAATGAGGGATACATCGTGCTGGACCTCGACTACCGCGCCAGCGAAGGCTACGGGCGCGACTGGCGCACCGCGATCTACCGCTGGATGGGAAAGCCGGAACTGGAAGACTATCTGGACGGCCTGGACTGGCTGGTGGAACACAAGCAGGGCGATCGCGCCCGTGCCGGCATCTACGGCGGCAGCTACGGCGGCTTCATGACCTACGTCGCACTGTTCAAGGCGCCCGGCGTGTTCAAGGCCGGCGCCGCGCTGCGCCCGGTGGCCGACTGGTCGCAATACAACCACGAGTACACCTCCAACGTCCTCAACACCCCGGAGCTGGACCCGGAGGCCTACAAGCGCTCATCGCCGATCGAGTATGCCGACGGCCTGCAAGACCGCCTGCTGATCGCGCAGGGCATGATCGACGACAACGTGTTCTTCAAGGACTCGGTGATGATGGCCCAGAAGCTGATCGAGCTGCGCAAGGACCAGTGGGAACTCGCGCCCTATCCGCTGGAGCGCCATGGCTTCACCCATCCCGACAGCTGGTACGACGAATATCGCCGCATCCATGCGCTGTTCGAGCGGACGCTGAAGTAAGGATTCGCCGGACGTTGCCCATGCTCCGCATCACCAACCTCAAGCTGCCGCTGGATCACGACGAAGCCGCGCTGTCTGCGGCCGTGACTGCACGGCTGGGCATCGCTGCCGGCGACCTGGCCGGCTGCACCGTCGCCAAGCGCAGCCACGATGCGCGCAAGCGCGGTGCGATCGCGCTGATCTACGCGCTGGACGTGGACACCCCGCGCGAAGCCGAGCTGCTGCAGCGCTTTGCCGATGACCCGCACGTGCAGCCCGCGCCGGACACCGAGTACCGCCTGGTGGGGAAGGCGCCGGCGCAGCTCCAGCATCGCCCGCTGGTGATCGGTTTCGGCCCGTGCGGGTTGTTCACGGGCTTGATCCTGGCGCAGATGGGCTTTCGCCCGATCATCCTGGAGCGCGGCAAGGCGGTGCGCGAACGCACCAGGGACACCTGGGACCTGTGGCGCAAGCGCAACCTGCACCCGGAGTCGAACGTGCAGTTCGGCGAGGGCGGCGCCGGCACGTTTTCCGACGGCAAGCTGTACAGCCAGATCCGCGACCCGCTGCACCACGGCCGCAAGGTGCTGACCGAGTTCGTCAAGGCCGGCGCGCCGGAGGAAATCCTCTACGTCAGCAAGCCGCACATCGGCACCTTCCGGCTGGTGTCGATGGTGGAGAACATGCGCGCCACCATCGAAGCGCTGGGCGGTGAAATCCGTTTCGGCCAGCGCGTCGATGACCTGCTGATCGACGTCACGCCCAGCGGCGAACGCCGCGTGCGCGGGGTGACCCTGGCCAGCGGCGAACAGCTTCGTTCCGATCATGTGGTGCTGGCGCTGGGGCATAGCGCGCGCGACACCTTCGAGATGTTGCATGCGCGCGGCGTGCATCTCGATGCCAAGCCGTTCTCGATCGGCTTCCGCATCGAACATCCGCAGTCGGTGATCGATCGTGCCCGCTTCGGCCCGCAAGCCGGCCATCCGGTGCTGGGCGCGGCCGACTACAAACTGGTGCATCACTGCACAGGCAGGCACGCCGGCAGCGGCCGCTCGGTGTACAGCTTCTGCATGTGCCCCGGTGGCACCGTGGTGGCCGCGACCAGCGAGCCGCATCGCGTGGTCACCAACGGCATGAGCCAATACTCGCGCAACGAACGCAATGCGAATGCGGCCATCGTGGTCGGCATCGCGCCCGCCGACTTCGCCGCGTTCGACGCCAGCGGCGGCGTGCTGGCCGGCATCGCCCTGCAACGCGCACTGGAAAGCCATGCCTATGTGCTGGGCGGCGAGAACTACAGCGCGCCGGCGCAGTTGGTGGGCGATTTCCTCGCCGGTCGCGCTTCGCGCCAATTCGGCGAGGTGCAGCCGTCGTACAAGCCCGGCATTGCCCTGGGCAGCCTCGACAGCGCGCTTCCCGACTACGCGATCGCCGCGATCCGCGAGGCACTGCCGGCATTCGACCGGCAGATTCGCGGCTACGCGATGCACGACGCGATCCTGACCGGCGTGGAGACCCGCACCTCGTCACCGGTGCGGATCACCCGCGACGACGGCCTGCAAAGCCTCAACACGCGCGGCCTGTTCCCGGCCGGCGAAGGCGCGGGCTACGCCGGCGGCATCCTGTCTGCGGGCGTCGATGGCATCAAGATTGCCGAAGCGGTGGCGCGCAGCATTCTCAATGGCGATTGATGCGCTGTCCTCAGCGCTCCAGAATCGCCACCACACCCATTCCGCCGGCGGTGCAGATGCTGATCAGGCAGCGGCCGCCGCCGCGCTGTTTCAATTCCTTTGCAGCCGTCGCCACGATGCGCGCTCCGGTGGCGGCGAATGGATGGCCGGTCGCCAGCGATGACCCGTTCGGATTGAGTTTGGCCGGGTCGATGCGGCCCAGCGGGGCGTCCAGGCCGAGGCGGGTCTTGCAGTAGTCCTCGCTTTCCCACGCGCGCAGGGTGCACAGCACCTGCGCGGCGAAGGCTTCGTGGATTTCGTAGAAGTCGAAGTCCTGCAGGCGCAGATTGTTGCGCTTGAGCATCTCCGCCACCGCCACGGTCGGCGCCATCAGCAGGCCTTCGCCGTGCACGAAATCGACTGCGGCAGACTGCGCGTCGCGCAGGTGGCAGAGCACTTCGTGGCCGTGCTGCGCGGCCCAGGCGTCGGTGGACAGCAGGCAGGCGGCCGCGCCGTCGGTGAGCGGGGTGGAGTTGCCGGCTGTCAGGGTGCCGTGCCCGGAGGTCTTGTCGAAGGCGGGCTTCAGCGTGGCCAGCTTTTCGATGCTGCTGTCGGGGCGCAGGATGTTGTCGCGCGACACGCCGCGGAAGCTCACCACCAGGTTGTCGAAAAAGCCGCGCGCATACGCGGCGGCCAGCTTGTGGTGCGAGGCGACCGCCAGTTCATCCTGCGAATCGCGCGGAATGTTCCATTCGCGCGCCATGTCTTCGCAATGCTGGCCCATCGACTTGCCGGTGCGCGGCTCGGCCACGCCGGGGAAGTCCGGCTTCAATTCGGACAGGCGAAAGCCCTTGAACGCCGCCAGCTTCTTCCCGAAGGTCTTGGCCGCTGCGGCTTTCAGCAGGCGCTGGCGCAGGGTCTTGCCGTACACGATCGGCACGTCGGAGGTGGTGTCGGAGCCGCCGCCGATGCCGGCTTCGATCTGCCCCGTCGCAATCTTGCCGGCGATGTGGACGATGGTGTCCAGCGAGGTGCCGCAAGCGCGCTGCAGGGTGATGCCGGGGGTCAGCGGCGACAGGCCCGACGACAGCGCGGCCTCGCGGCCGAGGTTCCAGTCGCTGGAGTGCTTGATCACCGCGCCCATCGCCACTTCGCCCAGCTGCTGCCCGTGCAGGCCGAATTTCTCGACCAGCGCGCCCAGCGTGCGCACCGACATGCCGAGATTGCCGACGTCGGCATAGGCCGTGTTCTGCCGGCAGAAAGGAATGCGGACACCGCCCAGGATGGCGACAGGACGACCGTGTTGCATGGCTTCACCTCGGAGATGCACCTGCGGTGCGGGCATAATGGTTGGGTCGAGTGTAGCGCCGCCCTTCCGAGTCGAAACTCCACATGTCCTTCACCGCTCCCGAACTTGCCGTGTTTCGCGGCTTCATTGCCATCGAATTGCGCGACGGCGAATTGCCGGAGCGCGCCGCGCTGTCGGCCGCCAGTGCCGGGGAAGTGGCGGCCCTGCTGGGGCGCGACCTCGCCAAGCTGGCCGCCGACGTGATGGCCTGCGATCTTGCGCTGATGGCCGCGCATTTCGACCCCGCCGAGGCGCTGCGCCCCGCGTGGCCACTGCACCAGCGCGTATTGGAGCTGCTCCAGCGTGCGCCCGGCCAGGCACAGGGGCCGCGCGCCATCGGCTTCGGTGCCGATGCGCAAGGGCAACTGCCGCCACCGATGCAGGCCGATGCTTCACTGGCCGGCGGTGGCCTGCGGGTGATGCCGTTCGTGCTGCGTGGCGACGCGGTCGGCACGGCTGGCGAAGTCCTGGAAGACCTGCTGTTCGATCGCGGCATGGCCGAAGCGGATATCGCGCTGGCCTTGCAGGACGGCCTGGGCGCGCGCGTCGAACACATCCGCTACCTGAGCCTGCACGACCTGCTGGCGATGATCGCGATGCAATACCAGAACGTGGGCATGGACGCGCTGTGGTCGCTGCTGGATGCCGCGCTGCTGGAGCCGGACACGGAGTTCCTGCTGGATGCGCCGCCAGAGCCGCTGGTGCGTTATGCCAGCGGTGAAATTCGCATCGCCCTGCTGGACCCCGCTGCGTGGCAGCAGCGCAACGCGCCAGACGACACCGACCGCGATCGGCTGGAGCGCGGTTTCGCCGGCTTCCAGATGCGCCAGCGCCAGTACGCCGCCGTGCTGCAGGCGCACGGCCTGCCGGTGAATTTCGTGCACTGTGCCGATGGCAATGCGGCGTGTTTGCGCTGAGCCGCAGGTCGCGCACAAGGCTCAATTCACGATCTTGATCACCCCGCACGCCACCCGCGCACCGGCATTGCCGGCCGGCTGGCTGCTGTAGTCGTCTGCCGCAGCGTGCACCACGATCGCGCGGCCGGCGATGTCGTTGGCGGCGCCGCCGCCCAGGCTGACCCCGGAGATATGCGCGTCCACGCGGGCCACGCCGTTGGCGTCGGCGACCAGGTTGTCGCTGTCGCCGGCATGGTGCGCACCGTGGCCGGCGCGGCCGTGTGACTGCGCGCCGGGATTGAAGTGGCCGCCGGCGCTGCTGGCATCGACCGCGCTGCAATCGCCCTTCTCGTGGATATGGAAGCCGTGTTGGCCGCCCGGCTGCAGGCCACCGATGTCGCCCGTGACGTGCACGCCGTCGCCCATCGGCGCCAGCGTCAGCCGGCCGCTGACCAGGGTGCCGGAGGCGGAGGCAAGATTGGCGATGGCCTGCTTCGCGGTACTGGGATTGTGTGCGGCTGCGCTGGGCGCGCGGGCGGAGGGTGCCTGCGGTGGCGCGCTGGCGCAGGCGGCGAGCGTGGCGGCGGCGGCAAGGGCGAGGGCGGCGTGGGACAACGGCTTCATGGGGAGTCTCCCTTTGCGTGGAGGGGCACTATGCCGGTGGCGAGCTTCAGCAGGCATGAAGAGGCGTCAGTAGGCATGAAGAGGCGTCAGTGGCGCTTGCGCGAGGAACCGAGCTTGCGGGTGACGGTATTGCGCGACAGCCCCAGCAGCGCGGCTGCTTCGCTGCGATGCCCGCCGCACTGCGCCAGCGCGACCTCCAGCAGGGTGCGATCCAGCAGGGCGCGCGCCTGCGCGTGCAGCTCCGGTGCGGCGGCCGCCAGTTGCTGACGCACCCAATCCGACAGGGCCCGCGTCCAATCGGCGGATGCGGCCTGCGGCGCGCCCGGATCGGCAGATCCCGCCCATGCCAGGGTCAGGTCAGCCGCGGTGATGGTGTCCCCGGGCGCCAGTGCCGCCAATCGCCAGCACACGTTCTCCAGCTCGCGCACGTTGCCGGGCCAGGCGTGTTCGCGCAGGCGATCCAGTGCCGCCGCGGACACCGTTTTCGCCGGCAGCTCCAGCTTGCGCGCGGCATGCGCGAGGAAGCGCGCGGCCAGCTGAGCGATGTCCTCGCGGCGCTCGCGCAGCGGCGGCAGGTGCAAGCGCACCACGTCGAGGCGATGCAGCAGGTCGGCGCGGAAACGGCCCTGTTCGACCAGCATTTCCAGCGGCTGGTGGGTAGCGGCGATGACGCGCACATCGACGCGGATCAGCTCGCGCCCGCCGACGCGGAAGAATTCGCCCTCGGCCAGCACGCGCAGCAGGCGGGTTTGCAGCGCCGCCGGCATGTCGCCGATTTCATCCAGGAACAGCGTGCCGCCATCGGCCTGCTCGAAGCGGCCGATGTGGCGCCTGGAAGCACCGGTGAACGCGCCGGCCTCGTGGCCGAACAGTTCCGATTCCAGCAGCTCGGCGGGGATGGCGGCGGTGTTCAGGGCCACGAAAGGTCGCTGCGCGCGCGGCGATTCGCGGTGCAGCGCGCGCGCCACCAGTTCCTTTCCGGTGCCGGTTTCGCCGGTGACCAGCACCGACAGCGGCACCTGCGCCAGCCGGCCGATGGCGCGGAACAGGGCGCGCATCGGCGGCGCCTGGCCGATCAGCGCCTGCACCGGTTCGGGCGTCGCCGCTGCCGGCGCGCGCGTGGCTGCGTTGCGCTCGGGCAGGGAGCGCTGCACCAGCGCGACGGCCTCGTCCATGTCGAACGGTTTGGACAGGAATTCCTGCGCGCCGCCGCGGAACGCGCCGGCGGTGCTGGCCACGTCGGTATGCGCCGACATCACGATCACCGGCAGCTGCGGGTGTGCGGCCTTGAGCCGCTCCAGCAGCACCAGCCCGCTGTCGCCGGGCATGCGCACATCGGTCAGCAGCAGGTCGGGCATGCGGCCGGCCGCCAGCGCGGCCAGCACTTCCGCGCTGTCTGCAAAAGCGGTGACCCGGTAGCCGCCTTCGCTGAGCGCGGCGGCCAGCACGAAGCGCACCGAGCGATCGTCATCGACCACCCAGATCTGCGCCGGATCAGTCATTGCCTGCCTCCTCGTCCGCTGCCAGCGGCAGCAGCAGGGTGAACACGGTGTGCCCAGGCCGCGAGCGCCAGGTCAGCGCGCCACGATGCTCGCGCGCCACCTGCTGGGCCAGCGCCAATCCCAGCCCGGTGCCATCGGCGCGGCCGCTGACCAGCGGCAGCAGCAGGTGCTCGGCCAGCTCCGGCGGCACACCGCGGCCGTCATCCACCACTTCCAGCCGCAGCGCCAGCGCCGGCAAGGCTTCGCCGATACGCGCGCCGTGTTCGGCGCGGGTGCGCAGCGTCACGCTGCCAGCGCCGGCTTCGATGGCGTTGCGCACCAGGTTCCAGATTGCCTGCGAAAGCCGGTCGGCGTCGCCGGGGAACTCCGGCAGCGACGGGTCGTAGTCGCGCTGCAACTGCACCGCCCAGCCGGCGTCGCTCTCGGCCAGGCGCAGCACGCGCTCCAGCACCGCGTGGATGTTGAGCGGCGCGAACGCCTGCGGCGGGGCCGGGTTGAGCAGGCCGTCCACCAGCGCGGACAGCCGCTGCACTTCACTTTCGATGATCCCGGTCAGCTCGCGCGCATCGGCATCCACGCGCCGCGCCAGCAGTTGCGCCGCGCCCTTGATGCCCAGCAGCGGATTGCGCAATTCATGCGCCAGCCCCTTCAGCGAGGCGCTCAACGCCGACGGCAACAGCTGCGCGGGGTCGGTGCCGGGGAACTCGTCGACCGGGTGCGCTTCCAGCCACAGGCCGTCTTCGACGGGCGTCAGCCACACCTCGGCGAAGCGCAACGCCTCGCTGCCGGGCAGCGCCAGCCCGACCCGGCGCAGGCGCACCGGGGCATCCTGTGGCAGCGCCAGACGCGTGGCCAACTGAGTGCCCTCACGCTCCAGCGCGGCGGCGTGCAGGCCTGGCAGGCGCCGGCGACTGACCCCGAGCCAGCGCGCCATCGCGCCATTGGCGAACGTCACCATTCCCTGCACGTCCAGTCGCAGCAGTGGCGTGCTGAGTGCGTCGAGCGTGCTGGTGGCGGGGGCAAGATCCATTTGCACTAATCTAGTGCAAATGGCCGGGAAGCGGCAGGTGCGCCCGGTTCAGGGCGTGTGGTCGCTCCACACGCCGTCCACCCGCCGCTGCATGCCAAACGGATTGGCATCGCGCAGGTCGGGGGGCAGGCGGTCATCGCGCACGTTGTCGAAGCTCTGCCACTGCGCGAAGCGATGAATCGCGCCCGGCATGCCCACCGAGGTGAAGCCGGCGTGGCTGGTGCTGGGATACGGCCCGCCGTGCTGCATGGCCGGGCTGACCGCGACGCCGGTGGGCCATTTGCCGTCGATCAGCCGGCCCACGCGCGGGCGCAGGGCGGCGGCGATGCGGCGCCAGGCGACATCGTCGCTGCCGTCGCTGGCAGCGAACAGCGAGCCGGTGAGGTTGCCGTCGAAGGCGTGGGCGAGCGCCACCGCTTCGTTCTCGTCGCGGTAGCGCAGCAGCAGCGAGACCGGGCCGAACGCTTCCCGCTGCAACGCCTGCGCGTTGGCGAGGAAGGCGGCGCCATCCGCTGCCAGCAGCGTGGGTGCGTAGCGGAAGCCGGGGCCCCCGGCCTGCGCCTTGCCCGCCTCCACCCGTGCGCCGGCGGCGCGCAGCGCCTGCACGGCATCGGCCAGGTGCCGCTGCACGCCCTGCGAGAACAGCACCATCGGTGCGGCGGCCTCGAACTTTTCTGCCGCGCACGCGACGAACGCATCGCCATCCGCGCCGGCCGGCACCAGCACGATGCCCGGATTGGTGCAGAACTGGCCGCTGCCCATCGTGCAGGAGGCGAAAAACTCCTGCGCCAGCGTCGCGCCGCGTTCACGCAGCGCGCCCGGCAGCAGGAACACCGGATTCACGCTGGACATCTCGGCAAAGATCGGGATGCCTGCGGCATCGGCTGCCGCTTTCAATGCAAGCCCGGCAGTACGGCTGCCGGTAAACCCGATCGCGCCGAACCGGCGATCACCGGCGAGGCGCAGGCCCAGCGCGGGCTCGATGTCGTACAGCAGTTGCACGCTGGCTGCCGGCAGCCCGCAGGCCACCGCAGCATCGTGCGCCAGCGCCGCCAGCAGTCTGCTGGTGGCAGGGTGCGAGGGGTGCGCCTTGGCGATGACCGGGTTGCGCGCGGCGATGGCGGAAGCGAAATCACTGCCGGCCACCGCGTTGAACGCGAACGGGAAGTTGTTGGGGCCGAACACCAGCACCGGCTTGTGCAGCGGCGCGAAGTGGGCGCGCAGGCCGGCCTTGGTGTCGATGACCGGCTGCGTCCACGCATAATCGCGCACCGCCTGCGCGGCCTGCCGCAGTTGGCCGCTGGTGCGCGGCAGTTCGACCTCGGCCAGGCGTGGCGAGATGGGCAAGCCGGTCTCCGCGTGCGCGGTGGCGACAAGCTCGTCTTTCGTCGCGTCGATGGCGTCGGCATAGGCGTCGAGGAAATCGGCGATGTGCGCGGGCTCCGTTGCCGCCAGCGCATCGGCGGCCTGCGCAGCCGACACCACCGCCAGTTCGACGTCGTCCGCGCCGGAGCGCGGGAACGCCGGGCCGATGGCCTCGCCGGTGGCCGGGTCCAGCGCGCGGAAGCTGCCCGTCGCGTCGATCGGCGCGCGCCATTCGCCGGCGATCAGTACCTGTTCCATATCACCCACCATTGCTCGCAGGATTCCGGTTCGTCATCCCCGCGAAGGCGGGCATGACGAGCAAACGTCATTGCAGTTTCGGTCGCGTGGCGATGGCATGGTCGATGATGCGTAGCGCTTCGTCACGCTCCGCGCCCTCCACCACCAGCCGCGGCGCGCGCACGCGTTCGCTGCCCTGGCCCACGCGCTGCTGCATCAGTTTGATGAGCTGCACGAACTTGGGCACCGTGTCCATGCGCAGCAGCGGCAGCAACCAGGCGTAGAGCGCCATCGCGGCGTCCGAACCGCCATCGCGGGCCTGCTCGAACACGCGCACCGATTCCGCCGGGAACGCGTTGACCACGCCGGCGATCCACCCGGTCGCGCCCATCGTCACGCCTTCGACGATGGCGTCGTCCATGCCCACCATCAGCTCGAGGCGGTCGCCGATCAGCGCGCGGATCGCGGCGAAGCGGCGGATGTCGCCGGAGGATTCCTTGACCGCTTCGATCTGCGGGAACTCGGCCGCCAATTCGGCGATCTGCTCGGCGCTGAAGTCGGTCTTGTAGGCGACCGGGTTGTTGTAGAGCAGCACGGGCAATTTCGTGGCGCGCACCACCGCGCGCACGTGCGCGCCCATTTCGCGCCAGTCGGTGGAATACACGTAGGGTGGCAGCACCATCAGTCCGCGCGCGCCCAGGCGCTCGCATTCCTGTGCCAGCCGCACTGCCTCATCGGTGGACAGCGCGGCGATGCCCGGGATCACCGGCGCGCGCTCGCCCAGCGCCTCGACCAGGGTTTTCACGATGGCGAGCTTGTCCTCGAACGACAGCGTGGCGCCTTCGCCCAGCGAACCCAGCGGGACGATGCCGGTGCAGCCGGCGTCGATCAACCAGTTGGCGTGGCGGGCCAGGAAGGCGTGGTCGATGTCGCCATCGGCAGCAAACGGTGTGGTGATGGCCGGCACGACGCCGCGCCAGAAAGTGGCTTTGTTCATGGGGGTGATCCGTCAGGGGCGAACGAAAGAAAAAAGGGGCGGCGCCGCGCTCAGCTCGCGACGATGCCCCAAGCGAAGGGGTCGTCGTCCTCAACCAGCAACCGACCCTCGCCGGAGAGATGGGCGCGGCCGGTGATGCGCGGATGGATGCGCCCGCCGGCGGCCGGCTGGTAACGGCCCTCGAATACGCTGCCGATGAGGCTTTCCATGCGGAAGGTCTCGCCAGGCGCCAGTTTGCCGTCGGCCGCCAGGCAGGCCAGCTTGGCCGACAGGCCGGTGCCGCAGGGCGAGCGGTCGTAGGCCAGTCCCGGGCACAGCACGAAGTTGCGCGCGTGGTTGGCCGGATCGACGGGCTCGGCATTGAGCTCGACATGGTCGATCTCGGCGCCGTCGGCGCCACGAATGCCGGCGGCTTCCAGCGCGTCGCGGATCGCGACGGTGCAGGTGGTCAGCTCGCGCCAGTGCGCGTAGTCCAGCGGCAGCGCTGCATCCTGGCTGATGAAGAACCAGTTGCCGCCCCAGGCCACGTCGCCGCGCACGCGGCCGATGCCGGGCACGTCCAGCGCGATGCCCTGCGCGTGACGGTAGCTCTCGATGTTGTCCAGGCTGACGCGGCCGTCGTGGTGCAGTTCGGCGACCACGCTGCCGACCGGCGTGTCGATGGTGTGGCGACCCGGCGTGATCCGGCCCAGGTGGGCCAAGGTGCGTACCACGCCAATGGTGCCGTGGCCGCACATGCCGAGCGCGCCGACGTTGTTGAAGAAAATGACCGACGCCACCGAACCGGCGGTTTCCGCCGGCAGCAGCAGCGCGCCGACCATGGTGTCGGAGCCGCGCGGTTCGCAGGCGATCATGCTGCGCCAGCGGTCGTGGTCGCGCAGCAGTGCAGCGCGGCGCTCGGCCAGCGTGCCGCGGTCCATGCCGGGCAGGGCAGACAACACCACGCGGGTCGGTTCGCCGCCGGTGTGGGAATCGATGTAGTCGATCTTGCGCATGCCGCCCAGCATCCGCCAGCCGGCCGTGCCCGTCTAGCCATGTTCCGGCGAATGAGATGCCGAAATCGGCACAATTCATCGGCCGCTTCGGCCGTATGATCCGGGCCATGGAGATGCTGCCTGTCCGTGTCGATGCCGACCAGCTGCAGAAGCTGCTGGACACGTTGCCCGACACCGTGTTCTTCATCAAGGACGCGCGCGGGCGCTACACCCATGCCAACCTGACCCTGGTGCGCCGGTTGGGCCTGAGCCGGCGCGAGGAGGTGGTGGGTCGCACGCCCGCCGAACTGTTCCCGCAACGATTGGGCGACGCCTACGCTTCACAGGATCGGCGCGTGCTGGCCGGCCGGGCGATCGCCAACCAGCTGGAAATCCACCTGTTCCCCAACCGCGCGCCGGGCTGGTGCCTGACCCACAAGACGCCGCTGCGGCAGGCGGACGGCATCGCCGGCCTGATCGGCATTTCCCACGATCTGCAGCAGCCGGATGGCCGCCATCCCGGCTTCGCCCGCCTGCGTCGCGTGCTCGACCACATGGAGGCGCACTACGGCGAAGGCGTGCGCATGCAGGCGTTGGCGGCGTTGGCCGGGCTGTCGCTGTCGCAGCTGGAGCGGCAGTTCCACCGCGTGTTTCACCTCACTCCGCAGCAGTGGCTGACGCGCCTGCGCATCGAGGCGGCCCTGGAGCTGCTGCGCGGCGGCGACAGCATCGCCGCGATCGGCCAGGCCTGCGGTTTCAGTGACCAGAGCGCCTTCAGCCGGCAGTTCAAGGCGTCGGTGGGCGCCACCCCCCGCGACTACCGGCGGCTGGTCGCCGGCGTGGGCGGCTGATCCGTCCGCGATCCGTCTTCGTGATGCGGATTGCGGCATAGCCGGAACGGCGGCATGCGCCTAGCATGACGCCTCCGCCACGCCGTGCCGCACGCATGACCTCGTCGTCCGCATCCGTTTTGGTCGTTGGTGGTGGTGTGGTGGGGCGCGCCTGCGCGCTGGCGCTGCAGCGCGACGGCTGGCAGGTGGCGCTGCTCGACCCCGATGCGGGCGGCGTGGCCTCGTCCTGGGGCAACGCCGGGCATATCGCCACCGAGCAAGTGCAGCCGCTGGCCTCGCTGGCCACGCTGCGCAGCGCGCCGCGGCGCTGGCATGCATTTGGCGGGCCGCTGGATCTGCGCGAGCCGCTGCACCGACTGCCCTGGGTCATGCGCTACCTGCGCGCGTGCGTGCCGTCGCGCTTCGATGCCGGACGCACGGCTCTTCGCGGTCTGCTGGCGGACGCCTTGCCCGCATGGCGCAGGCTGGCGCAATCGATCAACGCGCCGGAACTGCTGCATGAGCAGGGGCACTGGGTGTGTTGGGAAAGCGCATCCGGCGCGCGGCGTGGCGAAGCCGCATGGCGTGGCGCAGACATCGGCACGACGACCTTGTCCGCCCTCGGCGATGCACGGCGCGCAACGCTGCAATCGCACTTGGCGGCGCCGATCGCGGGCGGCATCGCCTTCGACGGCACCGCGCAAATCGCCGACCTGCCTGCGCTGGCGCAGCGGCTGGGTGCGGCCTTCGCCCAGGCGGGCGGCATCCAGCGGTCGCTGCGCGTGCAATCACTGCGGCGCGAGGGTCGCCGTGTCCACGCCATCGCCGATGACGGCACCCGCCTGGACGCCGACCTGGTGCTGGTCTGTGCCGGCGTGCGCTCGGGCGCGCTGATGGACGCATTGGGCGTGCGCGCGCCGCTGGTCGCCGAGCGTGGCTATCACCTGCACTGGGCGGCGCACGATTGGCCAGCGCTGCCGCCGGTGGTGTTCGAGGATCGCTCGATGATCCTCACCCGCTTTGCCGGTGGGTTGCGCGCGGCGGGCTTCGTCGAATACGCCGGCATCGACACGCCGCCGGATCTGCGCAAGTGGGCGCGGCTGCGCGAACACGTCGAGCAGCTCGGTATCCCGGTGCGGGGCGAACCTGTGCCGTGGTTCGGCGCGCGCCCGACCCTGCCGGACTACCTGCCGGCGCTGGGTCGCAGCGAATGTTTCGACAACCTCGCCTACGCCTTCGGCCACCAGCACCTTGGCTTGACGTTGGCGGCGATCAGCGGCGAACTGCTGGCCGATCTGTGTGCGGGCAGGCCCGGCGCGGTGGCGTCGGCAGCATTCGACCTGGGCCGCTTCGCCTGAGTTGATTGTGCCGAAGTCCGCATGGTGCCGGTCGGATCGACGCTAGTCCGCGCCGGGTATCGCGCCGAGGATGGACACGGTTTACGCCGGAGTCCTCCATGAACGAGCAGATCGGACAGCTGTCGATGTCGCAGGCGCACGCGCTGCTCTCCACGCCATTGCCGGGGCGGCCCGCCGCGATCACCGGCATGGAATACGAAGCGCGGCTGGAACGCGCTCGCGCGCTGATGCGTGACGGTGGCGCGGACGCATTGCTGGTGACCGCGGGCGCATCGCTGCGCTGGTTCAGCGGGGTGCCGTGGGGTGCCAGCGAGCGGCTGGTGGCCATGCTGCTGACCATGCAGGGCGATCCGGTGCTGGTTTGCCCGGCATTCGAGGAAGGCTCGCTGGATGCGGTGCTGAAGATTCCCGTGCAAAAGCGCCTGTGGGAAGAACACGAGGATCCGCACGCGCTGGTTGCCCGCACGCTGGCCGAACGCGGCGCGCGCAGGCTGGCACTGGACCCCGAGGCAGCGTTCCGCATCCATGCCGGATTGCGCAGGCATGTGCAGGCCGATGCGATCCTCGACGCGCAGCCGGTCATCGACGGCTGCCGGATGCGCAAGTCGGCGGCCGAACTGGCGCTGATGCAGCACGCCTGCAACATCACCCTGCAGGTGCACCGCCTCGCCGCCGGCATCGCCCGTGAAGGCATCGGCAGCGACGAGCTGGTGCGCTTCATCGACAACGCCCACCGCGTGCTGGGCGCAGACGGCGGCTCGACCTTCTGCATCGTCCAGTTCGGCCACGCCACCGCGTTCCCGCATGGTGTTCCCGGCGTGCAGCGGCTGCGCGAAGGCGAGCTCGTGTTGATCGACACCGGCTGCAGCGTCGAAGGCTACAACGCCGACATCACCCGCACCTGGAGCTTCGGCCGCGCGGGTGGTGAACAGGTGCGCATCTGGAACCTGGAGCGCGCCGCGCAGCAGGCGGCGTTCGACGCGGTGCGCCCCGGCGTGGCCTGCGAGGACGTGGATCGGGCCGCGCGCGACGTGCTGGAAGCGGCCGGCCTCGGTCCCGGCTACCGCTTGCCCGGCCTGCCGCATCGCACCGGCCACGGCTGCGGGCTGGCCATCCACGAAGCGCCCTACCTGGTGCGCGGCAACGCGCTGCCGTTGGCGCCGGGCATGTGCTGCAGCAACGAACCGATGATCGTGGTGCCGGGGGGCTTTGGCGTGCGGCTGGAAGACCATTTCTTCGTCACCGCCACCGGCGCGCAGTGGTTCACGCCGCCATCGATCGCCATCGACTGTCCCTTTGCCGACTGATTTCGCTCGTCATTCCCGCCTGCGCGGGAATGACGGTACGGATATTCCTGGATGCCTTGCATGTCCGCTCTTCGCACCGTTCCTGCCGGTTGCATCGCGATGTTGCTGCTCGCCAGCGCCGCCGCGCAGGCAGTGGCGCACACCGCCACGCCGAGAGCGCCCGACGAAGCCGTCTATCGCCGTTCGCTGCACCTGCGCGAGCAATGGATATACCTGACGAAAGGACTGGTCGGCCCGGCGACGTGGATCGACGCCGAGCGCTACCGCTACCGGCGCACCGCCGAGGGTGGCTTCGAGTTCGTCGTGCGCCGTGTCGGCGACGCGCAGGCGCAGCCAGCCTTCGATCAGCAGACGCTGGCGATCGCGCTCGGCAAGACGCTGGGAAGATCCTTCGACGCGCGCCGCCTGCCATTTTCCGACTTCGAGTACGAAGAAGGCACGCGCGCAATCCGCGCACGGACGGATGCTGGCCGCGTGCGCTGCGAACTCGGCGATGCCTATCGCTGCGAGCGCATCGGTGATGAGATCGACAAGTCCCGCCCGCGCGCCTGGGGCGTGGTGCGTGACTTGTCGCTGCCGGCCGATGACGCGCCGCACCGCTCGCCCGATGGCAAATACGAGGCGTTCGTTGCGGGCGACAATCTCGTGCTGCGCACCCTCGCCGACGGCGCAACCCGCATTCTCAGCCGCGACGGCTCGCCGGGCGATTTTTATGATCCGGAAACCATCGTGTGGTCGCCGGATTCCAGTCGCGTCGCGCTGTACCGCGTGCGTCCCGGACTGCAGCGCCGCATCACCCGCGTGGACACCTCGCCGCGCGATCAGCTGCAGCCAACGCTGCAGACCCAGCTCTATCCGAAGGCCGGCGACCCGGTGGATATCGAGCGACCGGTGATCTTCGAGGCGGCGAGTGGCCGCCGCATCGACGTATCGGACGCCCTGTTCGCCAATCCCTACGAGATGTCGCCGCTGCAGTTCCGCGCGGACGGCAACACGCTGGCCTTCCGCTTCGTCGAGCGCGGCTTCAAGCGCGTGCGGCTGATCGAAGTCGATGCGCGCAGCGGCGCGGCGCGCAGCGTGGTGGAAGAGTCCAGCAAGACCTTCGTGAACAGCTGGTGGTATCGCGCCGAATTCGTGGATGCCGGCAATCGCGGCGAACGGATCCTGTGGCAGTCCGAGCGCGACGGCTGGAACCACCTCTACCTGGTCGATGGCAAGAGCGGCCGGTTGCGCCAGCTCACGCGCGGGCCGTGGGCGGTGCGGCGGATCGTGAAGGTGGACGAGGCGCGGCGGCAGGTCTGGTTCGCCGCCAACGGCCGCGAGCCGGGCGATCCGTACATGCAGCATTTCTATCGTGTCGATTTCGATGGCAGGCATCTCGTTCACATGACGCCCGGCGACGGCTGGCACGAGATCAGCCTGTCGCCGGACCTGGCGCACTACGTCGATACCTGGTCGCGGCTCGACCAGCCCGACGTCACCGAACTGCGCGACGCGCGCGACGGCCGCCTGATTGCGGAAGTCGAACGCGGCGATGCCAGCGCGCTGTTTGCCGCCGGCTACAAGCCGCCCGAACCGTTCGTCGCGCCCGGCCGCGACGGCAAGACGCCGATCTGGGGACTGGTGGTGCGGCCCACGCACTATGATCCGTCGCGCAAGTATCCGGTGATCGAAAGCATCTACGCCGGCCCGCACGATGCGCACGTGCAGAAGAAGTTCTGGCCGTTCGACGCGCAATCCAGCAACGAACGCCTGATCGGCGCGCAGGCGCTGGCCGACCTCGGTTTCATCGTCGTGCAGATCGACGGCATGGGCACGATGAACCGCTCCAAGGCGTTCCACGACGTGGCCTGGAAGAACCTCGGCGACGCCGGCTTTCCCGACCGCATCGCCTGGCACAGGGCGATGGCCGCGCGCGATCCGTCCTACGACATCAGCGGCGGCGTCGGCATCTACGGTGCGTCGGCCGGCGGGCAGAACGCGCTGGGCGCGCTGGAGTTCCATCCGGAGTTCTACACCGTCGCCGTGGCCTACGCCGGCTGCTACGACAACCGCATGGACAAGCTCAGCTGGAACGAGCAGTGGATGGGCTGGCCGGTCGACGACAGCTACGCGCGCGCGTCGGGCGTGGACAACGCGGACAAGCTGCGTGGCCACCTGCTGCTGATCGTCGGCGAGCAGGACGAGAACGTCGATCCGGCCTCCACCTACCAGGTGGCCGATGCGCTGATCCGCGCCGGCAAGGACTTCGATCTGCTCGCCGTGCCCGGCGCGGGTCACGGCGTTGGCCGCTCGCAGGAGCCCATCGACTACATCCAGCGGCGCAAGTTCGATTTCTTCGTGCGCCATCTGCTGAGGCGCGCGACGCCGGATTGGAACGCAGCCCCGGCAGGGGAGGCGCGTGGATCGCGTGGATGACCAGCCCGGCGGCTGGTCACCGCCGGATGATGCCGCGCTGGCAGCACTGGTGCGGCATGCGTGGGGCTTGCAGGGCACGCTGTCGCCATTGCCTTCGTATGTCGATCACAATCGTCGAGTACGGTGCGCAGCGGGGGATTTCGTCCTCAAGATCGCCAACCCCCACTGGTCTGAAGACCTGCTGGATTTCGAGAACCAGGCCCTGTTGCACCTCCAGCGCGTGCGCTGCCGTGCGCGCACGCCCCGCCTGCGGCCAGCCCTGAAAGGGGAGCCGATGCTGCCCCTGCGGCTTGACGATGGCAGGGTCGCGCATGCGCGGCTGATCGATTTCATCGACGGACCGTTGCTGGCCGAGGTCCCCGTTGATGCGACCCTTGCACGCAGCATCGGCGAGCAGGTGGCGCGGCTGGCGATCGGCCTGTCCGGTTTCCGCCACCCTGCGGCACTTCGGCACAAGGACTGGAACCTGACCGTGCTTCCGGATTTGCGCGACGCCGTCGCACTGGTCGGCGATCCGGCGTTGCGACAGCGGGTGCAGGCGGGCGTCGATGTCTTCGCCGAGCGCCTGCCGGCATGGCGGAAGGCCTTGCCGCAGCAGGTGATCCACAACGACGCCAACGACTACAACCTCATTGTCGATCGCCAGCGCAACGCGGTTCACGCCATCATCGATTTCGGCGACATGTGCCACGGCTTCCGCCTGGCCGATCTTGCGGTCGCCTGCGTCTATGCGGTCCAGGACAAGCCGGCCCCGCAGCTGCTGATGGACGAGGTGATTGCCGGCTACGCGTCGGTTTCCCCGTTGCTGCGTGAAGAGCGGGAGGCGCTGCCGGACTTCATCCGTGCCCGCCTCTGCCAGAGCATCCTCATGGCGGCGCGCGCGCATCGCCTGGATCCCGACAATGATTACATCCTGGTGTCCCAGCGCGCGCTGCGCGCGCTGCTGTGCCAGCTCGGCTGACAACGCCACCCTTCCTGCCCGCATTTGCCTGCCATCACATGCCAACACGCCCCCCCGAAGACCTGCTCGCATTGCGCCGCGCGCATCTGAACCCGACGCTGAGCGTGGCTTACCGCGAACCGCTGAAGATCGTGCGCGGGGCCGGTGCGTACCTGTTCGACGAGGATGGGCGCGGCTATCTGGACATGGTCAACAACGTCTGCCACGTCGGGCACTGCCATCCGGATGTGGTGCAAGCCGGGCAACGCCAGATGGCCTTGCTCAACACCAATACGCGCTACCTGCACGACCACATGGTCGATTACGCGCAGGCACTTCTGGCGACGTTTCCGCCGGAGCTGTGCGTGGTGTTCTTGACCAACTCCGGCACCGAGGCCAATGACCTGGCACTGCGCTTGGCGCGTGCGCATGCCGGCGCCCGTGACGTGATCGTGCTGGATCACGCCTATCACGGGCACTCGCCGTCGATGATCGAACTGAGCCCGTACAAGTTCAATGGCAAGGGCGGGGCGGGACGCGCCGACCATGTCCAGGTGATCCCGATGCCTGATTGCTATCGGGGGGCACACCGGGCTGCCGCGGGTGGGCCGGGTGCCCACTATTCGGCTGCCATCGCGGGGGCGATCGATGCCATTCATGCGCGTGGCGGCAAGCTCGCGGCGTTCTACTGCGAATCGATATTGGGTTGCGGTGGGCAGATCGTCCTGCCTGATGGCTATCTGGCGGATGCCTACGCGCGTGTGCGCGCCGCAGGCGGTGTATGCGTGGCTGACGAAGTGCAGGTGGGCTTTGGTCGCGTGGGGTCGCACTGGTGGGCCTTCCAGCGGCAAGGCGTGGTGCCGGACATCGTCACGCTGGGCAAGCCGATGGGGAATGGACATCCGGTCGGCGCGGTGGTGGCGCGGCGGGAGATCGCCGATTCGTTCATCACCGGCATGGAGTATTTCAATACCTATGCGGGCAACCCCGTCTCCTGCGCAATCGGCCTGGCGGTTCTGGACGCCATCGAACGCGAAAACCTTCGCCAGAACGCGGACGCCGTCGGCGCGTACCTGATGGATGGCCTCCACCGGCTGCAGGAACGGCACGCCCTGATCGGCGACGCGCGTGGCGCCGGCTTGTTCATCGGCGCGGAACTGGTGCTGGATCGGGCGACGCAGGCACCCGCCACGCGGGAGGCGAACGAGATCGTGGAGCGGATGAAGATGCGGGGAATTCTGCTGTCCACCGACGGTCCGCTGGACAACGTCCTGAAGATCAAGCCACCGATTGTTTTGTCAGCGGAGCAGGCCGCGATATTCCTGTCCGCATTGGACGATGTGCTGGCTTCGATGTAGTGAACACGCCCGCACTGGGTGACCCGCTGTTCAACGGAGAAATCGCATGGTGGTAGCGCTCTTGCTGGGATTGCTGTCGCTGCTCGGACTCGCCTACGTCGTGGTGCTGGTGTCCACAGCGAGGCGACGAGGCGAGTTGCGCCCGAAGGGCGAGGCCGTTCTGGTCGGGGCCGTGACCAATTTCTTCGACACCCTCGGCATCGGCTCGTTCGCGCCCACCACGGCCTGGCTGAAGTTGCGCAGGCTGGTGCCGGATGATTTCCTCCCGGCGACCCTGAATAGCGGGCATGCGCTGCCCACCGTGGTGCAGGCGCTGATCTTCATCGGCTTGATCCGGGTCGATGCCCTGCTCATGGTGGCGTGCATCGCGTCGGCCGTGATGGGCGCGACGTTCGGGGTCCGGCTGGTCGGGCGGGTGCCGCTGCGTACCGTCCAGGTGGCAGTTGGATTTGCCATGCTGATGGCGGCCGTGCTGTATGCGCTGGCCAATATGGGGATGTTGCCTGCCGGTGGCAACGCCTTGGCCTTGGGCAGGCCGCTTTTCTGGGTGGCGGTTCTGGCGCACTTCGTGCTGGGTGCGCTGATGGCATTCGGGATAGGCCTGTACGCGCCGTCCTTGATCCTGCTCAGCCTGATGGGACTCAATCCGACCGCGGCGTTCCCGGTGATGATGGGAAGTTGCGCGTTCCTGATGCCGATAAGCGGGTGGCGTTTCATGCGCGGCAATCGCATTGACCTGCGCGTCGTGCTCGGCCTTGCGCTTGGCGGTATTCCTGCGGTCTTGCTGGCAGCGTACGTGATCAAGTCGCTACCGCTGGAGACCCTGCGCTGGGGTGTGGTGGTGGTCGTGCTGTATGCCGCCGCACTGCTGCTGCGGTCGGCCGCCGGCCGCAGGAAAGCCGCCAGCGCGGATCTGCCAGGCTGATGCCGCAGATGATTGTTCCGCCGGCGCCTGTCGATCAGCGACGGCGCCTGCTCGCCGTCCCGGCGCCGGTGTGAGCCGTTCGAAGGAATTGGTCGATGGCATCCCGCCGTACAGGATTCGATCTCTTCGCAGGCATTCGCCGAAACTACAGATGCCGGATCGGAATCGAGGGGCCGTGTTGTTGGCGGTGAGACCGGAGCGAGTTGCGCGCCGCTGTCGCGTCATGTTGCGGCTGGAGTAGTGCCTGCAAGTTGCGCGCGAAGATCCTTCAGCGTTGTCGAAAGATGCTTTTCCAGCAGCTGCCGTACCCGATCCGCATCCCGTGCGAGCCAGGCATCGAGCAATGCGCGGTGTTCGCCACGGGCGCGCCGTTGGTGGCTGCGTTGCTGCAAATGGAAACAGACGTAGCGATCTGCAAGCGCGTGCAGCCGTTCGAGCAGGCGCATGGTGAGCAAATGGCTGTCCGACGCCACCAGTGCCAGGTGGAATTGGCGGTGGCAGCCCGCGATTTCGCGCATGTTGGCGCCAGCCACCGCTTCCAGGCGTGCGTGTGCCTCGGTGGCTGCGCGTCGCTGCGCGTCATTGGTCTTGGCGCAGGCGCGGGCGGCGGCATCGGGCTCCAGTCGCAATCTGAGTTCGAAAATCTCCTCGGCTTCGCCCGGGCTCAGTGCAGGAACGATGAAACCCTTGTTCGGTGACGAGCGAAGCAGCCCGTTCTGTTCCAGTCGAGTGAGCGCTTCGCGCAGCGGGATTTTGCTGATGCCAAGTTCGCCGGCCAGCGCGTCTTGCCGAATCGAAGAAAGCGGCGGGATCTCGGCCGAAACGATGCGTTCCCGGACGATTTCAAAGGCTTGATCTGCAAGGCTGCGACTGATGACACGCATCTGGCTAGTGTACTGGCTCGCCATGTTGAGTCGATGAGTTGCTCGCCAAGCATTTCCGACGAGCGGTTCTTTTTTGTCTACCGTATACCGTATATGTTAGCCGATCAGGAGTCGGGTGACCCAGCAGGGGGCTGGGTCTGGCCATGCGCCGCGCTCGTTCTTGAACTGGGGAATTGGTGTCGGTCGTGCTTCGGCGGCAGTTCCGTTCGTTTCAACCGGGGGCAGCGCCTGCCGGGACATGCCACGACAGTGCGCGGGAGCTGCGCTGTTGATTGAGGCCATGAGGCCGTATCACCCACCTACGGAGAACAGTCATGCGATTACTACCCAAGAACCGTGCCAGCCGATGGGCAACCATCGGTGGCGTTGCCGCACTTGCCAGCGTGATGGCGTATGCAAGTCAGAGTCTTGCCAGCTGGCATCCCCAGCACGCGTCAGACCCGGGTGCGACTGCGTCAGCAGTACAGCGCCCCGGTTCCCCGGCGCATGCCGGTTCGGAACAGCGCAGAAGCCCGCTGCTGCGGTCTGGAACCAATGCGCAGCGGAGTCTGGCAAGAGCGCTCTCGATCGAGAAATCGCCGCAGACCGAGCAGCAGATTTTCGGCCGCCACGTGCAGCAACGACAACTTGACGCATCGCAGCGAATGCCGCAGCAAGCGCCGATGAGCCGCTGGGTGGGTTCCGGATTCGACGCGACCGACGTGCGAAAGAACGTCCTGAAGCGGCCGTCCATCGCCGTGAACAGGGGGGCGCGTGAAACGGCGGCGGCCAGCTGCAGCAGCACCCAGTTCGCAAGCCTCAGCGGACAAGCGCTGGTGACCGCGGTCACCAGCGCGCCTACCAGTTGCATCAATGACTTGTTCGGGCTGTCTGGCAGCATCGCCGCCAATACGTTCTCCGAAACCAAAATGGCCACGATCGCCAGCGGACTGACGACGGTGGCTGGCCGCTACGACGGCACCAATCGCGATGGCGCGCTGCAACTCATCCTGTTCCTGCGCGCGGGCTATTACGTGCAGTTCTACGACCCGGCGGTCGGCAGTTACGGAGCCACGTTGCGCAATGCGATCCGGCCGGCATTGGATGCATTCGCGAACAATGCAAACTTCGGGCTTGTGAACGATGTGCACGGAGAAGTTCTCGCGGAATACGTCACCCTCATCGACAGCAGTGCTGAAAATGCACGCTACATGCCGGTGGTCAAGCGTCTGCTGGATGGTTACAACAGCAGCTACGATGCCTACTTCTGGATGCTTTCCGCAGTCAACAACACCTTCACGGTCCTGTTCCGGGGGCATCAGAACACGGACTTCCAGCAGCTGGTGCAATCCGACAACTCGATCATCGATACGCTGTACGGGTTCGCCAATCGCAACTTCAACATGATGGGAGGCACCAACGACTACCTGGTCAGCAACTCCGGGCGTGAGCTGGGGCGCTTCCTGCAATACACCGGTTCGCTCAAGAGCCTTGCAAGTTCGCGGGTGAAGGCGTTGGTCGATCGGTCGTCGGTCACCGGCGTGACTGCGCCGCTGTGGGTGGGGCTTGGCGAGATGGTGGACTACTACGATTCCGCCAATTGCAGTTATTACGGGCTCTGCAACTTCAAGGCCACCGTGGAATCCGCGGCGCTCCCGATCCGCTACACCTGCAGTTCGACGCTCACGCTCCGCGCGCAGCAGATGACGTCGTCCGAACTGGCCAATACCTGCAGCATTGTTGGCGGCGAAGAAAGCTACTTCCACAACCTGATGAACACCGGGCGCGTGCCGGTGGCGAACGACAACAACACCAATCTTGAGATGGTGATATTCAACAGCAGCACCGACTACGGTACCTATGCGGGGGCCATCTTCGGCATCGACACCAACAACGGCGGCATGTATCTGGAAGGCGACCCATCGGTGGTCGGCAACCAGGGTCGGTTCATCGCGTATGAGGCCGAGTGGGTGAGGCCGACGTTCGAAATCTGGAACCTTACGCATGAATACATTCACTACCTCGATGGCCGTTTCGACATGTATGGCGACTTCAACGCCTACCTGACGCAGCCCACGGTGTGGTGGATCGAAGGTTTCGCCGAATACATGTCGTATTCGTACCGGAACCTCGCGTATACGGACGCGCAGAATGAGGCCGCCAAGGCGACTTACAGCCTCAGTGCGATCCAGGCGAATGATTACAACAGCGGTCAGACCCGGATCTACAACTGGGGTTATCTGGCGGTGCGCTACATGATGGAACGCCAGCCATCGCAGGTGAACTCGATCATGGGCTACACCCGTCCCGGCAACTACACCGGCTATGGCAATTTCATGCGCAGCATCGGGACAAGCAACGATGCGGACTTCCGCGCTTGGCTGCCTTGCGTGGCCCAGCCGGGTGGCAGTGGCTGCGGTGGGACAACCAACAAGCCGCCGGTGGCCAGCTTCACGTCGTCGGCCAGTGGTCTCGCGGTGCAGTTCACCGATGGATCGACCGATCCGGACGGGAGCATTGTTTCGCGCGCCTGGACGTTCGGTGACGGCGGCACGTCGGTCTCGGCCAACCCGTCTCATGCCTATGCCAGCGCAGGAACCTACGCGGTGGTGCTGAAAGTCACCGACGATCGCGGTGCAACGGCAACCATCACCAAGCAAGTGACGGTGACATCCTCGTCGACCAACAAGCCGCCGGTTGCCAGCTTCACGTCGTCGGCCAGTGGTCTCGCGGTGCAGTTCACCGATGGATCGACCGATCCGGACGGGAGCATTGTTTCGCGCGCCTGGACGTTCGGTGACGGCGGCACGTCGACCTCGGCCAATCCGTCTCATGCCTATGCCAGCGCAGGGACGTATTCCGTGCAATTGAAGGTGACCGACAATGCCGGCGCGACAGCAACCGTGCAGCGCACTGTCACCGTGACCTCGGGCGGGGGAAGCTTGCCGGAATGCCCGGCCCCGTCGCAGGCGCTGGGGCGCAATTGCGTTCGCAGCAACATCACGGTGGCAGCAAACGATTACGCGTACATGTATGTGTATGTTCCCAGCGGCATTTCGTCCATGCGCATCACCGTGAAGGGCGGAACCGGCAATGCCGATCTTTACGTCAATACGCTGGGCAGCTGGGCGACTCGCGATTATCACAACTATCGCTCGACCAATGCCGGCAACAATGAATCCGTCGTGGTGAACTATCCTCCGGCGGGCTATGTCTATGTCAGCCTGTATGGCGTGAAGAAATCCACTGGCGTGTCGGTCAGCGTGGAGTACTGATGCGTGGGGTGCGCGGGGTCGCCTTGACGGCCCTGCGCGCTCGTTGGCCGGAGCCATGGCGTCAGGGCTGCAACAGGGCCAGGCCGTTGGCGTTCGAAGTGGCCGGTGGAGCCACGCGACCACGGAAGAGAATATCGATTGCAATACATGAAGGCTGGCCACGGCATGACGCCGTGACCAGCCTTTCTTGTTTCCGGATCAACGATCGATCGGCCTGATCGTTGCGCGAGGGTGATGTTGGAACGGGCTTGATGCCAGGCGGGCGCACCGGTGCTGCATTACTTCAATTTGTATTCCACCGTCAGGAAATACTCCGCACCGGTCGGGTTGTACTTGCTGATGTCGGCGTACGGCCACCACTTCTCGGAGTCCACCAGATCGGGCCTGCGGTTGAGCAGGTTGGTCACGCTGAGGCCGGCCCAGAGCGCGTCGCTGAAGCGCCAGCCAAGCGACAGGTTGGCGGTCGTCCACGCGGGCAGGCGCTTGTAGGTGTCGGCCCAGCGCTCGGGCGAGGTGCCGAGGCGGTTGATGTGCAGGTTGGCGTTGAATTTCTCGATGGTCCAGCTCAGCGTGCCGTAGCTGCGGGTGCGGAATTCGCTGTTCCATTGCGCGTCACGGATGTCCTCCACCGCGTCTTCCGGCAGGTAGCGGTCCAGCGTCTTCAGGATGTGGGTGTAGCCAAGGCGGAAACTGAAATCGCCATAGGGCGTGCCGTTGTACTGGCTCAGCCAGGTGAAATCGAAGCCGTCCTGCTGGTGCATGCCGGTGTTGAACGGGCTGGTGATGACCGAGCTGACGCCGTTTTTCGGGCCGCCGCGCGTGACCCGCGCCAGCATCGCCTGGCACTTGGGTGAGTGGATGTCGATGCTGTCGCCTGCGGCATTGAAGCCCAGCTGGCACTCCGCGGCGTATTGCAGGACCGTGTAGGCGCCGATGATGCCGACCTGGTCTTCCAGATGGATGCGGAAGCCGTCCAGGGTGAACGAGTGGTGCGTGCCGAGCTGCGCGACCATGCCGAGCGAATCGGTGTAGCCGGTTTCCTCGCGCAGGTGCGGGTCGCCTTCCGAATACTGGCGGATCGAGCCGGTGCCGTACTTGGTGCCGCAGCTTTGCCAGCTTTGTCCGGGCTGGAGGTGCTCGGTCTGCACGCAGGTCAGGAAGTCGACGCCGCTGGTGTAGGAGGAGCTGCGCTCGGCAAACATCACGTGCATGTCCGGCGCGCGGAACGAGGTGGCGCGCGAGGCGCGGAACATCAGCGAGTCAATCGGCCTCCACGACAGTCCGACCTGGTAGGTGCCCGCGCCGCCCACGTCGGAGGCGTCATCGTAGTAGTCATAGCGCACGGCGATTTTCGCGTCCAGCTGGCCGATCGCCGACTCTTGCTTGGTCAGAGGCACCGCGAGTTCACCGCCCGCTGCGTAGCGGTTGCGCTTGCCATGGCCGCGGATGCCGCTCCAGCCGTAGATGTCACCATCGACGGTGGCCTGATCGGTGAGGAAGCGATACGAATCGCGGCTGGCTTCCACCACGGCCGCGAATGCCAGCGGGCCCGCCGGCAGCTGCAGCAGGTCGCCGCTGATGTCGGCACTCAGCGTCTGCGAGGTGGAGCGGCCGTCGCCCACCGAGGTGCGCACTGCGCTGGCGAACATGCCCGGCGTCAGTACGCCGAAATAGTCCAGCCCGGTTGGCAGCATGTTCGCGTCAAGCGAGTCGCGGCTGACGGTCAGCCAGCGATCGGGTGCCCACGGCTGCGCCCAATCCACCCCCTTGGTGCCGAACAGCAGCGACATCATCGCTTGGTCGTCGAAGCGCTGGACGCTGTCCTTGTAGCGATAGAGGCCGTAGGTGTAGCCGAGGTTGTAGTCGAACTTCCCCAGCGGGCCACTCAGGCCAGCGCTGAAGATATGACTGGTCTCGCTGAAGTGCTGGTTGCTGGTGGGCGTTTCGAAATCGCGGAACGAGCGCCAGATCTGGCGCGAGCCGTAGTAGGTGGAATTCAGGTCGTTGGCGTCCTCCATCACGTCGTAGTCCACGCCGTAGCTGTAGCGGTACAGGCCGGCGTCGGCCGTGGAGCGTGCGGACATCAGGTTGGCGTGGAACTCGTGCTCGCCGAAGCGGTGGCTGAGATCGGCGAAGCCGAAGATGCGCTCGCGCCCGTTGCGCACGGTGTAGGTGCCGAACACGTTGTCGCCGCAATACTTTTCGCTGCCGGGACCGGCCCAGCCCGGGCGAACAGCTTCATAGCCCAGCGTGGCGCAACGGTTGCCGACGTCCAGCAGGCCCCAGCCGCCCGGCGCGCCGCGGTCCCAGAACGACATCACCTGGTCGAGTGCGCGGTAGTCGGGATCGGGCGATTTCGACGGGTCTGCGAACCAGTCGCGCTGGTCGCCGCGGATCGGCCGGCGCCGGTCCCATTCCAGTCCGTAGCTGAGATGCGTGTCGCCATGCGAAAAACCGGACGACAGGGTGAAGTTGTCGGAGCGTCCGCCGCCGTCGGCGGTGTTGCCGTAGCGGTAGCGGAAGGTGGTCTCGTCGATGTTGTCCTTGAGGATCACGTTGACCACGCCGGCCACCGCGTCGGAGCCGTAGATCGCCGACGCGCCGCTGGTCAGCACTTCCACGCGCTGCACGGCCGAGGCCGGGATCATGGCCAGGTTGATGACGTTGCCGGAAATGTTGCCGGCAGGCTTGGGCAGCATCGGCATGCGCTTGCCGTTCAGCAGCACCAGCGTGTAGCCGGGGCCGAAGCCGCGCAGGTTCAGCGCCTGCGCGTTGGCGTTGAAGTTGTTGGTCTGTTCTTCGCCGACGAACACGCCGGTGTTCACGCTGAGATTGGACAGCGCGTCGTACAGCGTGGAGTAGCCCTGCTTGGCCAGATCCTGCGCGGTGTACACCTGGATGGGATCCACGGTTTCGACCTCGGTGCGCTTGATGCGCGAACCGGTGACTTCCACCTTCTCCAGGGTTTTGGCGTCGACCTGCTGGTCGGTGGTGGCGCTGGCCGTGCCGGCGTCCTGCTGTTGTGCGGAGACGGGTGCGGGATGCAGCGCAAGGCAGATCGCCAGTGCCAGCGGGGCCGGCAGGCAAACGGATTTCATCGACATCGGTGGTTCCCCTGGTTTGTTTGGTATGGCGGAAGCGCCCACAGCCATTCATTGGCCGGGCATTCCCTTTGTGATGGTCGTGTCTGGCTTCGCGTGGCAGCTAGACGCGAATACGCCCTGACCATGCGGATTTCCGACGAAACAATCGTGGCGCAGCCGTGCCTGTCCGGGGGTCTCCGTGCGCCACAGCGGGCAAGCTGATAGCCTCGGAGATCGTTGTCGGCGAACCTGGCCCACCGATCATGCGGCGACCCTTACTCCAATCTGCAGATTCCGGGCGCCCGGTCATGTTGCTGACGCTGCAGCAGCGCCGAATGCGGCAGATTCTTTGGGTACTGGTGGCGTCGTTTTGCCTGGTGGGCCTGCTGAATCTGGTGCGCCTGAATTATCTCGGCGCAGGTTTCGAGCTGGTGACCGCCGGCTTGTTGCTGGCTGCGGCGTGGTGGAATGAGCGCGGTCAGCCCGTCCGCGCCAGCGTGCTGATGGTATGGACGATGATGGCCGCACTGGGCGCGCTGGCCATCACCGGGCAAGGGCTGTATGACGAAGCGCCGATGGCGTTTCCGGCCTTGCTGGTGTTTGCCGGCATGTTCGGCAGCCGGCGCCTGTTCCTGACCCTGCTCGCGCTGATGCTGCTGTTGTTGCTGGGACTGTTTGCCATCGAGTTGGGCGGCGGGATGCCCAGCGTGCCGGTGGGGTCAGGCAACATGCGCGTGTTCATCATCTGCATGATCGTGGCGGTGACCGGTTTCTTCATCTGGCTGCTGCTCAGCGATCTCAGCGGCACGATGGCGCAGCTGGAGTCGGAAAAGATCGCGTTGCAGGCGTCGTATGAGCAGATCGAAATCCTCGCCCAGCGCGACAGCCTGACCGGCCTGCCCAATCGCGCGTTGGCGCGCGATCGGCTGGAATACATGCTCAAGCAGTCGCGGCGCAGCGGCTGCATGGTCGCGGTGATGTTCCTCGACCTGGACAACTTCAAGACCATCAACGATTCGCTGGGCCATGGCGCCGGGGATACCTTGCTGTGCCAGGTGGCCGATGCGCTGCGCAGCTGCGTGCGCGATTCGGACACGGTTGCGCGGGTATCGGGCGACGAGTTCCTGATCCTGCTGGGCGAGCTGCAGGACGAGGATGCCATCGTCGCCGTGGTCGCCAAGGTCACGCATCTGCTGGGGCAGGCGTTCGGACTGGACGGCATCGAGGTGCTGGTGACGGCATCGCTGGGCATCGCGGTTTCCCCGCGCGACGGCATGCAATCGGATGTCCTGCTGAAGAACGCGGACATGGCCATGTACCAGGCCAAGGATTCCGGCCGCAACACGTTCTGTTTCTTCGACGGCAGCATGAACGAAAGCGTCGTCGAGCATCTGCACATCGCCGCCGGCCTGCGCGCGGCGTTGATCGATGGCGAACTGCAGTTGCATTACCAGCCGCAGTTCGACCTGCGCAGCGGCCGCATCCTCGGTGCCGAGGCGCTGTTGCGCTGGAAGCATCCGGAATTGGGGTTCATCCCTCCGGCCAAGTTCATTCCGATCGCCGAGCGCAGCGGGTTGATCAACGAAGTGGGTGCTTGGGTGCTGCGGCAGGCCTGTCAGGACGCGCAGGCGTGGCGCAGCCAGGGGCTGGGCGAGCTGAGCGTGGCCGTGAACGTGTCGCCGTTGCAGTTCCGGCGCGACGACATCGAGCGCGAAGTCATGCGGGCGTTGGCGGCCTGCGGCCTGCCGGCGGAGGCGCTGGAGCTGGAGCTGACCGAATCGCTGCTGGTGGCCGACGCGCGCAACCTCGGCGACACCCTGGGGCGGTTGAGCGCACACGGCGTGCGGATTGCCATCGATGACTTCGGCACCGGTTATTCCAACCTGGGTTACCTGCGCCGCTTTGCCGTGCATCGGCTGAAGATCGACCAGTCGTTCGTGCGCCAGATGTGTGTCAACGCACAGGACGAAGGGCTGGTGCGCGCCATCATCGAAATGGCGCGCTGCCTCGGTTTGCAGACGGTGGCCGAGGGCGTGGAAGACGGCCACACGTTGGAGCAGTTGAAGCGTTTCGGCTGCGAGTTCGGGCAGGGCTTCCACTGGTCGCCGGCGCTGCCGATGGCGACCTTCATGCAGTTCGTGCAAACCCGTCAGGTTGCCGCCAGCTGATCTGGTGCTCAGCTCTGGTAGGCGGTTTCGCCGTGTTCGGCGATGTCCAGGCCCTCGCGCTCGGCATCCTCATCGACCCGCAGGCCACCGCATGCGCGCGCGCTGATCGTGCAGGCAAGCAATGACACCAACCCGATCCAGGCCAGCGTGATGGCCACCCCCAATGCCTGCACGCCCAGCTGCGCGACGATGCTGTAACCCGCGGCAACCGACTTCGTGCCACCCATGGAGTCTGCCGAAAACACGCCGGTCAGCAGGGCGCCCAGGATGCCGCCGAGCCCATGCACGCCGAACACGTCCAGGCTGTCATCGGCGCGCAGGCACCGCTTCAGGCCGTTCACCCCCCACACGCAGGCGGCACCTGTCACCAGACCCATGACGATGGCGCCGGCCGGGCCGACCGTGCCGCAGGCGGGGGTGATTGCCACGAGTCCGGCCACCATGCCCGAGGCCACGCCCAGTGCCGAGGCCTTGCCGCGCATCCGCTTCTCGGTCAACGTCCAGCCAAGCACCGCGGCCGCAGGTGCCAGCAGGGTGTTGAGGAAGGCGAGCGCGGCGCTGGCGTTGGCCTCCAGTGCGGAGCCGGCGTTGAACCCGAACCACCCCGCCCACAGCAGCGCGGCGCCGGCGAAGGTCATGGCCAGGTTGTGCGGTGCGATCGCGGTCTGGCCATAGCCCAAGCGCTTGCCCACGCACCAGGCGCCCACCAGCCCGGCCACCCCGGCATTGATGTGCACCACCGTGCCGCCGGCGAAGTCGAGGGCGCCGAGCTTGAAGAGAAAGCCATCGCTGGCCCACACCATGTGTGCCAGCGGCAGGTAGCCGAGGCTGAACCAGATCACGATGAAGAGCAGCACCGCGGACAGTTTGGCGCGTTCCACCCAGGCGCCCACCACCAGTGCCCCGGTAATACCGGCGAAGGTGGCCTGGAATGCGATGAAGAGGTATTCCGGAACCCCGATGCCCGGGGTGGGCGTGGCGGCCAGTGAATCAACGCCGATGCCGCGCAGCAGCAGCCGGTCCGTGCCGCCGATCCACGGGCTGCCGGCGGAGAACGCGACACTGTAGCCGTAGGCGATCCAAAGCAGGACCAGCAGCGAAAACACCATCGCCACCTGGACCATGACCGACAGCGTGTTCTTGGCGCGCACCATGCCGCCATAGAACATGGCCAGGCCGGGGACCGCCATCAACAGGACCAGCAGGGTGGAGGTCAGCATCCACGCGGTATCGCCCTTTTCAGCCACTGCTGGAACGGCCGCTCCCGCGTGTGCCGGAAGCAGCGCGAGCGCGGCGAGCAGCAGAGGCGTGCGTCGCCGCAGGCGGCTGCACTGGTTCGAGTACGACATGACACAAGGCCCTTGCATGTGGCGGCCCTCCCCGGTCAGTTCGCGTATTGCGCCCGCCCCGCCTCTTCGTCGGCAACAGGGCGGGAGACGCGCACCCGTCGATGCGCGCTCCCGGCCTGACTGGTCCCTGCCGGGGAGGAAGCGAAGCGGGGATCAGTGGCTTCGCGCCGACGCGCAGGCGCATCGGCTTGCGTGATCCGGGCCGGCGCCGGGCGTGATGGCTGCCCGGCGCCGGCGTCGATCAGATCGTGTAGTACATCTGGTATTCCAGCGGATGGGTGGCGCCACGGAACGCGGTCACTTCCTTCATCTTCAGGCCGATGTAGGCGTCAATGAAATCGTCGGTGAACACGCCACCGGCCTTGAGGAAATCGCGGTCGGCATCCAGCGCGTCCAGCGCCTGGTCCAGCGAGTGGCAAACGGTGGGGATGCCCTTCTCTTCTTCCGGCGGCAGGTCGTACAGATCCTTGTCGGAGGGCGCGCCCGGGTCGATCTGGTTCTTGATGCCGTCCAGGCCCGCCATCATCAGCGCGGCGAAGATCAGGTAACCGCTGTTCATCGGGTCGGGGAAGCGGATTTCCACGCGCCGCGCCTTCGGGTTGGCCACGTAGGGAATGCGGCAGGACGCGGAGCGGTTGGAGGCCGAGTAGGCCAGCATCACCGGGGCTTCGTAACCCGGCACCAGCCGCTTGTAGCTGTTGGTGGTGGAGTTGGCGAAGGCGTTGATCGCGCGCGCATGCTTGAAGATGCCGCCGATGTACCACAGCGCCATCTGCGACAGGCCGCCGTAGCCGTCGCCGGAGAACAGGTTGACGCCGCCCTTGGCCAACGACATGTGCACGTGCATGCCGCTGCCGTTGTCGCCGACGATGGGCTTGGGCATGAAGGTCACGGTCTTGCCGTTGCGATGGGCGACGTTCTTGATGACGTATTTCATCGACATCAGTTCATCGCCCTTGCGGGTCAGCGAATTGAAGCGGGTGCCGATCTCGCACTGGCCGGCGTTGGCCACTTCATGATGATGCACTTCCACCTCGATGCCGATCTTTTCCAGCGTCTTGCACATCTCGGCGCGCAGGTCGTGCAGCGAGTCCAGCGGTGCCACCGGGAAGTAGCCGCCTTTCACCATCGGCCGATAGCCGCTGTTGCCGCCGGCGTACTCGCGGCTGGAGTTCCAGTGCGCTTCTTCGGAATCGATGTGGAAGAACGTGTGCCCCATCTCGTTGCCGAAGCGCACCGAATCGAAAATGAAGAATTCCGGTTCCGGGCCGAAGAACGCCTGGTCGGCGATGCCGGTGGCCTTCAGGTAGGCCTCGGCGCGCTTGGCCACGCCGCGTGGATCGCGCGAGTAGGCCTGCATGGTGGTGGGGTCGAGGATGTCGCAGGTCAGCACCAGGGTCGGGTCGGCGGTGAACGGATCCACGAACGCGGTGCTCGGGTCGGGTAGCAGCACCATGTCCGAGTTCTGGATACCGCGCCAGCCGCTGATCGAGCTGCCATCGAACATCTTGCCGTCCTCGAACAGGCTGGCATCGACGATCGACTTGGGGAAGGTCACGTGATGCTGCACGCCGCGCAGGTCGGCGAAGCGCAGATCGACGAATTCGATCTTGTGATCCTGGATGAGTTTTTCGACGTGTTCGAGGGACATGCGGGCTCCGGGAGTCTGGACAACAGAGGGAAATGGCGGGTGGACCACTGGCGGAACAAGTAATGCACGCGGCGTGCCAAGCGCATTTTCCTCACAACTTATTGATATACAGGGTGAAATTGAAAGCATGATCAGATAATTGCGCAACCATGATGCATTTCATGATCCAGATGCACCAATATAGTGCTTTGCGTCATCCGCTATGCTGCGCCGCTGCGTCTGCGCGCAGTCCGTCGCGGTGCGGCTCACCGTTCCCAACGCCATCTCGCCATGAATGACCTATTCGCCGCGCTGCTGCTCGGCATCATCGAAGGCATCACCGAATTCCTGCCGGTGTCCAGCACCGGCCACCTGTTGATTGCCGAACATTTCCTGGGCCGCCACTACTCGGCGCTGTTCAATATCGCCATTCAGGCGGGCGCCATCCTTGCCGTCACCCTGATTTACCGCAGGCGGCTCTGGGGCATGCTGCTGGCCTTCGCCGGGCATGACGCGCCGGCGTCGCACGACCCGCTGGGCGTCGCCAGCAGCCCCGCACAGTCGCGCGACTACGCCTTCAAGCTGCTGGCCGCGTTTGCGGTGACCGCGATGTTCGGGTTGCTGGTGAAAAAGCTGGGATGGGAGCTTCCGGACACGGTGCGGCCGATCGCCTGGGCACTGATCCTGGGGGCGCTGTGGATGATGGTGGCCGAGCAATTGGCCGCGCGCCGCGCCGCGCGCGATGGCGAACGCACGTCGGTCAGCTGGACGGTGGCGCTGCTGGTCGGTCTGGCGCAGGTCGTGGCAGGCGTGTTCCCCGGCACCTCGCGCAGCGCCGCCACCATCTTCGTGGCACTGCTGGCGGGCACCACCAGCCGCGCTGCCGCCACCGAATTCGCCTTCGTGGTCGGCATCCCCACCATGTTCGCCGCCACCGGCTACGAGCTGCTGTCGCTGCTGCGGCACGGTGGCGTCGGCCAGGAAGACTGGGCCGCGCTGGGCGTGGCATTCATCGCTTCGGCGGTGGTTGCCTTCGTGGCGGTGAAGTGGTTGTTGCACTACATCCAACACCATCGCTTCACGTGGTTTGCGCTGTATCGCTTCGCGCTGGGCGCGGCGCTGCTGTTGTGGTTGCCGCTGGGGAGCTGATCCCGTGACGTCCGTGTTTGCAAGAGGGCCCATCATGAAGCTGCTGTCGTCGCTGCTCCTGCCCGCCCTGCTGGCGGGCTGCCACCCGCCGAAGCCGGCGGCTGTCCTCACGGCGCCCGCGCTGTCCGTGGCGGGCGCGCCCGCCGAGGCGACGCCGGTCGGGACTGCCGATGGCGGGCGGCCAAGCGCCCTGCAGGCGGTGCTGACCCTGACGCGTTACCACTGGACGCTGGCCGATGCCGTCGATGGCAAGGGGCAGCGCATCGCCGCCCTGTTCGTGCGGCCGGAAAAGCCCGTGCAGCTGGATTTCAACGCGTCGCTGGTGAGCGTGGGCAACGTCTGTGGCGTGATGAGCGCGCATCACGCGGCCAGCGCCGACCGCCTGCGGGTCGAGCCGTTCAGCGCGGCGATGGCGCCATGTGCCGATCCGGCCGTGCGGCGCCTGGACGGTGAAGTGGCCAAGCGGCTGCAGGGTGAATTGGCGATGCGCTTCGAAACCGTCGATCCGGCGCGGCTGGTGCTGACCAACGCCGCCGGCGACGTGTTCACCTTCGATGGCGTGGATGATGCGCGGGTGGCGCCGACCGGCGGCTGAGTCGCGGTTGCGGAGGTCGTGGCCGATGCCAACAAAAAACCCGCCGTGGGGCGGGTTTTCCGTGAAGGCTGGATCCCCGCCTTCGCGGGGATGATGTTCCGGCACAGGCATTCGCGCAGGCGCGAATGCGCCGTCACATCACTTGATCTTGCCTTCCTTGTACATCACGTGCTTGCGAACGACGGGGTCGTACTTGCTGACCTCCATCTTGTTCGGCGTGTTTTTCTTGTTCTTGTCCGTGGTGTAGAAGTGGCCGGTGCCGGCCGAGGAAATGAGGCGGATCTTGTCGCGCTTGGAAGCCATGATTCAGTTCTCCTCAGACCTTGTCGCCCTGCTTGCGCAGGTCGGCCAGAATGGCATCGATGCCGTTCTTGTCGATGGTGCGCAGCGCAGCGGCGGAAACGCGGAGTTTGATCCAACGGTTCTCCGAGGCAACCCAGAAACGGCGCTCGTGGAGGTTGGGCTGGAAGCGACGACGCGTCTTGCGGTTTGAATGCGAGACGTTGTTGCCGGTCGTCGTGCGCTTGCCGGTTACTTGGCAGACTTTGGACACTGGGCACCTCGATGGTGTGTGATTGTCGCCCGTAGCCCGGGTGACGGCGGCCCCGCGCGGGGCGGGATACGCTGCAGGACGCAGCGAGCCGCACATTATGCGGAGCTTTTCCTTTCCGCGCAAGCACTTGCGCTTCAATGCCGGGCGCGCCGGCCTGCGCCGCTTACGGCGTCGCGGCGGCTTTTGCTTCCGCGATCCACGCCCGCACCCGCGACTCCAGCACCGGCAGCGGCACCGAGCCCTGCGCCAGCACCGTGTCGTGGAAGGCGCGCACGTCGAACTTCGCGCCCAGCGCGGTTTCCGCCTCGCGGCGCAGCCGCATGATGGTCAGCTCGCCCAGCTTGTAGCTCAGCGCCTGCGCCGGCCAGCTGATGTAGCGGTCGACCTCGGTGGTCACCTCGTGCTCGGACAGCGCGGTGTTGTCGCGCAGGTAGGCCAGCGCCTGTTCGCGGGTCCAGCCCTTGTGGTGGACGCCGGTGTCGATCACCAGCCGGCAGGCGCGCCACATCGCGTAGGTCAGCCGCCCGAAATCTTCATAGGGCGTCTGGTAAATCCCCATTTCCTTGCCCAGCCATTCGCTGTACAGGCCCCAGCCCTCGCCGTAGGCGCTGATGTATTCCTTGCGGAAGCCGGGCAGCGCGCCTTGTTCAAACACCAGCGACTGTTGCAGCGAATGCCCCGGCGAGGACTCGTGCAGGGTCAGCGCCGGCAGGTTGTACAGCGGTCGGCTGGGCAGGTCGTAGGTGTTGAGCCAGTAGGTGCCCGCGCCGCCGCGTCCCGCGGTCCAGAACGGCGCGATGCTGGGCGGCACCGGCACGATGGTGAAGCGTCCGCGCGGCAAGGTGCCGATCAGCTTGCCGATCTCGCCATCCACGCGCTTGCTGATCCAGGCCGCGTCGTTGAGCAGTTCCTGCGGCGTTTTCGCATAGAACTGCGGGTCGCTGCGCAGGAAGGCGAGGAAGTCGGCGAAGCGCGTTTCTTTCGATTTCCCCTGGAAACCGAGCGTGTCGATGATCGCGTCCATCTGCGCGCGGATGGATGCGACTTCCTTCAGGCCGATGGCGTGGATCTCGTCCGGCGACAGATCCAGCGTGGTGTAGCTGCGGATCTGTTCGCGATACCAGGCGCGGCCGTCGGGCATGGCTTCGGCGGCCAGCGTGGTGCGTGCGTGCGGCACGTAGTCTTCGCGGAAGAACTTGAGCAGCTTGGCGAACGCGGGGATCACCGCCTCGCGAATCGCGGCGCGGCCTTCGGCGCGCAATGCGTCCTGCTCGGCGGCCGGGATCGTCGCCGGCATGTTCGCGTAGGGTGCATACAGGCTGGACGATTCGGCGTCCTTCAATCCGGCGGTCATCGCGATCGAGCCGTCGCGGCCCGCCAGGACCGCGCGCGGCACGCTGAAGCCGCGCGCCAGGCCATCGCGCATGTTGGCGATCTGCTGGTCGAAATAACGCGGCACGTCGCGCAGTCGCGCGGCGTAAGCGCGGTAGGCTGCGGCGTCGCGCAGGTCGGCGCGGGCCATGAAGTCGAGGTTCGACCAGAACGAACTGTCGGAGTTGAACGGCATCTGGTAGTCGCGGAAGCGGATCGCTGCCGCCTTGTGCTCGATTTGCGGGCGATAGATCGCGTAGTTCACCTGCTCGGCGGGCGACAGCGCTCGCACGTCGATGCCATCGAGCTGCTTCAGCACGCCCTCCAGATACGCCAGTTGCCGGGCCTGTGCCTGCGGGCTCACATCCGGCAAATGCGTGGCGGGCGCGGCGGATGCGTTGTCGCTGTCCTCACCCCAGGTGGAGGCCTGCTGCATTCGCCACGTCCATTCGGCCTGATAGATCGTCCGGAATGCGGTGTCGGCCGGGGGCGTCGCCGGCGCCGTTTGCGCCGCCGCCAGTGCGGGCATCAGGCACAGGGCGAGCAGGCAGGCGTGGAGCGGTGTCTTCACGATACGGCGTCCAAGGGAGCGAGACTGCGGATCGTAGCATCGGCGTTTGCTCGTCATTCCCGCCTGCGCGGAAATGACGGCAATCCGCTCAATGCCCCGCGCGGTCGCGCTTCCAGCCGCGGTGGCGGATGTCCAGGTACAGGCTGTAGCAGGCGGTGAAGCTGGGGAACAGGTTCTGCAGGATGCCGACCGCGTCATTCTTGCCGAACACGAAGTAGCTGAGCGTCATGACGCTGCCGAGGATGCTCATGTACCAGAACAGGCGCGGGATCACCGGCTTGCCGTGGCGCTTGCTGGCAACGAACTGCACCAGCCAGCGGCCGCCGAACATCAGCGCGCCGACCAGGCCGATCAGTTTCCACGGGCTCATGTGGATGCCGGTCCACGCCAGCGCCGCAAGCGGCGTATCCATGAACCCGGCGGGAAGGGCGCAGATCAATGCGGCAGCTCTTCGGTGGCGGTGCGGCGGCTGCGCTGGATCAACCAGGACACGCCCAGCAGGTCCTTGACCCCGACCAGCGCGCGGCCGAGGTTGTTGTATTTGGAAACACCGCTGGTGCGATGGCGGTGGTTGACCGGCACGCTGACGGTGCGCCAGCCCGCACGCTGCATCAGCGCCGGCAGGTAGCGGTGCATGTGGTCGAAGTACGGCAGGTCGAGGAAGGCGTCGCGCTCGAACAGCTTGATGCCGCAGCCGGTGTCCGGCGTGGCGTCGCGCAGCATGCGGCTGCGGATCGCATTGGCGAACTTGGATGCCCAGCGCTTGCTGCCGCTGTCCTGGCGGTTGACCCGCCAGCCGGCGAACAGCTTCACCTCGGCGGGCGAGGCGTCGCGCTTCGCCAGCAGGTTCGGAATGTCGGCCGGATCGTTCTGTCCGTCGCCGTCCAGCGTTGCGATCCACGGCGCGCGCGCCGCTTTCACCCCGTTGCGCACGGCAGTGCTTTGTCCGGCGTTGGCAAGATGGCGAACAACGCGCAACTCGGGCGTTGCTGCCTGCAGCTGGCCCAGCCGCGCCAGGGTGGCATCGCGCGAAGCATCATCCACATAGACGACTTCAAAGGCGATCCGCCCGCGCAGCGCGGAAAGGATTTCGTGTACCAACGGCGCGACGTTGCCTTCCTCGTTGTGGACGGGGACCACCACCGAGAGTTGCGGAAGTTGGTTCATGCGGGTACCGCTTACGGTTTGCCACGAAGGCGTTCCAGCACGCCTTCCAGTGCATCGAGGTTGGCGTAGTGGATCACCAGCTTGCCCTTGTTGCCGCGGCTGTTGAGCACATTGACGCGGCTGCCGAGGGTGTCGGACAGCTCGCGCTCCAGCGCGGCGATGTCGGCCTGTGGCGGCTTGGCTTTGGGCGCGCCCTTGCGGGGCTCGGAGGCAACCTTGCCGGCCGCGATCTGCTGCACGCGGTGCTCGACCTGGCGCACCGACCAGCCCTCTTCGGCCGCCTGTTTGGCCAGCGCGATGGCCATCGCTTCGGCCAGCGGCAGCAGTGCCCGCGCGTGGCCCATCTCGATGGCGCCGGTTTGGACCAGCACGCGCACGGCTTCCGGCAGCTCCAGCAAGCGCAGCAGGTTGGACACCGCGGCACGCGAGCGCCCCACCGTTTCGGCGGCAGCGGCGTGGGTGAGATCGAATTCGTCGATCAGCCGCTGCAACGCCTGCGCTTCCTCCAGCGGATTCAAGTCTTCGCGCTGGATGTTTTCGATCAGCGCCATCGCCACGACCGTGCGGTCGTCCACCTCGCGCACCACCACCGGCACGTCGGTCAGGCCGGCGCGGCGCGAGGCGCGCCAGCGGCGTTCGCCGGCGATGATTTCGTAGGTGCGGCCGCCCTTGCCATCGGCGCCGATCTGCTCGCGCACGACGATCGGCTGGATCACGCCCTGGGATTTGATCGAGGCAGCCAGTTCGTCCAGCTTGGCGTCGTCCATCGTGCGCCTGGGCTGGTACTTCCCGGGCACCATCGCATCCACCGGCAGGGAGCGCAGCACGTCGCCGGGCATGGCCTGCAGTGCAGGGGCTTCGGCTGCGGCCTTGGGGCCGAGCAGCGCTTCCAGGCCGCGACCGAGGCCGCGCTTCTTCGCGCCGGCCTTCACGGCGTCCCTGCCAGCACTCATGCGGCCTTCTCCTTCTGTTTCTGCGCGCGCTCGCGCTGCCGGCGCAGCACCTCGCCGGCCAGGCCAAGATAGGCCACGCTGCCGCGGCTGGATTTGTCGTAGCCGATGATGCTCTGCCCGTGGCTGGGCGCTTCGGCCAGGCGCACGTTGCGTGGAATGATGGTGCGGAACACCAGCTCGCCGAAATGGTTGGTCAGCTCCGCCGACACCGCGTTGGCGAGGTTGTTGCGCACGTCGAACATGGTGCGCAGCACGCCTTCGATTTCCAGCTGCGGATTGAACCGGCCCTTCAGGCCGTTGATGGTGTCGATCAGCGCCGACAGCCCTTCCAGCGCGTAATACTCGCACTGCATCGGCACCAGCACCGAGTCGGCGGCGGTCAAGGCGTTCAGGGTGAGCACCGACAGCGAAGGCGGGCAGTCGATGATGATGAAGTCGTAGCCATCGCGAATGTCCGCGAGCGCGTGTTTCAAGCGGCCCTCGCGACCTTCGACGCCCATCAGCTGAAGCTCGGCGGCGGTCAGGTCGGTATTGCCGGGCAGCAGGTCATAGCCGTCCTCGCAGCGCATGATGGCCGAACGCGGTTGGGCTTCGCCCAGCAAGACTTCAGTGACCGAGGCCGCAAGCTCGCGCTTGTCGATGCCGCTGCCCATGGTGGCGTTGCCCTGCGGATCCAGGTCGGCCAGCAGCACGCGTTTGGGCGTGCGCGCCAGCGCGGCGGCAAGGTTGACGGCGGTGGTGGTCTTGCCGACCCCGCCTTTCTGGTTGGCAACGGCGATGATGCGGGCCATTCGGCGTGTCATTCCCGGCACAGGTGCCCGCATGGGCGCGGGCACGGAACCGTTGATTATGCCTCAGGCCGGCGCACGCACCACTTCAACGAGGTGCCGATCGGCCTGAAGCCCGGGAACGTGCAGGGAATGCACGGCAATGACCCGCCATCCTTGCGGCAGTGCGGCAATTTCCTCGTCCGGCACCTGCCCCTTCATCGCCAGCAGGCGGCCACCATCGCCCAGCAGGTGGCCGCCCAGTTGCAGGATCAGCGGCAGCGTGGCCAGCGCACGCGCGGTGATGGCGTCGAAGGTCGTTCCGGGCTGGAACGCCTCGATCCGCGATTCGGCCACCTGCACATTGGTCAGCTTGAGCCGGCGCACCACTTCGCGCAGGAAGCGCGCCTTCTTGCCGTTGCTCTCCACCAGGGTGACCTGCAGCGCGGGCGCGGCGATGGCCAGTGGAATCCCCGGCAGGCCGGGGCCGGTGCCAAGATCGGCCAGCGTGCCCAGTCCTTGCACGAATGGCTGCATCGCCAGCGAGTCCAGCAGGTGTTTGCCCAGCATCTCGCGCGGGTCGCGGATCGCGGTGAGGTTGTAGGTCGCGTTCCAGCGCGCCAGCAGGGCCAGGTAGTCGAGCAGCGGCGCTGCCAGTGCCGCATCCAGCGACAGTTGCGACAGCCCGGCTTCAAGCTCGGGGCGCAGGGGGGCGAGGTCGTTCGTCATGCGGGAAGTATGCCGGCTGTGTACCCTTGCGCGCTTGTAACGCTTGCAGGGGATTCGAGGCATGCACTATCTGATCATGGCCGTTGTCGGCGGCATTGCCGGCTGGCTGGCGAACCTGCTGATGCGCGCCAACAAGTCGCAGGGCGCGCTCATCAACGTGGTGGTCGGCATCATCGGCGGCTGGCTGGGGGGCCAGCTGTTGCCGCGCCTGGGCCTGCATTTCCCGGGCTGGGGCGGCTATCTGCTGACGGCGTTCATTGGCGCCGTGCTGCTGTTGGCCATCGTCAACCTGATCGGCCGCGGTCGCCTGCGCTGAGGCGGAACGCTCAGCGCAGCGTGACGAATGCCGGCGCGTGGTCGCTGGGGCGCTCCCAGCCGCGTGGCGTGCGGTCGATGCCGACCTCGGCCACCTGTGCTTTCAACGCATCGGAGACCAGGGTCAGGTCGATGCGCAAGCCCAGGTTGCGGCGGAATGCGGCCTGCCGATAGTCCCACCAGCTGAACAGGCCCGCCTCGTGGTTGTGCAGGCGCAGGGCGTCATGCAGGCCCAGCGCCAGCAGCCGGCGCAGGGCGTTGCGTTCGGCGGTGGAGGTGAGGATGTGGTCGTCGTCCCAGGTTTGCGGATCGGGGACGTCGCGATCATCGGGCGCGATGTTGAAATCGCCCAGCACCACCAGCTTCGGATGCGCGCGCAGCTCCTCCGCCAGCCAGCCATGCACGGCGTCCAGCCAGCGCAGCTTGTAGGCGTATTTGTCGGTGCCCACGTCCTGGCCGTTGACCACGTAGAGATTGACGATGCGGACGTCATCCACGGTGGCGGCAATGGCCCGCGCCTGAGCGTCGTCGAAACCCGGGATGGCGATTTGCACCTGTTCCGGCGTCTGGTCGCGAACCAGGATCGCCACGCCGTTGTAGGTCTTCTGCCCGTGGAACGCACTGCGGTAGCCAAGTTCGGCAAGTGCCGCATCGGGGAAGCGATGGTCTTCCAGTTTGGTTTCCTGCAACCCCACGACATCCGGCGCGAACTCGGCCAGCCATTGCTGCAGTTGCGGCAGGCGCACGTTGAGGGAATTGACGTTCCAGGAAGCGATTTTCATGGTGCCGATGGTAGGGCATCGTCGCCGCTGGCGGGCTTGGCCGGGTCGCTGCACGGTGCTACGGGAGCCAATTGCAGGCCCCACGCATGCTGCGGCGCCTGTCGTCGTGCTGTCGGTGATTGGCACGATTCCTGCTTCATTGCCCGCAGCACCCGGCGTGGCACGCCGCAAGGCGATGGATTGGACTGAACAGGGGCCGATCTTTGCGTAGGCCGGGGACGCTACGGGGGCCGGGTGTCGGGGGACATCCGGCCCTCATTTTGTTTGGGTTTCATGCGCTTGAATCCACCCGCCAGGCGGCGAAGGGTGGAAAGTGCCGGTGCCTGCAGGACAAACGGAACAGGGGGGATCCGGGACATCCTGCAAGACACCGGCGTGGCTAGAGTAACGCGAACCGGCGCGATGTGACGCACGAGGTCACGCTTCCGACCATCTGCGGTTCAGCCTGTGCGTACCGTCACAGTTTCACGTCTTTTTGCCCGGGGTCGCCTGCCAGCGCTGTGCCCGCGCACGCGGATCGGCTGCGCTAGCATGCCGCGATGATGACCCCAGACCTGTCACTGCCCGGCTTCGGCGATGTCCTGGATGCCGCCGCCCGCATCGCGCCGCACGTCCATTCCACGCCGGTGCTGCACGCGCGCGCGCTCGACGCAGTCGCCGGTGCGACGCTGCACTTCAAGGCCGAGCACCTGCAGCGCGTGGGTGCCTTCAAATTTCGTGGTGCCTGCAATGCCGTGTTCTCGCTCGCCGATGCAGACGCCGCGCGCGGCTTGGTCACCCACTCGTCCGGCAATCACGGCGCGGCACTGGCGCTGGCGGCGCGGCTGCGCGGCATTCCCTGCCATGTGGTGGTGCCGGACGGCGCCGTGCGCGCCAAGCTGGTGGCGATTGAACAGTACGGCGCCACCCTGCACCGCTGCGCGCCGACGATCCATGCACGCGAGGCGATGTGCGCGCAGGTGCAGGCCGCCACCGCCGCCACCGCCGTCCATCCCTATACCGACCCGCGCGTGATCGCCGGGCAGGGGACGGCGGTGCTGGAGCTGCTGACCGTGCATCCCGATCTGGAGGCGCTGGTGGTGCCGCTGGGCGGCGGCGGCCTGGCAGCGGGCAGCGCACTTGCGATGCGGGCGCTGGCGCCCGCCTGCGCCCTGTATCTGGCCGAACCCAGCGGCGCGGCCGATGGCGCGCGTTCGTTTGCACGCGGCACGCTGGACCTGGATGTCGTGCCGGACACCGTCTGCGACGGCCTGCGCGGCACGCTGGGCGCGCTCAATTTCGCCCTGCTGCAGCATGCCGGCGCACAGGTGCTGAGCGTCGATGACCGCGCCACCCTCGCCGCGATGCGCCTGCTATGGACGCGCACGAAGCAGCTGGTGGAACCGTCTTCGGCAGTGGTCCTGGCCGCAGTGTTGGGCAACCGCCCGCTGTTCGCCGGGCGCAAGGTGGGGCTGGTGTTGTCGGGTGGCAACGTCGATCTGGACGCCCTGCCGGCATTGCTGGCCAACGCCGCCGGGTAGGCGATCAGCCGCCGCGATCGCTGCGCAACGCGCGCACTTCGCGCTGATCGCGGGCGACGTCGCGCGCCACCACCCAGGCGAACAGGGCGATGCCCGCCACGACCAGGAGCGCGCCCCACAGCGCCTGCCCGCGTGGCCAGGCTTCGCCCAGCAGCAGCGCGCCAAGCACCGAGGCAAACAGCACCTCCGCCGCCTGCATCGCTTCGGCGGCGCCCAATGCAGTGGGGTTGTCGCGCACCATGCCGGTGGCCTGGAAAAACAGGATCGTGGCGATCACGCCGGCACTGAGCGCCACGCCGAACGCCAGCTCCACCTGCGCCAGCGGCGGCGGCCCGGCCTGCATCCACGCCCAGGCCACCAGCAGCAGCCACGCCGGCTGGCTGGCCAAGGTCAATCCGAACACGCGCTGGGTGGCATTCAGCTCGATGCCGGCGCGCTCCAAATGCAACAGCAATCCCCGGTTGCCCAGCGGATAGGCGAACGCAGCGGCCACCACGCAGGCCAACGCCGTCCAGCCCCGTGTATCCAGCGCGCCGCGCGCATGCCCAAGCTGCATCAGCAACACGCCGGCCACGATCAGCAGACCCACGGCGAATCCTGCGCGCGGGATGCGCGCGCGCGCATCGTGGTACAGCAGCGGCGCGCACAGCATGCCGGCAACCACGGTGACCTGAAAGCTGCCGGCCACCAGCCACGACGGCCCGCTGGCGGCGGCATAGCTGAGCAGGATGTAGAACAGCACGAACCCAAGGCCGCTCCACAGCAGCCACGCGCCGGGAGCCGCCCGCATCGCCCGCCACACCGGCGCGACGCCGCCCTGCCAGCGCATCAGCGACAACAGCAGCGGCAGCATGAACACGTAACGCAATGCCGCCGTCCACGCCCAATGCCCGCCGCCCACCGCTGCGGCGCGGTTGAGCACATAGGTGGTGGTGAAGAACAGCGCCGACAACAGCGACAGCCCCACCGCCAGCAGCGCGCGGCGGGACGCGCTCACCCGCGCCGCCGGATGGGGATGCGCGACACCGGCACCGCCACCAGGTCCGCGCCGTCTTCGCGGATCGGCGCGCCCGGTTCGGGCGCCCACGCCATCGCGCTGACGATTTCCCATGTCGCCGGCAGTCCCGCGCCAGCACGGTGCGCCTCGTATGCCTCCGCTGCGGCGGCAAAACGCCCGCGCCCGGTCAAGCTGGCGCGACGCGCGGCCAACGCATTGGTCGCGCCCAGCGCACGCAGTTCGCGCATCAGTGCAGGCAGGTCGGCGTAGTGGCGCACCTCTTCGTCACGATCGACCACGGGCTGGAAGAAGCCGGCGTTGACCAGCGCATCACCGATGCCCGCCGTGTCCACGAACGGGCTGACGTGCGGCGCGGAATCGGCCTGCGCGAACGCCGTGCGCAGCTCCCACAGCGTTTCCGGGCCGAACGTGGAAAACAGCAGCAGCCCCTTCGGCTTGAGCACCCGCCGGAAACTGTTGAGCACCGCGCCCAGATCTTCCACCCATTGCAGGCACAGGTTGGAAAACAGCACATCCACCGATGCATCGGCCAGCGGCACCCGTCGCGCATCCGCGCACAGCAGCTGCGGCGCCTTCGCGAATGGATTGGACCACCATGCGGCTGCCTGCAGTGGCCCGCGCTTCCCCGCGCTGCGCGCCTGCTGCAGCATCGGCAACGCCAGGTCCATGGACAGGATGTGCGCTTTTGGCCAGCGCTTTTGCAGGGCCCGGCTGGCATGGCCGGTACCGCAGCCCAGATCCAGCACGACCTGCGGCGGCGGTCGCGCCAGCGCGGGATCATCGAGATAATCCAACGATTCCAGCAGCCGCGATTCGGCCAGGCGCTGCAGGCCGGCTACCGCGTCGTAACTGCCCGCCGAGCGTGAAAATGCGCGGCGAACCTGCCTGGCATCGAACAGGGGGGCCTTCATGCCGTGTGCTCCGACAGGAAGCCGAGCAGCGCATCCGCCACCGCATTGGCATGGGTCAAGAATGGCGCGTGCCCGGCATGTTCAACTTGCACGAAGCGCGCCTGCGGCGCGAGTGCGGCGGCGGCCTGCATCGCCTGCGGATTCACCAGCCGGTCGCGACGCCCACCCAGCCACAGGCTGGGCATCCGCAGGCACGGCAATGCGTCGCGCAGATCGCTCTGCTCCAGCACCTGCAAGCCTTCCGCCAGCACGCGCGGCGACGGCTCGCCATGCGCCAGCACGGCATCCCGCAGCATGCGCAGCTCGTCACGCACGTGATCGGAGCCGTAGGCCTCCAGCGCGATGAAGCGATCGATGGTGGCGCGCCAGTCGCTGCGCAGGCCCGCTTCGAACCCATGGAACACCTCGGCCGGCATCCCCTGCATCCAATCGTCGGCAATCACGAATTTTGGCGTGGCGCTCAGCATCGCCAGCGCAGAAACCCGCTGCGGCTGCGCGACGGCGGCCTGCAGCGCGACCAACCCGCCCAGCGACCAACCGCACCACGGCGCGTCCGGCACCACGTCCAGCACCGCCTGCGCGCAGGCGTCCAGCGCCAACGGCACGCTGCTGCCACGGTTGTGGCCATGCCCCGGCAGGTCCACCACGTGCAGCGTGCGCCGCTCGCGCAGGCGCTCGATCAGCGGTGCAAAAATGCCGCCGTGCATCGCCCACCCGTGCAACAACACCAGCGGCGGGCCACTGCCCGCAATGTCCACCTGCAGATCGTTCATTCGCCTCGCTCAAGCACCGGCAGCGCGCGCAGGGTGCACGCGGCATCGCGCCGGAGCCGCCTATTATCGCGCGAACCTCACGCCCGCCGGCGTATCGTGGCAGCACCTCGTCCTCACCGGAGCCGTCGTCGTGACCCCCGCATCCCGCGCATCCTTGTCACTGTCCGATCCCGAGCTGCTGTGCCAGCGCGCCTTGGTTGACGGGCACTGGTGCGACGCCGACGCCGGCGGCAGCGTCGCGGTGCGCAACCCGGCAGATGGGCAGCTGCTGGGCACGGTGCCGGACATGGGCGTGGCGGAAACCCGCCGCGCCATCGACGCGGCCCACGCGGCGTTCCCGGCATGGGCGAAAAAAACCGCGCAGGAGCGCGCCCAGGTGCTGCGTCGCCTGCACGACCTGATGCTGCATCACCAGCACGACCTGGCCCGGTTGATGACCGCCGAGCAGGGCAAGCCGCTGGCCGAAGCCATCGGCGAGATCGCCTATTCCGCCGGCTACATGCAGTGGTTTGCCGAACAGGCGCGACGCATGGATGGCGACACGATTCCCGGCCATGCCGCCGACAAGCGTATCCTCACCTTGCGCCAGCCGGTGGGCGTGGTGGCGGCCATCACGCCGTGGAATTTCCCGTCCGCGATGCTCGGCCGCAAGCTGGCGCCGGCGCTGGCAGCGGGCTGCACGGTGGTCTGCAAGCCGGCCAGCCAGACGCCGTATTCCGCGCTGGCGCTGGGCGTGCTGGCGCAACGCGCGGGGCTGCCCGCCGGCGTGCTCAACATCCTCACCGGGCAGGATTCAGCCGCCATCGGCGCGGAACTGAGCACCCATCCGAAGGTGCGCAAACTCAGCTTCACCGGTTCCACCAGGGTCGGCAAGCTGCTGATGGCGCAGTGCGCGGGCGACCTCAAGCGGCTGTCGCTGGAATTGGGCGGCAACGCGCCGTTCATCGTGTTCGACGATGCCGACCTGGATGCGGCGGTCGAGGGTGCCATCGCCAGCAAGTTCCGCAACACCGGGCAAACCTGTGTCTGCGCCAACCGGATCTTCGTGCAGGCCGGCGTGTACGACGCGTTCGCCGACAAGCTCATCGCCGCCGTGCGCACACTGCGTGTGGGTCCCGGCCTGGCCGGCGACACCGAGCAAGGGCCGCTGATCGATGCCAAGGCGCTGGAGAAGGTGGAGGCGCATCTTGCCGACGCGCTGGAAAAAGGCGCGCGCATTGCGCTGGGCGGCAAGCGGCACGCGCTGGGCGGCACCTTCTTCGAGCCCACCGTGCTGCTGGATGCAGGCGATGACATGCTGCTGGCGCACGAAGAGACCTTCGGCCCGGTCGCCCCGCTGCTGCGCTTCGATCACGAAGCGGAGGTGCTTGCGCGGGCGAATGCCACCGAATTCGGACTCGCCGCGTATTTCTACACCCGCGACCTGGCGCGCAGCTGGCGCGTGTCGGAGGCGCTGGAATGCGGCATCGTCGGCGTCAACACCGGGCTGATATCCACCGAGGTCGCGCCGTTCGGCGGCATCAAGCAATCGGGCTTTGGCCGCGAAGGCTCGATCCATGGGCTGGACGATTACACCGACCTCAAATACGTCTGCATCGGCGGCCTCTAGGCAAGCTCGCTTCTTGCTGCCGTTCCCGCGAGGACAGCCCGTGTTCCACGCCCCCGTGGCCGGGTCTTCAGCGTCTTTGATGCCAACGACTTGAAGCGCCGGATCGCCGCCTTCGCGGCGATCCGGACAATCGCTTAGGCCTGCGCATCGCGCGCGCGGCCAAGCGCGTCCAGCAACGCGTCGATGTGGGCCGGCAGGTGCGCGGCACTGAGCGCGATGCGCAGGCGCGCACTGCCTTCCGGCACGGTGGGCGGGCGGATTGCCGCCACCCAATGGCCACTGTCTTCCAGTGCGCGCGACATCGCCAGCGCGTCGGCATCGGCGCCAATCTGCAGCGGCTGAATCGCCGTGTCCGATGGCATCAGCGGCAACCCCAGTCGTGCGGCGCCGGCACGAAAACGCGCAATGTTCCCGCGCAGTTGTTCGCGCAACCGGTCGCCTTCCGCGCTGCGCACGAGGCGCACCGACGCGCGCGTGGCCGCGGCCAGTGCCGGCGGCAATGCGGTGGTGTAGATGCCGGGCCGCGCCGCCTGCGCGAGGTGCTCGATCAGGTCGGCGTCCCCCACCACCGCCGCGCCCGCGCTGCCGAGCGCCTTGCCGAACGTGACCAGCCGCAGCGGAACGCCATCGCCGGGCAATCCTGCCGCGTCCACGCTGCCGCGCCCCGCTTCACCCAGTACGCCCGCGCCATGTGCATCGTCGATGTACAGCGTCGCCGCGTGTCGGCACGCAGCAGCGGCCAGCGCGCGCAGCGGGCTGATGTCGCCATCCATCGAAAACACGCCGTCGCTGGCCAGCAGCGCCGCACCCTCGGCGTGTGCGGCCAGCTGCGCCGCCGCCGCGTCGGCATCCGCATGTCGATAGCGTTTCAGGATGCAACCCGACAGGCGCGCGCCATCGATCAAGCTGGCGTGGTTGAGGCGGTCCTGCACGCACACGTCGCCCTTGCCCAGCAGCGTTTGCAGCACCGCCAGATTGGCCATGTAGCCGCTGCCGAACAGCAGCGCGCGCGGCGCCTGCAGCCAGTCGGCCAGCTCCGCTTCCAATGCGGCGTGCTGCGCATGGTGCCCGCACACCAGGTGCGAGGCGATGCCGCCCGCGCTTTCCGCATCGCGCAGCGCGGCCAGCACGCGCGGGTGCTGCGACAGGCCCAGGTAATCGTTGCTGCAAAAATCCAGCAGCCGCTTGCCATCCACCTCGCAGTGCACGCCGTCGCGGCGGGCGACCGTGCGCCGCGTGCGCACGCGATGCGCAAGTTCGCGCTGCGCGCGTGCGGTCGTCGCGCGGTCGCTCAGCCGTTCGCGCATGCGCAGTTGCAGCCGCAGCCGGCGTCCTCCTGCACGGCCTCCATCGCGTCCACCTGCATCGGCCGCAGGCCCAGCCGTGCGAACAGCGCCTGGTCGCGCCCGGTGTCCGGGTTGCCGGTGGTCAGCAGTTTTTCGCCATGGAAAATCGAGTTGGCACCGGCAGCGAAACACAGCGCCTGCAGCTCGTCGCTCATGGTGTCGCGCCCGGCCGACAGCCGCACCATCGACTTCGGCATCATGATCCGCGCCGCCGCCACGGTGCGCACGAACTCGAACGGATCCAGCGTCTTGGCCGTTTCCGCCATCGGCGTGCCTTGCACTGCCACCAGTCGATTGATCGGCACCGAATCCGGGTGCTGTGGCAGGTTGGCCAATGCCTGCAGCAGCCCTGCACGCTGATGGCGCGATTCGCCCATCCCCACGATCCCGCCGCAGCAGGTCTTCAGTCCCGCGTCGCGGACATGCCCAAGCGTGTCCAGCCGATCCTGGAATTCGCGGGTATGGATGATCTCGCCGTAGAACTCCGGGGCGGTGTCGAGGTTGTGGTTGTAATAGTCGAGGCCGGCATCCTTCAGCGCGTGCGCCTGCGTGTCGCTCAGCATGCCCAGCGTGGCGCAGGTTTCCAGCCCCAGCGCCTTCACCTCGCGGATCATCGCCGCCACTTTGGGGATGTCGCGATCTTTCGGCGAACGCCAGGCCGCGCCCATGCAGAACCGCGAGGCGCCTGCGGCCTTGGCCTGCCTTGCGCGCGCCACCACGTCGTCGGTCTCCATCAGCTTGGAGGCTTCCACGCCGGTGTGGTAGCGCGCTGCCTGCGGGCAGTAGCCGCAATCTTCCGGACAGCCGCCGGTCTTCACCGACAACAGGGTTGAAACCTGCACCTCGGCGGGATCGAAGTGCAGGCGATGCGCGCTGCCGGCGCGATGCAGCAGCTCGGTGAAGGGCAGGTCGAACAGGGCTTCGACGTCGGCGCGGGTCCAGTCGTGGCGAACGGGAAAAGAACTGACGAGGTGCATGGGGAAATCCCGACGGACAGGCAAGCGCGAAGCGGGCAGTCTGGGACGCATGGCCGCCATCGTCAACCGAGAGAGCAATTGGAAAGTTGACGGACGCCGCGCCGCGCCGCTGTGCTGGCTGTTCCCGCCACGCTGCCTTGTCTGTGGCGATCCCGGCCTGCCGGGTCGCGACCTGTGCGCCGCCTGCCACGCCGAGTTGCCCAGGCAGCGCCACGCGTGTTTGCGCTGCGCGCTCCCCTTGCCGCAGCCGGGCGAGTGTGGCGCCTGCCTGCAACAACCGCCGCCGCTGGATGCCGCATATGCCGCGTTTCACTATGCCTTCCCGCTGGATCGCCTGCTGCCGCGCCTGAAATTTCATCGCGATTTCGCCGCCGGCCGCGTGCTGGCGCAGTGCATGGCCGACCACTTCAGCACCCTGCCGCGCCCCGACTTGCTGCTGCCCGTGCCACTGCACCGCGCGCGACTGCAGCAGCGGGGCTATGACCAGGCGCTGGAATTGGCAAGACCGTTGGCGAACGCATTGGTCTTGCCGCTGCGCACGGATTTGCTGCAGCGGCGCAAGGTCACCGATGCGCAGTCGCGGCTGGATGCCGCGGCGCGCCAACGCAACCTGCGCGGCGCCTTCCACGTCCATCCAGCAGCAGCGCTGCCGGCGCACGTGGTGCTGGTGGATGACGTGATGACCACCGGCGCCACCCTGTTTGCGGCGGCGGCGGCGCTGCGCAAGGCCGGCGCCGTGCGCGTGGATGCGTGGGTCTGCGCGCGCGTGGCCTGAGCTTGCGCCTCAGGCCGCCACTGCCGTTGCCCGCAGCGCCTCATCCAGCGCGATGCCGGCAAACACCACCATCCCCACCCAGTTGTTGTGCAGGAACGCGCGAAAACAATTGTCACGATCACGATCGCGCGCCAACCCGAATTCATGAACCACCAGCACCACGGCCGCGCCCAGCCCACCCCAATACCACGAACCCATGCCGGCATCGCGCCCCACCATGGCCAACGCCGCAAACATGCCGGCATACAGCACGCCCTGCGCCACCAGATCCATCTCGCCAAACAGGATCGCGGTGGACTTCGCGCCCATGCGGATGTCGTCGTCGCGATCCACCATGGCGTACCACGTGTCGTAGGCGGTGGCCCAGAAGATATTCGCCACGTACAGCACCCATGCAATCGGCGGCACCGCGCCGGTGACGGCGGCAAACGCCATCGGGATGCCCCAGCCAAAGGCCATCCCCAGATACACCTGCGGCAGATAGGTGTAGCGCTTCAGGTAGGGATAGGTCATCGACAGGAACGCGCCTGCCAGGCTCAACCACAGCACCAGCCGGTTCAGCGTCAACACCAAGGCAAGCGCCGCCAGCATCAGCACGGCAAACACCATCAGGGCTTCGCGCCCGGTCACCGCGCCAGTCGCCAGCGGACGCTGGCGCGTGCGATCCACGCTGCCATCCAGCCAGCGATCGGCATAATCGTTGATCACGCACCCCGCCGACCGGGTCAGCCACACCCCGGCGCTGAACACCAGCAGCGGCCACAGCGGCGGCATCCCCTTCGCGGCCAGCCACAGCCCCCACCAGGTAGGCCACAACAGCAACAGCCAGCCAATCGGACGGTCACCGCGCACCAGTGTCCAATACAGGCGAAGACGCTCACGCCACGCGGGCTGGAGGTCGGATGGGTGAGGCTGCAGAGGCATCCGCCTAGCCTACCAGCGGCACAGCCGTCCGCAATCATGCGAGAATGCGCGTCCGCGACGCCTGTCGTCGCGCACAACGCGCCTGTAGCTCAGCCGGATAGAGTAGTGGCTTCCGAAGCCATTGGTCGGGGGTTCGAATCCCTCCAGGCGCGCCAAGTCCCCTGGGACAAATCTGTGCCGTAACTGTGCCAAGGATTTTTTGATGCGATTGGCCTGATGAGTAGTGGCCATGTGCGGACTTGGTCTCATCTGCCAGACGCCTGCCCTGCTTCCAGCACCCTGTCCTCTCGGATCGAGCCTTGATAGGCAATGCAAGCTCTGGCTTGAGGAGCCCGGTTCAATCTGTAGTCCCTCGTAAAGCGAGGTTAAGGATCTGAACGGATGCGGCTCGAAATACAAGCCATGTTGCGTAAATCGCAAATACAGCCTATAAGATGTATCCCAGAAATACAGGCTGAGGCGCGTATCCATGCAGCAGTATGTCGTCCAAGCTGCCCAGCAGCTGCCAGCGTTGTTGAAAGCCTTCCGCAAGGCGTCAGGTCTCACGCAGAGCGAGGCAGCTGCCCGTCTCGGCGTCACCCAGCAAACGATTTCTGCGCTGGAGCGGAACGCCCAGAAAGTCAGTGCGGAACGGTTGCTGCATCTGCTGGGTATCCTCGGCGTCGAGATGGTTCTGCAGGCGAAGCCGTGCTCCAAGGGGCATGAAAGCTGCACCTTGGGGGAGAAGCCCCAATGGTGACGGCCACGAAGACGACGTCGCGGCGGCGAACGCTGGGCCTGTGGATGAACGGTCAGTTCGTGGGCACCTGGCACCTGGGTGCCAGTGGCGAAGATGTCCTGGAGTACGACGGCGGCTGGAAAGCGTCGCCCCAAGGTCGGCCCCTGTCACTCTCCCTGCCGTTCACGCCGGGGGCCACCCCGCATCGTGGAGAGGTGGTTCGGGCCTACTTCGACAACCTTCTGCCCGACAGCCAGGACATTCGGGCCAGAGCCGCCAGCCGATTCCGTGCCAAGTCCACAGATGCCTTCGACCTGCTTGCCCAGATCGGACGCGATTGCGTGGGTGCGCTGCAGATCCTGCCGGACGGCGCGGCTCCCAGCGACGTAAGCATTGTTGAAGCATCGCGGCTGGATGAAGCCGAAGTCGCCGCCATCCTGCGCGGCACGCTGGCTTCACCGGCCTTTGCGGGTGCCTCGCCGCAGGACGACAACGGATTCAGGATCTCCATCGCCGGTGCCCAGGAAAAGACCGCACTGCTGAAGCTCGACGGCCAGTGGTGCAGGCCACATGGATCGACGCCGACCACACATATCCTCAAGTTGCCCATGGGGCTGGTCGGGAACATGAAGCTCGACCTGAGCCACTCCATCGAGAACGAGTGGCTTTGCTCCCGAATCCTGGCCGCCTACGGGTTGCCAGTTGCCGGTTGCGAGCCGCTCCAATTCGAAGACATGAACGTCCTGTCGGTCGAGCGCTTCGACCGCACCTGGCTGGACGGTCCCCAAGGCAGGTGGCTTGCCCGATTGCCACAGGAAGATTTCTGCCAGGCAACCGGCACGCCAGCGATCCGGAAATACGAATCGGAGGGTGGGCCGGGAATCGACAGGATCATGGGCCTGCTGGCGACGTCGGCAGCGCCGCAGGATGATCGGAGAACCTTCTTCCTGGCCCAGCTTCTTTTCTGGATGCTTCGTGCACCCGATGGCCATGCAAAGAATTTCAGCGTGTTCATTCTCCCCAAGGGCGCTTACAGGCTCACGCCCCTGTACGACGTGATCTCGGCTTGGCCGGTCATGGGCGATGCACCCGACAAACTGTCCGCATACAAGGTCAAGATGGCCATGTCGATCCGGTCTACCAATGTGCACTGGAAAATGAAGGACATCCTTCCCAGACATTGGATGGCCCTCGGCAAGCGATATGGCGTGTTCGACGATGAAGATCGAACTGTGGAGGCGCTCATTTGCAACGTCATCGAGCGGACGCCCCGGATTGTCGCCAAGATCGAGTCGATGCTCCCGGCAGGGTTCCCTGCGTCCGTCAGTGATCCCACCCTGCGCGGCCTGGAGCATAGCGCCAAGCGGCTGATGGCCGAAGACTAGGATGACGGCCCAGGTACAAGCGACATCAGGGGTGACGGTCGGTCTCCGCCTCGCTGTGAGCAGGTCGAATAGAAGGCCGACAAGGATCCGGGTCGTTCAGGGCTGACTGAGCCAGGAGCCACCGATCTTGTGCAGATACATGCCGGTACGCAGGCTTGCGGTCGGAATGCGTCGGATGGAGGACATCTTGGTGCCTCCGGTTCAGGGGGGCGAAGGGAATCACCTTGACGAACGATATCGCAGTCATGCCCTGCATGAAGCCCGTTTCACCCTCCGGGTCATCCCGCTACCGGAAGTGGGGGGTGAACCCGGGACACCGCACTCACCGCTCCGAGTGCCCGCTTTCGTCGTAGCCGCGTGGAGCCAGCACTTCCGGTTTGATCAGTTCGACGAACGCGCGTGCCTGCGCGCTCAGGAACTTGCCCTTGCGCATCACGATGCCGTAACTGCGCGAGGGGAACCAGCGCGCCAGCGAGCGCACCGCCAGGCGCTGGTGGTCGGCTTCGGTCAGGCAGATCGCAGTGACAATGCTGATGCCGAGGCCCATCGCCACGTACTGCTTGATGACTTCCCAGCCGCCCACTTCCAGCGCCACCGTGTAGGGCACCCGGTTTTGCTGGAATACCAGGTCCACCAACCGGTAGGTGGTCAGGCGCTTGGGTGGCAGGATCAGGCCATAGGGCGACAAATCCTCCAGTGACAGCACCTGCTTGCCCGCCAGCGGGTGGTCGAGCGGGGTGATCAGCATCGGTTCGAAGCGATACACCGGCGCGTAGCTGAGGTCGGCCGGCACATCCAGCATCGAGCCCACCGCCAGATCCACCGCGTCGCTGCGCAGCAGGTCCAGGCCGCTGGCCCCGGTCACGTTGTGCAGGCTCAGGCGCACGTCCGGATGGCGTTGGCGGAAGGCGTCCACGATGCCGGGCAGCAGGTACAGGATGGTGGAGCTGCCGGCGGCCACGTGCAGTTCGCCCGCGTCCAGCCCGCGCACCTGTTCGCGGAAGCTGGTTGCCAGGTTGTCCAGCCCTTCCACCAGTGGGCGCGCCATCTCGTAAAGCAGCTCGCCCTCGCGGGTGGGGGTCAGGCGGCGGCCGCTGCGTTCCAGCAGGCGCGTGCCCAGTTCGCGCTCCAGCGCCTGCAATTGCAGGGTGACCGCCGGCTGGCTGAGGTACAGCGCTTCGGCCGCACGCGAAATCGACCCCAGTCGCGCCACCTGACAGAACGCCCGCAGGGGCTTGAGGCGCGAGCCCTTGTAAGCAAAACGCAGGGAGCTGGGAGGGCGCTCGGCCATTGGTTCGATTTGATATTAGTTTTCCAAATACTAGGCATTGATAAAACTCGTTTGTCAAATACCACACGCAGGCGGATGGTTGGCTTCCCCACAGGTTCACGGAGACGCCGATGTCCGCAGTGCTGCAAGACCGCCCCGGCGAGGGCGTGGAGGTTACCCGCCAGTTGCCCGGGCAAGCCGCCGTGCTGACGCCGGCGGCGCTGGAGTTCCTGGCGGGCCTGCATCGCCGCTTCGAGGGTCGCCGACAGGCGCGCCTGGACGCCCGGCAGCTGCGCCAGATGCAGTTCGATGCCGGCATGCTTCCGGATTTCCGCGCCTCCACCGCGCATCTGCGCAACGGCGACTGGACGGTCGCTCCGGCACCGGCCGCATTGCGCGATCGTCGCGTTGAAATCACCGGCCCGGTGGATCCGAAGATGGTGATCAACGCGCTGAATTCGGGCGCCAACTGCTACATGGCCGATTTCGAGGACAGCACCAGTCCAACTTGGGCCAACCTGATCGCCGGCCAGCAGGCGTTGCGCGAGGCGGTTGCCGGCACCCTGCAATTCGAAGCCGGCGGCAAGCGTTACGCGTTGAAGCCGGAGGCCGAACAGGCCGTGCTGCTGGTGCGCCCGCGCGGCTGGCATCTGGACGAGAAGCACCTGCGGGTCGATGGCCAGCCGATGTCGGCCTCGCTGTTCGACCTCGGCCTGTTCTGCTTCCACAACGCGCGCGCGCTGGCGGCACGGGACCGCGGCCCGTACTTCTACCTGCCCAAGCTGCAGTCGATGGAAGAGGCCAGCCTGTGGGAACAGGTGTTGGCCGCGATCGAGACCGAACTCGGCCTGCCGCCTGCCCAGATCAAGGTGACCGTGCTGATTGAAACGCTGCCGGCGGCGTTCGAGATGGACGAAATCCTGCACGCGCTGAAGCGCCGCATCACCGGGCTGAACTGCGGGCGCTGGGACTACATCTTTTCCTATATCAAGACCTTTCGCCGCCATCGCGACCGGGTCCTGCCCGAGCGCAGCCAGGTGACCATGGTGCAGCCGTTCCTGCGTGCGTATTCGGAACTGCTGATCAAGACCTGCCATCGTCGCGGCGCCCACGCCATGGGCGGCATGGCGGCGCAGATCCCGATCAATGGCGATGCCGCCGCCAACGACGCCGCGCTGGCGCGGGTACGGGCCGACAAGCTGCGCGAGGTGAGCGCCGGCCACGATGGCACCTGGGTGGCGCATCCGGCACTGATTGCGCTGGCGCGCGAGGTGTTCGACGCGCGCATGCCGGGCCCGAACCAGCTGCAGGTGGCGCGCGACGACGTGGAGACCGTTCGCGACGATCTGCTCAAGCCGTCGCTGGGCACCATCACCCGCGCCGGCTTCGAGAACAACGTCGAGGTCTGCGTGCGTTACCTGGCCGCGTGGCTGGATGGCAGCGGCTGCGTGCCGATCCACCACCTGATGGAGGACGCGGCCACCGCCGAGATCGCCCGCGCCCAGCTGTGGCAATGGCTGCACTTCACCGATGACGGCAGTGCCCCGCTTTGCCTGGACGACGGCGCCGAGGTCGACTTTGCGCTGTTGGAAGGCGCCTTGATCGGCCTGCCGGCGCGACTTGCCAGCCAACCGGGACTGCCCGGCGCCAGTCATGTGAGCGAAGCGATCGGGATGCTGGATCGCCTCACGCATGCCGACGAGCTGGCCGATTTCCTGACCGTACCCGGCTACCAGCGCATCGATTGATTGCTCCTGCTCGTCATCCCCGCGCAGGCGGGGATCCAGTGATTTCTGACTGGAGGACGCCGGACCCCCGCATTCGCGGGAATGACGGCCACCCCTCCTCCGCCACCGCCAACCCCACGAGGTTTCCCATGAAAAACCATCTGCCGACCGCCGAGCAACTGAAGCTGGACTGGGCCAACAACACGCGTTGGGCCGGCATCACCCGCAGCTATTCCGCCGAAGACGTGGTGCGCCTGCGTGGCACCGTGCACGTCGAGCACTCCATCGCCCGCCACGGTGCCGACAAGCTGTGGAAGTCGCTGCACACCAGTGACTTCGTCAATGCGCTGGGCGCGCTGACCGGCAACCAGGCCATGCAGCAGGTGAAGGCGGGCCTCAAGGCGATCTACCTGTCCGGCTGGCAGGTGGCTGCCGATGCCAACGTGGCGGGCGAAATGTACCCCGACCAGTCGCTGTATCCGGCCAACTCGGTGCCGCTGGTGGTCAAGCGGATCAACAACACCCTGCTGCGCGCCGACCAGCTGTCGCATGCGGAAGGGGATGACAGCATCGATTACCTGCAGCCCATCGTGGCCGATGCCGAGGCCGGCTTCGGCGGCGTGCTCAATGCCTTCGAGCTGATGAAGGCGATGATCGAGGCCGGCGCTGCGGGCGTGCACTTCGAGGACCAGCTGGCCAGCGTGAAGAAGTGCGGGCACATGGGCGGCAAGGTGCTGGTGCCCACCCGCGAGGCCGTCGAGAAACTGACCGCCGCGCGTCTTGCGGCCGACGTGATGGGCGTGCCGACGCTGATCGTGGCGCGCACCGATGCCGAGGCTGCCGACTTGATCACCTCCGACATCGACCCCAACGACCAGCCGTTCTGCACCGGCGAGCGCACGGTTGAGGGCTTCTACAAGACCCGCAAGGGCCTGGACCAGGCGATCAGCCGGGGCCTGGCGTATGCGCCCTACGCCGACCTGGTCTGGTGCGAAACCGGCAAGCCGGACCTGGAGTTCGCGCGCAAGTTCGCCGAGGCCATCCACGCCAAGTTCCCGGGCAAGCTGCTTGCCTACAACTGCTCGCCGTCGTTCAACTGGAAGAAGAACCTGGACGACGCCACCATCGCCAAGTTCCAGAAGGAAATCGCAAGCTACGGCTACAAGTTCCAGTTCATCACCCTGGCCGGCTTCCACGCGCTCAACTACGGCATGTTCGACCTTGCGCATGGCTATGCGCGGCGGCAGATGAGCGCCTTCGTCGAGCTGCAGGAAAAGGAATTCGCCGCCGCCGAGCGCGGGTTCACCGCGGTCAAGCACCAGCGCGAGGTGGGCACCGGTTATTTCGATGCCATCACCCAGACCATCCAGGGCGGGCAGAGCTCGACGGTGGCGCTGAAGGGCAGCACGGAAGAAGAGCAGTTTCATCCCGGCGCGCGCGCAGCGGCTTGAGCCCTGCTGCCGCGCAGTCGCCGACCGCTGGGCCGGCGACTGCGTGGGGCCGAATCCCGGCGCGGCGGGGTCGATCCGCCGTGCCGGGAGGTTGCAATGCGGCCGCCTGCACAGTGCTATCCTCCGCGTTCGGATACACAGCCGGATTGCTGACAGGGGAAGGCGTGGCTGCACTTGCGTACATGCTCGATGCCCGCCAGGGCGCCGATGACAGCGCGTCGGCGCTGCACCCGGAAGAGTACGCACTGTTCGCGCAGGTGGCCGAGAGCCGCCGGGTCGAGGCCGGCCAGCGGTTGTTCCAGCGCGGCGATCGCGGGACCGCCATGTATGTGGTGTCCAGCGGCGCGATCGACCTCGATTTCGGCGACGATCTGGTTGGCAAGCGGCTCGGCACGCGCGCATTTTTCGGGGAACTGGGCCTGCTGATCGGCGATCACGCGCGCAGTGCAGATGCCATCGTCGCCGAAACCAGCGAGCTGCTGGAGCTGGGGCGCAACGAATTCGACCTGCTGGCGCGCCGCGATCCGCAGTTGCTGGCGCAGTTCCTGCGCCGGGCCATCATGCGCGTCGTGCTCAACGAGCAGGCGCTCATCGCGCGGCTGCGTCGTCGCAATCAGGATTTGCAGGATGCGCTGGACACGCTGCGCTCCACTGCCCAACAGCTCAACCAGACCGAAGTGCTGACCCGCACCGATGAACTGACCGGATTGGCCAACCGGCGCGGCTTTGCCCTGCACGTGGATCAGCGAGAAGCCGACGGTGGGCTGGCCGGGCACGCGCTGATCGTGGTCGATTGCGACCGCTTCAAGTCGATCAATGACACCTACGGGCACCTGGCCGGCGATCGCGTGCTGCAAAGCGTGGCCAATCTGCTGCGCGCGGTCGCGGGTGCCGACGACATCGTCTGCCGGCTCGGCGGCGATGAGTTCTGCCTGCTTTTGCACGGTCATGGCCGCGAAGAAGCCGAGCGCATCGCCGGCTACATCACCGAAAGCGCCCGCATGCTGGAGCGCATGCACAGCCAGCCGCCGCAGATGACCACGCTCAGCGTGGGCGCCTGCATGATCGACGGCAGCGCCATTGGGCGGTGGGAGCACTGGTATGCGCAGGCCGATGCCGCGCTGTATCGGGCCAAACGATCGGGCGGCGATCGCGTCGAGTGGCTGGGCTGAGGGACCCGTGCACGCGGCCAGTGCCCCGCAGGTGCGTACCTTGTTGCTCACCGACCTCGTGGATTCCACGCAGTTGGTCGAACGCCTGGGCGACGTCGCGGCGGTAGAGCTGTTCCGCGCCCATGACCGCATCGTATTGGAGCTGCAGCAGCGCTGGCGCGGGCGCCTGATCGATCGCAGCGACGGTTTGCTGCTGATTTTCGAACGGCCCATCGATGGGCTGGGATTTGCCCTCGACTATGCGCGCGAGCTGCGCGACCTCGGCCGCAGGATGGGCCTGAAATTGCCGCTGCAGGTGCGCGCCGGCCTGCATGTCGGCGAAGTGTTGCTGTGGGAAAACAGCAGCGATGCGGTTCGCATGGGCTCCAAGCAGCTGGAGGTGGAGGGGCTGGCCAAGCCGCTTGCAGGCCGGTTGATGACGCTGGCCCGGCCGGGCCAGATCCTGCTGTCGGCCACCGCCGAGCCGTTGGCCCACCGCGCCGCGCGCGAACTGGGCGAACGCGGCGAGCTCCTGGTCTGGAAGGCTTACGGGCGCTGGCGCTTCAAGGGGATTCCCGAAGCGCAGGAGGTGTTCGAAGTCGGCGAGCCGGGGCTGGCACCGCTGCGAATGCCCGCGCACACGCCGAAAGCATGGCGCGACCTCCCGCTGTGGCGGCGGCCGGTGGCCTTGGCCGCCGAAGCCATGCTGCTGGCCTGCATGGTCGCGGGTGTGTGGTTCCTGGGGCGGCCGCAGCCGGCGATAGCGTTCAATGAGCGTGACTGGGTCGTGGTGGGCGATTTGCGCAACCTGACCGGCGACCCGCGCCTGGACGATTCGCTGGAGCAGGCCTTCCGGATCAGCCTGCAGCAGTCGCGCTACGTGAACGTGCTCAGCGACCTCAAGGTGCGCGAGACGCTGGGGCGCATGCAGCGCAAACCGGATGCCAGGGTGGATCGTGCGCTGGGCTCGGAGATCGCGCTGCGCGATGGTGTGCGCGCCCTGTTGCTGCCTACGGTGGCGGAAGTGGGCGGCCGCTTGCGGGTCAGCGCAGAGGTGATTGATCCGCGCACGCAAACCACGGTGTATGCGGTGACCGCCGACGGGCGCGGGGTTGAATCGGCGCTGCGGTCGATCGATGCGGTGACCGATCAGCTGCGCGCGAAGCTGGGCGAAGCGCTGCAAAACGTGCAGAACACGTCGGTGCCGCTGCCCAACGTGGCCACGCCCAACCTGGACGCGCTGAAGGCGTTCGCGGTCGCGCGCAACGTGGCCCGCACCACTCGCGACCGCGATCAGGCGCTGGGCCTTTACCGGCGTGCATTGCAGCTGGACCCGCAATTCGCGCTCGCGCACGCGGACATGGCCCGCCTGTATGCGCAGATGACGGAGGTGGCGCATGCCAAGGAGGAGTGGCGCAGTGCGCTGGCGATTCCGCAGCGGCTGTCGCCGCAGGAGCGGCTTGGCATCGAGTTGATGCTGATGCAATTCGGCGCGCCGGATCCTTACTTCCGCAAGGCGCAGGAATACCTGGCGCTGTATCCGGATGATTTCAGCATCAGCGCCCGCCTTTCAACCAATCTTTGGCATCAGCGCAACGATTTCCGTGCCGCCGAAGCGATGGTGCGGCGGGCGGTCAAGCCGCAGTACGACCAAAGCGGCTCCGCGCGCTACTCGTTGGGGATTTATCTGTTCGGGCAGGAAAAAGCGGATGCGGCGCTGGCCGAGTTCCGACGCGCGCGCGAAAACGGTTTCCAGTCGGCCGGCGAGCTGTACGCGCGGGTGTATGACGCGCGCGGGCTGCATGCGAAGGCAGACACCATCTACCGGGCGAGCACCGGCGGGCGTGATGGCTGGCAACGGGACGGGGCAGTGGTCACCTGGATCGATCGCGGGGAGTGGGCGCGCGCCGCCGCGGCCGCGCAGGACTGGGAGAAGCAGGCGGACGCTGCGGGCGACCTGCTGGATGGCTGGGTTGCCCGTGCGGCAGTTGCCGGCGTTGCCGTGCTGCAGGGCGGCGCGGAGGCGCATGGCCTGCCCGATCTGGCGGTGGCGGCGCAGGCCAAAAAAGCCGAGCTGGAGGCGATCTACCCGCCCGCCGTCACCGACCTGCAGCTGTATGCGGGCCTGCTGGCGGCATATCGAGAGAACCTGCCGGGCGTGACGGATGCCCTGCGGCGCAGTGAAGGCAGTGCGGTGGTGCGCGACTATCCGACCGTGGGCCAGTTGCGCCAGGTGCTGCTGGCGGAGCAGGAGCGTTTGTCAGGACAGCCGCAGGCGGCAGTGCGGCGATTGCTGCCGTTGGCGGGCAAGGACACGGCGCTGGTCGTGGTGCACTGGGCGTTGTTGCGCGCCCAGCGCGCCGCCGGCAATGCCGCAGGCGCGCTGGCGCAGGCGACATGGTTGGCCACGCATCGTGGACGCGTGTACAGCGAGGCCACGACAACGGAATTGCTGCGGCCCTTCAATGTGTTCGCGGCCAATGCATCGTCGCTGGACGCAGCAGAACTTCTGGTGCAGCTGGGGCGTCATGACGACGCCCGGCGCGAGCTGGCGGCGTTGTCGGCGCGATGGCCGGATGCCGCGCAACCCGAAGGCTTGCGCCTCCGGGCGGCATTGCTGGGCAAGCAGCTCGTCAGCCGCCTTCCTGCACCGACAGCGGGCACGTCTGCCCCTGCACATTGACCAGCGAGGCTTCCAGCTTGGCGCGCTGCATGCGGATTTGCGCGCCGGATGCCAGCTGCGCGCCCGCTTTCATCTCCATGCAGTCCCACGGATCGGAATAGCCGATCGAACGCAGCGCCTGCTCCGGGGAGTGCTGGAACAGCGTGCGGAACGCGTCGTTGCCTTCAAGATTGTCCAGCAGTTTCTTGACCAGCTGCGGGTGCAGGCCGGCCGGCGGCAGCTTGTTGTTGGATGGCATGGTGATCCCCCTGTTCAGTGGAATCAGGACGATACCATCGTGGCGGGAATGCAAGGTTGAGGTCGGGATGCACGTCAGGCGTTGTGCAGTGGCGTGGCTGGAGCCGCGCGAAGTGTCGGTGTTCCAGCTGGACGATTTGCTGGCGGGCGGCACCGGTGTGGTGAGCCGGCTGGCCTGGTTCGCGCATGCGCCGCATTTGCCGGAGGCAATCGAAGTCGCCGCCGCGCACGTGCCGGTGCTGGGCGCACTGGGTGCCATTGACTGGGTCGAGCGCGCATCGCTGGACGCCCGCGTTGGCCAAGAGGCCGTGGATGCGCTGTTGGCGGCCGGCCTGCTGTTGCCACGGGCTGCCAGCGACGCGGATGCCCGGCAGGACGAGGACTTTCGCGCGCAGGGGTGGTACGCGCCTGCGGCGGTGGCGCACATGGCCGGGCGCTGGGAGGGTATCGACGGGCCCGGCAGCACGGCCGAGCAGGATCTGGACAGCAACGAGGGATTGCTGCGGCAACACGGCCTGCCACCGCCATTGCAGCCTCCGATGATGTCGGCAGTGGCAGGTGCGGCGCCGGCCATCCCGTTGCCTCGGGTTGCGCAGGACGGGTTCGACGCGCTGCTGGACGCCCGCGCGACCTGCCGCAATTTCGATGCTGGCGCCGAGGTGCCGTTGGCGAGCTTCGCCCAATTGATGGCGCGCGTGTTTGGTGCGCGCGGCATTGGACGCCCGGCCCCCGGCTTCGACGTGATCAAGCGCACCAGTCCCTCCGGGGGGGCACTGCATCCCACCGACTGCTGGCTGATCCTGCAGCGGGTGGAAGGCATCGCCCCTGGGCTGTACCGATACCGCATCGAGACGCATGCGCTGGAGGCCGTGGTGGCCAACATCGCGCCACCGCAACCCGGCGATGTGGGTGTCCGCGCGCGGCAGCATGAAGCAACGCGGCCGTGGACGAGGCAGGAGCTGCGTGCGTTCGCGCGGATTGCGGTGGCCGGGCAGGAATTCTTCGCCGATGCGCCGGTGATGTGCGTGCTGGCGCCGAATTTCCAGCGCAATTTCTGGAAGTATCGCAATCATGCCAAGGCGTATCGGGTGTGCGTGCTGGATGTCGGGCATCTTTCGCAAACCTTGCAACTGTGTGCCACCCAGGCCGGCTTTGGGCCGTTTGTCACGGGCGCGATCAACGAAGTCGATCTGGAGCGCGCGTTCGGCATGACCGGCTACCGGCAGAGCCCGCTGGTGGTGTGCGGCTTCGGCAAGCGCGCGGCCACCCTGGTGGAATCCGAATTTGATCCGAACCGTTTGATCTGGCCGCGCTGAGACAGCTTCAGGCGGCGGCGCGCGCGTGCCCACGCTCCAGCTTGCGATAGCCGATGGCCTCGGTCAGGTGCGGCGTCTGGATGGCGTCGCTGCCGGCCAGGTCGGCGATCGTGCGGGCCACGCGCAGGATGCGGTGCAGTGAGCGCGCGGACAGCTGGAGGCCGTCCACCGCGCGCTCCAGCAGGGTGGAGTCGCCGGGGGTCAGCCGGCAGAACGCATTGGTCTGTGATTGGTCCAGCCGCGCATTGGGTTGCGCGCTGCGTGCCAGCTGGCGCTCGCGTGCGGTGACGACGCGTGCGCGGACACTGGCGCTGGATTCGCCGGTGGCGCCATCGGTGCGAAGTGCAGTGGGCGGCAGGCGCGGGACTTCCACGTGCAGATCGATGCGTTCAAGCAGCGGCCCGGAGATGCGCGCGCGGTAGCGGCGAATCATCTCGTCGTTGCACAGGCAGCGTCCGGAGGGGTCGCCGGCCCAGCCACAGGGGCAGGGATTCATCGCGGCAACCAGCTGGAAGCGGGCGGGAAAGTCGCAGTGCCGGGCCGCCCGCGAAATGCACACGCTGCCCGACTCCAGCGGCTCGCGCAGGACTTCCAGCGCGTGCCGGCTCCATTCCGGCAGCTCATCGAGGAACAGCACGCCATGGTGGGCCAGCGAGATTTCGCCGGGGCTCGGGTTGGCACCGCCACCGACCAGCGCCACCGCGCTGGCGGTGTGGTGCGGCGCGCGGAAAGGACGCTGGCGCCAACGCGCCAGATCCAGGCCGCGACTGCTGGCGGAGGCGATGCTGGCGGCTTCCAGCGCTTCGGACTCGCTGGGCGATGGCAAGATGCCGCACAGGCGCGAGGCGAGCAGGGTCTTGCCGCTACCGGGCGGGCCTACCAGCAGCAGGTGGTGCGAACCCGCCGCCGCGATCTCCAATGCACGCCGCGCCTGCGCCTGACCGCGCACGTCGGTGAGGTCAGGCGGTGCTGTGTCGCGGCAGGGTTGGGGGACGGCCAGCGGCAATTCCCTGCGTGCCTCCAGCGCCGCGCAGACTTCCAGCAAGGTGCGCGCGGTGCGTATCTCGATCCCGCTGGCCAAGGCCGCTTCGGCACCATTGCCGGGTGGCACGATGAGTCGCCGGCCGCTGTCACGCGCCGCCAACGCCCCAGCCAGCGCGCCGTCCACCGTGCGGATTTCGCCGGTCAGGGCCAGCTCGCCCAGGAACTCCCAACCCGCCAGTGCCTCGCTGCTGAGCTGGCCGCTCGCGGCAAGGATGCCCAAGGCAATGGCAAGGTCATAGCGGCCGCCGTCCTTGGGCAGGTCGGCGGGCGCCAGATTGACGGTGATCCTGCGCGCGGGGAATTCGAACTGCGCGCATTGGATCGCAGCGCGCACGCGATCCTTGGCTTCGCGCACCGCCGCTTCCGGCAGGCCAACGATGGACATGGCGGGCAAGCCGCCGGCCAGGTGCACCTCGACCCGGACTTCGGGCGCACGCACGCCCACGCGCGCACGGCTGTGCACGATCGCAAGACCCATGGCGGTGCCCTCAGTGGCGGGCGCTGTCGATGCCGGTGCTGGCGTCGGCCAGCTCGGTCAGCTGGCGCTCCAGTGCCTCGAGCTTGTCGCGGGTGCGCGCCAGCACCGCGCGCTGCACCTCGAATTCTTCGCGGGTGACCAGGTCGAGCTTGCCCAGCCCGGCTTGCAGCACGGATTTGAAATTCTGCTGCAGTTCCTCGCGTCCTTCACGCAATCCCGGGGGAACCAGCGTGCTGAGGCGGCGGGCAAGTTCATCGAGTTGGGACAGATCGATCATGCTGGGGGGATTCATGGGGGCAGCTCCTGCGGGTGCTGCCAGACTGCCCGGATCGGGGTGAACGCGCAGTCGGCGCAGGGAGCGCTGCAGGGTAGGAAAAATCTGATCCAAGCCAGTATGCCCGGATCGCCCGGGGTATGCTCAACGCAACGACAGGAGGCGTGCCGATGAAGATGGTGATGGCGGTGATCAAGCCGTTCAAGCTGGACGATGTGCGCGAGGCGCTGGCCGAGGTCGGCGTGGCCGGCATCACTGCCACCGAGGTCAAGGGCTTCGGCCGGCAGAAAGGGCATACCGAGCTGTATCGCGGGGCCGAGTACGTGGTGGATTTCCTGCCCAAGATCAAGCTGGAAATCGCGGTGACCGACGATCAGGTGGAAGCGGTGACCGAGGCGATCCTCAAGGCCGCCGGCACCGGCAAGATCGGTGACGGCAAACTGTTCGTCTGGGACCTGGAGCGCGTGGTGCGCATTCGTACCGGGGAGCTGGACGCCGACGCGCTGTGATCTGCGCGCCGGGTCAGGGCGTTGCCGGGGCGTCCGGCCCGGCCTTGCCAGCAGGTGTGCGCCAGGCCCCGAGCGTCGCGTGCAGCAGCACCACAAGCGCCCAGCTCAGCCACAGCGTCCACAGGACGTGCGAGAAGAAGTGCGCGCCGCGCATCTGCTGGACGGCCCCCATCGACAGACACAGGGCGGCTACCCCCAGCCAGATGCGCAGGCTGGCGCGGGGCTGTTCCGGGTAGCGCAGCAGGGCGAACGCAAACAGCCAGCTGGCGCAGGACACGAAGCCCGCGGGAAAACAGTGCCCCATGTTGGTGATGTGCGCCGAGACAGCGGAGAACAGATCGAAATACGGGGCAGCACCGCCGTAGCGGTCGACGTCCCAGGGGCAATGCATGGGGCTTGCCCGCTTGCCCAGCGAGACGGCCAGCGGAATCACCACGCAAGCCGCGCCAACCACCCGCCAGCGCAACGCATCGACAGCGTGGCGACGCTTCCAGGACAGCACGATGCAACCCAGTGCGGCAAGGATCAGGAAATAGCGCAACCACTGGTGGATCAGTGTTCTCGACCACCATGCATTGCGCAGCGGCCAGACCGCGTCGGACGACGCGAACCAGGCATCTTCCAGCAGGATGTCCAGCCGGGTCAGGTGAAACAGCAGCAGCAGGCCCAAGCCGCTTGCAGCCAGCAGGAGTCCCTGTCGCAGGTAAAAATTCCGCCAGAAAATCGGCATGGTGTTCCCGGAATCGGATCGCATTGAAAGTGTCGAGTATGCGGTAGCAACCTGAGTAGTGCGCTCGCGGGCATGCCGGGCAGTCAATACTCGACGCGGTTGCGGCCCAGTTGTTTGGCGCGATACAGGGCTGCATCGGCACGCGCGAACAAGGCTTCGCTGGCTTCGTCCGGTGCTGCCTCGGCAATGCCGATGCTGGTGCCCACGCGCAGCTCGGGGTCGATGTCGGGCAGGCGCAGCGCGCGGGTGGCGTCCAGCAGACGGCCGGCAATCACCTGCGCCTGCTCGCGGGTGGCGCCCGCGCAGACCACCGCGAACTCTTCGCCGCCAATCCTGCCCAGCGCATCGCGCCCGCGCAGTTGCTCCTGCCATGCCTGTACTGCGGCGCACAGCACCGCATCGCCGGCGGCATGGCCGTAACGGTCGTTGACCGCCTTGAAATAATCCAGATCGAGCAGCAGTAGCGTCACCGGCGTGCCATCCCGTGAGGCCTGCGCCAGTGCGCGCTCAGCGGTTTTTTCGATGCTGAGCCGGCTGGCTGCGCCGGTCAGCGTATCGGCCATGGCCAGGATGCGCAGCTGGCGCGAGCGCCGCCATTGCCGCCAGCTCAGCCCGGCCAGCATGGCGACCAGCACCACGCCCAGCAACAGGGCCAAGGTCTGCCAGCGACGAACATGCTCCATTGCCGTGAGCTGTTGTTGCTTGGCGTCTGCTTCGGCGCGCAGCCGCCGGTTTTCGAATTCTCGCCTGCGGATTTCGTATTCGTATTCCAGAAGCCGGCTCTGCTCCAGCCGCATCTTGCCCTGCAGCGTGGTTTGCAGCGCGCTGTAGCGTTTGATGTCGGCCAATGCCGCGGCGGGCTGGCCCAGTGCTTCATTGCTTGCGGCGCGTGCCTGGTACAGCAGGGCGAGGTAGCGCTGGTTGCCGTCTTTTTCGATCAGCGGCAATGCCGCCGCATAGCGGGCCAGTGCCTCCTGGTGTTGGCCTTTCCCGGCAAGCGCCTGGCCGGTCAACAACAGCAGCATGTCGCTGTTGCCATCGCTTTGTGCCGCGCGGAAGTCGGCACTGGCCTGCATCAGGGTGTCCAGCGCGGCGTCATGCTCGCCCAGCGAGATTTGGGCGCTTGCCAGCCCCACGCGGGCATTGGCAACGCTCAAGGCGCTTTTGGAGCGGACGGCGGCGGTGATTGCGCGCTCGAATGCGGTCTTGGCCTCCTGCGGTTTTCCCGACTCGTCGTACAGGTAGCCAAGCTGCACCAGATCCGTCACCACGTGATCCCAGTCCTGCTTGTCCTGCACCTGCTTCAGGGAATTGGTGAAGTAGCGCTCGGCCTGCGTCCAGTCGCCGATTCGGCGGTAGGCGATGGCCATGTCCAGCAACAGCGCATCGACTTCGTGGTCGATGCCGGCTTCGCGAAAACTGGCGCGCGCGCGCTGGAAATCCAGCAGCGCCTTGGCCTGTTCGCCCAGCTGCGACAGCAGGCCGCCGCGTTGAACGAGCGCCTCGCCGTACAGCTGGCGCTCTTGTGAGTCCTGCAGCAGCGCGACCAGACGGTTGGCCTCGGCCAGCGCCTGGCGCGTGCCCTGGAGCAGCTGCACATATCCCACCCGGCAGAGCTGCGCGCGCGCCTGCGAGGCCAGGTCGCGGGCTTCGCGTGCGCGGTGCTGCGCGTCGTCGGTATAGGCCAGTCCCTGCTTCGTGTCCTTCCAGGCGTCGCTGCCGCAATAGACGGAGCGAAACTGCACTTCGCGCGCACGGTCGCCGATGGGCAGCAGGGCGCGTAGTTGCTGCAGGTCGGCCTCATAGGCTTCGTAGGTCATGTCCATCGACCCCGGACCGATGACCTCATGGAAGACAGCGTCGAACTGTGCGGCGCGGGACGGCGTCGGGGAGGCAGCCTGGAACTCCGTGGCGAGCACGCATGTTGCGGGCAACAAGGCCAGCAGCAGTCCGAGCGTCCGATACCGCAGGGTGATGCCCATCAGCGCTCCAGCAGGGAACCGGGTCAAGCGTATGACAAAGCCGCGACCGCCATTGTGCCGGATATTGCAGTTCTGCGAAGGCTCAGGCCCCCAACGCCTCCGCCACGAACGGCGGCAGCGTCTGCGCGCCTTTGTGGATATCGGCGGTGTAGTACTTCGTGGCAAACCCCTTGCCGCGGGCGTCATGCTCGCGGAAATCGAAGCCGGCATTGGCCGCTTTCCTGGCCATCGTGCAGCTCCACCAGCCGGTGGGGTAGCAGGGCTGCGGGAACGGCAGGGTCTGGAAGCTGTGGAACCCGGCCTTGCCCATTTCCGCGCGCATCGCCTTGATCAGGTCCAGCAGCACCAGCGGGGATTCGCTCTGCTGGACCAGGATGCCGTCGTCCTTCAGCGCGCGGTGGCAGCTCTCGAAGAAGGCCTTGTTGAACAGGCCCTCGGCCGGGCCGACCGGATCGGTGGAATCCACGATCACGATGTCCACGCTGCCGGGTTCGCAGTTGGCCATGTAGGCGATGCCGTCGTCGAACAGCAGCTCGGCGCGCGGATCATTGTTGGATTCGCACAGCTCGGGGAAGTACTTCTCCGCCATGCGCGTGACCTGCTCGTCGATGTCGCACTGCACGGCCTGCTCCACGCCCGGATGGCGCAGCACTTCGCGCAGCGTGCCGCAGTCGCCGCCGCCGATGATGACCACCCGCTTCGGGTTGGCGTGGGTGAACAGCGCCGGGTGCGACATCATCTCGTGGTACAGGAAGTTGTCGCGGGTGGTGAGCATCATCGCGCCGTCGATCAGCATGACGTTGCCCCAGTCGGTCGACTCGAAGATCTCGATCTTCTGGAACTTTGATTGCACCTCGTCCAGTTTGCGGGTGACGCGGAAGCCGATGGACGAGCCGGCCTTGTCGAAATTTTCGTGCAGCCAGGTGGAGTCGGTCATGGCGGGGGGTTCCGGGGAATCGTGGTAACCGCGCATTGTAGCGAAAGGGGTTTCCCGGCATGTCGTCGCGGTCTGCCGGGCGGTGGCCTGGTGGCAGCGGCCCCGGCGCGGTCACCGCAGCGGGACGGGCGCGGCCCTACAATGCGCGCCTGTTTTCCGGAGTTGCCGCGATGTCCCACTGGTCCGCCGACCTTGCCCGCAAGACCTATTCGATCCCGCACTGGGCCGACGGCTATTTCGACGTCGATGCGCGGGGCCGCATCGTGGTGCGGCCGAAAGGCGCGGAGGGCCCGGCGATCGCGCTGCCCGAGGTCGTCGACGCCTCGCTGGCGGACGGCGGCAACCTGCCGGTGCTGGTGCGCTTCCCGGACATCCTGGGCGACCGCCTCGCCAAGTTGCAGGCCGCGTTCGCGCAGGCGCAGCAGGATTGGGACTATCCGGGCGGCTACACCGCGGTGTACCCGATCAAGGTCAACCAGCACGCGGGCGTGGCCGGAACGCTGGCCTCGCACCATGGCGAAGGCTTCGGCCTGGAAGCCGGCAGCAAGCCGGAGCTGATGGCGGTGCTGGCGCTGTCCCGCCCCGGCGGGTTGATCGTCTGCAACGGCTACAAGGACCGCGAATACATCCGGCTGGCGCTGATCGGCCGCAAGCTGGGACTGGAAACCTTCATCGTCATCGAAAAGCCTTCCGAGCTGAAGGTCGCGCTGGAGGAAGCCGCTGCGCTGGGCGTGAAGCCGGGCCTGGGCGTGCGCATGCGGCTGGCCTCGCTCGGTGCGGGCAAGTGGCAGAACAGCGGCGGCGACAAGGCCAAGTTCGGCCTCGATCCGCGCCAGCTGCTGACGCTGTGGAAAGAGCTGCGCGATTCCGGCATGGGCGACTGCCTGAAGCTGCTGCACTTCCACATGGGCAGCCAGATCTCCAACGTGCGCGACATCGCCGCGGGCATGCGCGAGGCCACCCGCTATTTCATCGAGCTCTCGCGGCTCGGCGCGGACATCAGCCACGTCGACGTCGGCGGCGGCTTGGGCATCGACTACGAAGGCACCCGTTCCCGCTCCTACAACTCGGTGAACTACGGCATCCACCACTACGCCTCCAGCATCGTGCAGCCGCTGGCCGATGCCTGCCGCGAGGAAGGCCTGGTGCCACCGCGCATCGTCACCGAATGTGGGCGGGCGATGACCGCCCACCACGCCGTGCTGGTGACCAACGTCAGCGAAGTCGAGCAGGCACCGGAAGGCCGCGTGCCGGAACCGCACAGTGATGAATCCAACCCGGTGCGCCAGCTGCGCGAGCTGCACGAGGAAATGGCGCAGCGCCCGGCGGTGGAGGTGTTCCACGAAGCCACTCAGGCGCATGCGGAAGGCCTGAGCCTGTATGCGCTGGGCCAGATCGACCTGGTCCAGCGCGCGCGCATCGACGACCTGTTCTACGCCATCGCCCACGCGGTGAAGGCGCGCCTGACCTACGACGAGAAGAGCCACCGCGACCTGCTGGACGAACTCAACGAACGGCTGGTGGACAAGTACTTCGTCAACTTCAGCGTGTTCGAGTCGATGCCGGACGTATGGGCGATCGACCAGGTGTTCCCGATCACCCCGATCGAGCGCCTGGACGAGGCGCCCACGCGCCGCGGCATCATCGCCGACCTGACCTGCGACTCCGACGGCAAGATCGACACCTATGTCGAGAACGAGGACCTCGATTCCTCGCTGCCGCTGCACGAGCTGCGCAAAGGCGAGAACTACCGGCTCGCCTTCTTCCTGGTCGGCGCCTACCAGGAGATCCTGGGCGACATCCACAACCTGTTCGGCGACACCGACGCCATCGAGGTGCGCTGCGACGGCGATGGCTTCGTGATCAGCCAGCAGCGCCGCGGCGACACCACCGACGTGATGCTGGACTACGTCGGCTACAAGCTGGCCGACCTGCGCCGCGAATACGCCGCGAAGGTGGATGCGGCGCACCTGCCTTCCGATGAGAGCGAGCGGTTGAAAGCGGCGCTGGAGGCGGGGCTCACCGCTTACACCTACCTCGACGACACGCCGCAGGGCTGACGACTGTCGTCAACCGCTGCCCGACAACGCGACTTCCATGATGGGTTTGGCCCAGTCGGGCGTCTGCCCGAGGGTGTTGGCGTCGCTGGGCCAGGTGATCCGCCCGCGTTCCATCTGCAGCAGCAGGCGCGGATCGCCGATGGGGGTGCCGGGCGCGGCATCGATGCTGTTGTCGTACATCTGCAGTTGGGCAAGGTGCGGCAGCAGCGCGGCGAGGTTGGCCAGCGATGTGACACAGCGTTCGCGGATTTTCGCTTCGGGAATATCGTGGCCGCCGCGGCTGACGCGATAACGCACGCGGGCGATATGGTGCTCCGGCGAATCCAGTCCGCAGAACCACATGGCGACATCGTGTGTCTGCGTGGCGCCGCGGAGTTTGGCGGCGATGGTGTTGCCGCCCAGTGTGGTTTCGAAGGCGTAATCCTTGCCATGGGCAATGGCGGCCTCCAGCCTGCGCAGCCCTTCCTGCCACGCCGTCGCATTGGCCTCGGCCAGCGGGCTGCCGGTGGCCTCCATCAACTGGCGGCTGAAGGTATCCGGGTTGAACCAGTCCATGCCGGCCTGCCGCAGCGCAGCGCCGCCGATGGCGCTTTTTCCGGCGCCGTTGACCCCTGCCAACACGTACAGCAGCGGACGCGCCGCCGGCATGTCAGCAAGTTTCTCCGGCGATGACCCGGCCTTCCAGCTTCAGCGGCTTGCGCAGGATGTCGCGCAGCGTGTCACCTGCCCCCGGCGCATCGAGGCAGGCCAGGCGTTCGTCGAACCTGCGGCGCAGGTCTTCCAGCAGCACGCGGTCTTTCTCGCCGGCGTTGCGCAGCAGCGTCAGCAGGCGGTTGTATTCCTCCACCGGCAGGATCACTGCCTCGGGCTGGTCATGGTTGGTGACCACCAGCTTGCCGTTGCGGGTCACGGCTTTCATCACCCCGCGCCAGCCCAGTTTTTTCACGTCCGAGGCGGGGGCCTGCGGAAGCGAGGCCAGCGGACTGAGTGCAATGGTGGTCATGACGGTCTCCAGGCGGCGACAACATGGCCAATATACCCTTTCTGGCCAAAAATGGCCTGAATGGGGCAATCACACTTCCCGATGTACCTGGAACCCCGCAAACGACTGCGAGGTGGGCATCAGTTCGACCCGGTTGATGTTCAGATGCGGCGGCTGGGTGGCGACCCAGAGGATCGTCTCGGCGATGTCCTCGGCGGTCATCGGGTTGGCGCCGCCATAGAGCTGGTCGGAGGCGGCCTGGTCGCCGTGGGTGCGGACCACGGTGAACTCGGTTTCGGCCATGCCCGGCTCGATCGCGGTGACGCGCACGCCGGTGCCGTGCAGGTCGCTGCGCAGGCCCAGCGAAAACTGGCTGACGAAGGCCTTGGTGCCGCCATAGGCATTGCCGCCGGTGTAGGGATAGGTGGCGGCGGTGGAGCTGATGTTGATGATCGCGCCCTTGCGCGCGATCAGCGTGGGCAGCAGCGCGTGGGTCAGGGTCACCAGCGCGGTGACGTTGGTGTCGATCATGGTCTTCCAGTCGGACAGCAGCGCGTCCTGCGCGGGCTTGGTGCCCTGCGCCAGGCCGGCGTTGTTGACCAGCAGGTCGATGCCGCGGAAGCGCTCCGGCAGCGCGTCCAGCGCGGCGCGCATTGCCGCCTCGTCGCGGATGTCGAAGCAGGCGGTGTGCAGCGCGTCGCCGAGTTCGGCGCGCAGGGTGTCGAGGCGGTCGGCGCGGCGGCCGGTGGCGACGACCTGCCAGCCGGCGTCGATGAACTTGCGCGCGGCGGCGCGGCCGAAGCCGGCGGTGGCGCCGGTGATCAAAACGGTGCGGGGGGAGGATGTGTTCATCCCGGCAGTTTACGGGGCGACGTCACCAGATGCCGGGCAGCAGGCGCCGGGTTTCCCTGGCGTAGGCGGGGTAATCCACGGGAAACGCCCGGGCAAGCACGCGTTCTTCGACGCGGATGCGGCGCAGGAAGGCCGCCGTGACCGGGATGCCCACGCAGGCCAGTGCCGCGACATCACCCAGGCACAGCCCAAACCCGAAGAACGTGGCAAGCGCGCCGGTATAGGAAGGATGACGCAGCCAGCGATACGGGCCGTGGCGCACGATGCGGTGGTCTTCGCCAATCGCCACGTCCACGGTGAAATGACGCCCAAGCACGTGGATCGACCAAAAACGAAACAGCAGGCCGGCGGCCATCAGCACCAGGCCGGCCAGGAAGAGCGCATGCCGCGGCGGCTCCGGCCATGGCCATGGCTGCCGGTAGGACAGCCAGACACCAATCCCGATACTGGCGTAAATCACCCACTGCAGCATGCGCAACGTGCCGCCATCGAGGGATTGCGCGTCACCGGTGGAGCGCCGGCGCAGGGCCAGCCAGAGTTCACTGGCAACCCAGACCGCGATCAGACCAACGTAAATCTGCGAAAGCAACATGGTTGAACCTGCATGGGGAAACGAGGGATGCAGGCTACCGGCGCGGGCATGCGCGAAGAAGTGACAGCTCTCATGCAAACAACGTGAGAATGCTTGCCGCGGCTCAGTTGGTTTTGACGGCCATCGCCGGCAGACCACCACTGGCCAGTTTGGCCTTGGCATCCGCGAGCTCCGACGCGCTGCCGTACGGCCCCATGCGAACGCGATAGACCGTCTTGCCGTCGATCTGCGCCGACTCCACGCGCGCGTTCAATCCCAGCAAGGCGATCTTGGCCTTGGTCGTTTCGGCATCACCGGATGCGCCGAACGCGCCGGCCTGCAGGATGTAGCGGGCATTGCCGGGCGCGGCCTTGTCTGCGGCAGGCGCGGGTTTGCTCGCCTGGGTGGCAGCGGCGGTGCCTGCCGCCGCATCGGCGGGCTTGTCACCGATGGGGGCAGGCAGGGCAGCGGCGCTGGCTGGCGGATTTGCGCCGGCCGAGGCAGCCGTGGCGGTTGCTTGCTGCTGCGCGCGCGCATCCGCTTCGGCCTTGGCGCTGGCCGCCAGTTCGGCATCGCTCATCGCCACTTCCTGACCCGGCAGCAGGGTATAGAAGTCGTATTGGGTGGGCTTTGCCGGCGCCGGCTTGCTGCTTGCGCCGCTGCTGGCCGAGTCCGGCGCAATGGCTTCGCCTTCGTTGGAGACCGCGGCGGGCAGCGCGTCAGGATTGGGCTTGGGCCGGAAGAAGCCGTCGCCGGCATCCGACTTCAGGTAGCGCGGTACCAGCAGCACCGCCAGCAACGTGAGCGCCACGCCGATGATCAGCCACGCCCAGCCGGGGAAGCGGCCGGAGGCGTTGCGCTTTGCCTGGGACTTGCCGCGACGTGCCGCCATCACATGCTCTCCGGGGCGCTGACGCCCAGCAGGTCCAGGCCATTGGCCAGCACTTGCCGCGCGGCGCGTGCCAGCGTCAGGCGCGCATCGCGCAGGCTGGCGTCTTCCACCAGCACCGGGCTGGCGTGGTACCAGCCGTGGAAGGCGTAAGCCAGCTCGCGCAGGTACTGGGCGACCAGGTGCGGCTCCAGCGTCAGGCCAGCGGCTTCCACGACTTCGGGATAACGCGACAGCTCGCGCATCAGCTCCTGCGCCGGGGCATCGTCCAGCAGGTTCAGGCCGGCTTCGCCGTTGGCGGCATCGTGCGGCATGCCTTTTTCGCCGGCCTGGCGCAGCAGGCTGCACACCCGGGCATGCGCGTACTGCACGTAGAACACCGGGTTGTCGTTGCTCTGCGAGCGCGCCAGATCGATGTCGAACGTCAGCTGCGAGTCCGGCTTGCGCGCGATCAGGAACCAGCGGGTGGCGTCGCGGCCGGCTTCGTCGATCAGGTCGCGCAGGGTCAGGTAGCTGCCGGCGCGCTTGGACAGCTTCACTTCCTCGCCGCCGCGCATCACCGTGACCATCTGGTGCAGCACGTAGTCCGGGTAGTTGGCGGGAATGCCGCAGTCCAGCGCCTGCAGCCCGGCCTTCACCCGCGTCAGCGAGCCGTGGTGGTCGGCACCCAGCTCGGTCACCGCGCGCTGGTAGCCGCGTTGCCACTTGGACAGGTGGTAGGCCACGTCGGGAACAAAGTAGGTGTAGTTGCCGTCGGACTTGCGCATCACCCGGTCTTTGTCGTCGCCGAAATCGGTGGTGCGCAGCCACAGCGCGCCGCCTTCCTCGTAGGTGTGACCCTTGGCGACCAGTGCGGCCACGGTTTCTTCGACCTTGCCATCGGCATACAGCGAGGATTCCAGGAAATAGCGGTCGAACGACACCCCGAACGCGGCCAGATCGGCATTTTGCTCGCGGCGCAGATAGGCCACGGCAAACTGGCGGATGGCATCCAGATTGTCTGCATCCGGCGTACCGACCACCGCGTGACCTTCCACTTCCACGCTGTCGCCGCGCAGGCAGGCGGCGGCGACATCGCCGATGTAATCGCCGTTGTAGGCATCGCCTGGCCACTGCGCATCACCGGGTTTGAAGCCCTTGGCGCGGGCCTGCACCGAGCGCGCGAGGTTGTCGATCTGCACGCCGGCGTCGTTGTAGTAGAACTCGCGCTTGACGTTCCAGCCATTGGCCGCCATGACCCGCGCGATGCAGTCGCCGATCACGCCGGCGCGGCCGTGGCCCACGTGCAGCGGGCCGGTCGGATTGGCAGACACGTATTCCACGCCCACCGTCTTGCCGCCACCGCTTGCATTGCGGCCGAAATCGTTGCCCTCGGCGTGGATCTGGCGCACCTGCTGCTGCCAGGCGGCCGGGGTCAGGTGGACATTGATGAAGCCGGGCCCGGCGATATCGATGCGGGCGATGGCGTCAGACGCCGGCAGCGCATCCACCAGCTGCTGCGCCAATGCGCGCGGATTGCTGCGCGCGGCTTTCGCCAGCAGCATCGCCGCGTTGGTGGAGAAGTCACCGTGCGCGCGTTCCTTGGGGCGCTCGATCACGAAATCGGGGCTGGCAAGGTCGGCGGGCAGGGTGCCTGCATTGCGCAGGGCGGTCAGGCCGCCTTCAATCAGGGTGGCGATCAGGGCGCGGAGCTGGGCTTTCACGGGGTCTGGGTGCTGCGTTTCAACGAGCACGCATTGTACGCGAGGCCGGGCGCGGTCTTTGCCGCCGGGGCGGCACGCGTTGCGGCGGTCGTCACAGCATGCCGCGCTTGGCCATCGAGGTGGGCGGGCCGTCGCCGATCACGAAATGATCGAGCAGGCGCACATCGACCAGCGCCAGTGCCTGCTTGATGCGCGCGGTCACCGCGCGGTCGGCGGCACTGGGTTCGGGATTCCCGCTTGGGTGGTTGTGGCCGATGATCGCCGCCGCCGCGCCGTGGGCCAGCGCGCGCTGCACCAGCACGCGCGGATGTACCTCGGCGCCATCGATGCCGCCACGGAACAGTTCTTCGAACCCCAGAGCGCGATGGCGGGTATCCAGATACAGCACCGCGAATACTTCATGATCCAGCCGGCGCAGGCGTTGGGCGAAGTAGCGGCCTGCGCAGGCCGGGTCGCCCAGCGCTTCGCCGCGTTCGAGCTGGGCGGCGAGATGGCGCTGGCCCAGCTCCAGCGCCGCCGCCAGCAGGCAGGCGCGGGCCGGGCCGATGCCGCGCAGGCGGGTGAGCGCGCGGGCCTCCCGGTCAAGCAGTCGGCGTAATCCGCCCTGGTCGGCAAGCAGGGCCCGCGCGCTGGCGACGGCGTCGCTGCCGGCAATGCCGGAGCCGAGGAACAGCGCCAGCAGCTCGGCGTCGGACAGGCTGCCGGCGCCGCGAGCCAGCAGCTTTTCGCGGGGACGTTCGCTTTCAGGCCAGTCACGGATGTGCATGTGCCCAGGATGCCGTGCCCATCCGGCCGGCGGCAGCGGAAGACGCCCCGGCATCGGGTAAGCTTCAGCGTCGTGAAACGGTCAGAGACAGGCCCGGTGCAGGTTCCGAATTTCCCCAGCGATGGCTATCGCGTGTTGCTTTGCGTCTGCGGAGGCATTGCGGCCTACAAATCCGCCGAATTGGTGCGCCGGCTGCGCGATGCAGGGGCGCAGGTGCAGGTGGCGATGACCGAGAGCGCGCAGCGCTTTGTCGGTGCGCAGACCTTTCAGGCGCTGTCGCATCACCCGGTGCGCATCTCCTTGTGGGATGCGCAGGCGGAGGCCGCAATGGGCCATCTGGAGCTGGCTGGCTGGGCGCAACAGGTGGTGGTGGCGCCAGCCACCGCCAATACCTTGGCCAAGCTGGCGCATGGCTTGGCCGATGATCTCGTGTCCACGCTGTGCCTGGCAACCGAAGCGCCGCTGCTGGTCGCGCCGGCCATGAACCATCGCATGTGGCGGCACCCTGCCACGCAATCCAATATCGGCACCCTGCTGGCGCGTGGCGTGCGCATGGTCGGCCCGAATGACGGGCCGCTGGCCGAAGGCGAGTCCGGCCCGGGGCGAATGGCCGAGCCCGCCGAAATCCTGGCTGCGGCGAGGGCGCTGGCATGACCGGATCGCTTGCAGGCCTGCGCATCGTGGTCAGTGCCGGCCCGACGTTCGAAGACATCGATCCGGTGCGTTTCCTGGGCAATCGCAGCAGCGGCAAGATGGGGTTCTCCGTCGCTGCGGTGGCCGCGCAGCGCGGCGCCGAAGTCGTGCTGGTCGCTGGCCCGGTGCAGCTGCCCACGCCGTCCGGGGTGATGCGTGTTGATGTGCGCAGTGCTGCACAACTGCATGCGGCGGTGATGGCGGCGTTGCCGTGCGACATCTATGTCGGCGCGGCGGCGGTGGCGGACTTCACCCCGCGCGAGTTCGCGTCGAGCAAATTGAAGAAGCGGCCGGGGCAGGACACGCTGGTGCTGGAGCTGGTCAAGACCCGCGACGTGCTGGCCGAGGTGGCCGTCCACCCGCAGCGGCCACGTTTGGTAGTGGGGTTCGCGGCGGAAACCAACGACGTGGCCCATTACGCGCGGGGCAAGCTGGAGCGAAAGCGGCTGGACCTGATTTGCGCCAACCAGGTGGGCTTGAGCGGCAGTGGCTTCGAGAGTGATGACAATGCCCTGCTGGTGATCGATGTCAACGGTGAGCGTGCGCTGGGGCCGGCACCCAAGGCCGAACTGGCAGGCGTGCTGCTGGATCTGATTGGCGAGCGCTTGCAACAACAAGGATCGGCATGAGCCAACATGCGCTGCAGGTGAAATTGCTGGATCCGCGCTTCGGCGCCGAATGGCCGTTGCCGGCCTATGCCACCGAGCACAGCGCCGGGCTGGATTTGCGCGCCGCGTTGGAGGCGCCGCTTGACCTTGAGCCAGGCGCGGCCGCGCTGGTGCCATCGGGATTGGCCATCCACATTGGCGATCCCGGCCTGTGCGCCGTGATCCTGCCGCGTTCGGGACTGGGCCACAAGCACGGCATCGTGCTGGGTAACGGCACAGGCTTGATCGACGCCGACTACCAGGGGCCGCTGATGATCAGTGTCTGGAACCGCAGCAGCGTCGCCTTCACCATCGCTCCCGGCGATCGCATTGCACAGCTGGTATTGCTGCCGGTAGTGCGCGTCGCGCTGCAGGTGGTGGATACTTTCGAGGAGAGCGCGCGTGGGCAGGGTGGCTTCGGCCATACCGGCGTGCGCTGACGGGGGGAATTCATGGCTTTGTTCGGTTTGGGTGGCAAGAAGGACGACGGCGACGACGGCAGCCACGGCAGCCTGAAGTTCGATCCATTGCAAACGGCGCGCGCGTTGCCGTGGCTGGTGCTGCTGTTGCTGGCGCTGGGGCTGTGGTGCCTGGTGACGGGCGGGTTGCGGCAGCGGGATGACAGCCGCCAGCACGCGCTGGAATTTGCCCGTGACGATGTGGTGGTCATGGTGCGGCGCACGCTCAACGAGCAGCGCCAGAAGCTGGGTTCGCAGCTGGCATCGAAGGCCTTCACCACGGCGCTGGCGTCCGGTGACGCGGCGGCAACGGTGGCTGCGGTCAAGCAGGGCTGGGGCGAAGTCAGGCGCGCCGAGCTATGGCCGGCGGATCTGGATGGCCAGTACGGCCGCCTGCCGCGCAGCGGGTTTGGCTCGCTGGCGGTGGCCGAAGACGCGCTGATCAGCGGCAAGATGGCGGCGCGCATCGTGCAATCGGCGGGCGAACATCGGCTGGCGCTGGCCGCGCCGGTGAAGGGGGCTGCCGACATGGTGGCCTATGTGGAACTGCCGATGGCGCGGCTGGAAAGCGGGGTGGAAAGTCCCGCGCTGCCGGCTGCGACCTATCTGGCGCTGCGCCAGGGGCAACGCAGCGTGATCGAGCGCGGCGACATCGCCTTGGGCGTGGCCGCAGAGGCGCTTGGTGTGAAGGTGCCGGACAGCGATCTGCGGGTGGCGGCGGCGGCACCGGACAGTGCGCAGGCGCCGTTTGGACTGGGTGGCTTGGCGGCGCTGGCGCTGGGCACCGTGCTGCTGCTGGCGGCGGCTGGGCTGTGGTTCCGGTTGCGCCCGCGCCTGCTGGCGCTGGGCGGCTTCGGTGAGGTCGAAACCGGCCCGACCCTGTCCGACCTGCAGCAGGCCATGCCCGAGCCGGAGCCGGTGCCGCGCGTGCAAGTCCGCGAGCACGACACCGCCAAGCCTTCGGCGCGCGTGCCGGTGGTGATCGACCATCGCATCTTCCGCGCCTATGACATCCGCGGCGTGATCGGCATGTCGCTGGATGCCAATGTGGCCGAGTTGATCGGCCAGGCAGTCGGCTCGCTGATGGCCGAACAGGGGCTGGATTCCATCGTGGTCGGCCGTGACGGCCGCCTGTCGGGCCCGGATCTGGCAAACGGCCTGATCGCCGGCCTGCGCAAAGCCGGGCGCAACGTCATCGACATCGGCATGGTGCCCACGCCGGTGGTGTATTTCGGCAGCTTCCTGCTGCGCACGGGCTGCGGCGTGGCCATCACCGGCAGCCACAACCCGCCGGATTACAACGGGTTCAAGATCGTGGTGGGCGGCGAAACGCTGTCTGGCGAGGCCATCAAGGGCCTTCACGCCCGCATCGCCGAGGATCGCCTGCTGGAAGCCGAAACGCAGGGCACGCTGGACGCGCGCGACATCAGCGAAGATTACGTGCAGCGCATCGCCGGTGACATCCAGATCGGTCAGCGGCTCAAGGTGGTGGTGGATGCCGGCAATGGCGTGGCCGGCGAGCTGGGGCCGCGCGTGCTGGAGGCCATCGGGGCGGACATCACCCCGCTGTTCTGCGACATCGACGGCACTTTCCCCAACCACCATCCCGATCCCAGCGAGCCGCACAACCTGGAAGCCCTGATACAGATGGTGCAACGGCTGGATGCCGATCTGGGCATCGCCTTCGATGGCGACGGCGACCGGCTTGGCGTGGTCACCAAGTCCGGCAAGAACATTTTCCCGGACCGTTTGTTGATGCTGTTCGCTGCCGACGTGCTGGAGCGCAACCCGGGCGCGATGATCATCTATGACGTGAAGTGCACCGGCCGCCTGCCGATGCAGATCCTGCGCCACGGCGGCAGCCCGTTGATGTGGAAGACCGGGCATTCGCTGATCAAATCGAAGATGCGCGAGACCGAAGCGGCGCTGGGTGGCGAGATGAGCGGCCACTTCTTCTTCGCCGAGCGCTGGTTCGGGTTCGACGATGGCATCTATGCGGCCGCGCGCCTGCTGGAAATCCTGGACACGCGCGGGGAAGCACCCGAAGCGGTGTTCGCCGCGCTGCCGGATGGCGTATCCACCGCCGAGATCAAGGTCGAGTTGCCCAATGAGGTGGACGCGCACGACTTCGTCGAGCGGTTCCGCCTCACGGCCAGCTTCGACGGTGGCCGCCTGACCACCATCGATGGCGTGCGCGTGGACTGGTCGGATGGCTGGGGCCTGGTGCGTGCGTCCAACACCACGCCGGTGCTGGTCATGCGCTTCGATGCCGATACGACATCCGCGATGGCACGCATCCAGCAGGTGTTCCGCGACCTGTTGTTGAAACTGGAGCCGGATCTGCGCCTGCCGTTCTGACCCGACCGCCCCCGGTCTCAGCGAGGCGGCGGGGGCGCCTTGGATGCTTGGCCGGCGGTGGGCTTGTCTTGCTGCGCGCTGGCCGTGGGCGGCGTTGCTGGCGGCGAGGTGCCCTGCTTCATTTCCCGATAGCGGCGCAGGGAGTCAGCCAGTTCGCGTTCCAGCTCGGCCCGATCTTGCTCCTGCGCAAGCAGCAATTGGCGCTGGCGCAGTTGTTCGGCGTGCTGGGTCAAAATCGAGTCGGTCAGGCGTTTGCTCACCGGTGTGCCGGCCAGCTCCTGGTCGCCGGCCTGGCGCAGCAGTGACAGCAGGCTCAGGCGCAGGCTGGACAGGCCCAGGCGGCTGGATTTCAGGGTTTCATCCAGCAGCGCGGTACGCTCGCCATAGGCGCGGCGCAGGTCGGCCTCGGTGAGGTAGGACTCCACCATCGCCAGATCGCGGCGTTTCTGCATCGCCTCGGCCTCGGCCTGTCGGCGCGCCGCATCGGCTGCCAGCGCGGCGCTGCTGCGCTCTTCGTCGGTCAGGGCGCGATCCACGCGACCGGTGGCCAAGCCGCTTTTCATGCTGAACTCGGTGCGCGCGCTGTTGGCAGCGGAGGCCGGCAGCGCGTCGCCGCACACCTTGCGGCCACCTTCGTCCCAGCAGTAGATCTTCTTTTCGGCAGGAGCCGTGCTCTGCGCGGAAGCAGCAGTGCAGGCACCCAGCAGGGCCAGCGCAAGAACGGTACGGACGATGTGATGGTGGTGCGTCATGACAGCCCCCTGGCAGTCGTGGCGGATCAGAGGATGCCGTAGCGCGCCCGATAGGCGAGCAAGGCATCGCGGCAGTCGCAAAGTTCGGTGCTTTCGCCGGCAAACGCAAGCAGGTCGTCCAAACCGGCCACCGCGACCACCGGAATCCCATGCTCGTGGGCGACCGATTGCGCGGCAGAAACCGGCAGGTCCTCGCGCACCCGCTCCTGGCGGTCGAGGGCGATGACGATGCCTGCCGGCGTACCGCCGGCGGCTTCGATGATCGCCAGCGCCTCGCGAATCGCGGTGCCGGCGGTGATCACGTCGTCCACGATCAGCACCCGCTTTCCACCCAGCGGCGCGCCGATCAGGCTGCCGCCCTCGCCGTGCGCCTTGGCTTCCTTGCGGTTGAAGGCCAGCGGCAGGTCGCGGCCGCGGCGCGCGTACTCGCACGCCAGCGCGGTTGCCAGCGGGATGCCCTTGTAGGCGGGCCCGAACAGCAGGTCGAACGGCACGCTTGCTGCGTCCATCGCATCGGCATAGCAGCTGGCCAGGCTGGCCAGCGCCGCGCCGGAATCGAAGCGACCGGCATTGAAGAAGTACGGGCTGGTGCGCCCCGACTTCAGGGTGAATTCGCCAAAGCGCAGCGCATCGGCGCGCAAGGCCAGCTGCAGGAAGCGGGTGCGGTGGTCGTTGGTCAGTGCGCTCATGGCGCGATTCTCCCATGCGCGGCGCCGTCATGGCAGCCGCCCGCCCGGCGAACGGCGGCGGATCGGTTAGGCTTTGCCCACTCCGAACCTGCAGCGTCCCGCATGCGCATTCTTTCCTTCAACGCCAATGGCCTGCGTTCGGCCGCCAGCAAGGGTTTTTTCGAGTGGTTCACCCGGCACGACATCGACGTCCTGTGCGTGCAGGAGACCAAGGCGCAGGAACACCAGCTCGCCGACGCCGCTTTCCGTCCCGACGGATACAAGGCGTGGTTCAAGGACGCCTCCACCAGGAAGGGCTACAGCGGCGTGGCGATCTACAGCCGGCGCGAGCCGGACGAGGTGCGCACGGCGCTGGGCTGGGCACCCTTCGATGACGAGGGGCGCTACATCGAGGCGCGCTTCGGGAATGTGTCGGTCGTGAGCTTCTACATCCCCTCCGGCAGCTCGGGCGAGTTGCGCCAGGGCTTCAAGGAAGAGGTGATGGCCTGGCTGCAGCCGATCCTGGCGCAGTGGCTCGCCAGCGGCCGCGAGTACGTGCTGTGCGGCGACTGGAACATCGTCCGTGCGCGCAATGACATCAAGAACTGGAGCGGCAACCAGAAGAACTCCGGCTGTCTGCCGCATGAGCGTGCCTGGCTCAGCGGCCTGATCGCCGACGGTTGCCACGATGGCCTGATCGTGCCGCCCGCGCACGGCTGGAAAGACGCGTTTCGGGTTGCCAAGCCCGAGGCCGTGGAATATTCGTGGTGGTCGCAGCGCGGCGCGGCGCGCGCCAACAACGTGGGCTGGCGGATTGATTACCAGTTGGCCACGCCCGGCATCGCCAAGGGGATCGTGTCCGCCGAGATCTTCCCGGAGCCGAAGTTTTCCGATCACGCCCCGTTCCTCGTGGACTACGCCGCATGAGCGCCGCCAAGCCGTCCGTCTGGAAGTCGTTTGCGCAGCCGGCGGCGGGCACGATGTTCTTTTTCGGCTTCTCCTCCGGGCTGCCGTTCCTGCTGGTGGCCGGCACGCTGGCGTTCTGGCTGAAGGATCGCGGCATCGTGCTGAAGGACATCACCATGATCGCCAGCGCGGGCATGCTGTATGCCTTCAAGTTTGTGTGGGCGCCGCTGCTGGATCACTGGCAGATGCCGGGCTTTCGCCGGCTGGGACGCCGTCGTGGCTGGCTGCTGGCTGCGCAGCTGGGCGTGATCGCCAGCCTGCTGCTGATGGCGCTGCTGACGCCGGCGCAGCTTGGGCCGTTCGTGGCGGCGACACTGGCGGTGGCGTTTTTTGGGGCGACACAGGACATCGCGGTGGACGCCTATCGCATCGAAATCGCGCCGGTGGATGCGCAGGGCGCGCTGGTCGCCACGTATTCGCTGGGATACCGGATCGGGCTGATCATGGCCGGGGCCTTTGCCGCGATCATGGCCGACCACATCGCCTGGAGCTGGGTGTATTGCACGATGGCGGCAGTCATGGGGGTGCCGTTGGTTGCCAATCTGCTTGCCCGGGAGCCGACGGTATCGCTCGCTTCGTCGCAGCTGCCGTGGCGAGAGGCGATGACGGCCGCGGTCGCCGACCCGTTCGCCGACTTCTTTCGCCGCTATGGCATCCCGCTGGCGCTGTCCATCCTCGCCTACATCCTGCTGTTCAAGGTGCCCGAGCAGGCCACCGTGGGCGGCATCATGAGCCCGTTCTACCTGGATCAGGGCTTCAGCAAGACCCAGATCGGTTCGATCACCAAACTGTGGGGCGTGTGGATCGGCATCGTCGGCGTGTTTTGTGGCGGTGCGATGGTCACCCGGCTGGGCGCATGGAAATCACTGGGCGTGATGATGCTGGTATGTGGCGCCTGCAACCTGCTGTACCTGTTGCTGATGGTGCACAAAGGCGATTTGTGGGTGCTGACGGCGGTGATTTCGGCGGAGAACTTCACCTTGGGCATGCTGGGGCCACCGACGGTGGCGTTCCTGTCTGCATTGGTCAGCCAGCAGCACACCGGCACGCAATACGCCCTGCTCAGTTCACTGGTGAATCTGCCGGGCAAGATCCTCGGCTTCTTCGCGGGCGGCATCGTGATGGCCACCGGCTATGGCATGTACTTCGTGATCACCGTGCTGGCGCTGATTCCGGCCACGCTGCTGTATGTGTACCTGAGCCCGCAACTGCGCCAGCGGGTGTTCGCCCCGGCGCCGGATCAGGGCGGGTAGAGCGCGCCCAGCACGCGCGGCCCGCTTGCCCCGGTCACCGCGGGCAGGTTGCCCGGCCTGCCGGCCAGGTGTTCGCGGGCCAGCCAGGCAAACGCCATGGCTTCCACGAAATCCGGGTCCAGCCCGTGCACGGCGCTGGAGTCGATGGCCGCGTCCGGCATCGCCTCGGCCAGCGCCGCCATCAGCCGCGGGTTGTGCACGCCGCCGCCGCACACCACGACCCGTCGCGTGCGCGGCTGGGTGGCCTGCAACGCTTCTGCGACGCTGCGCGCGGTCAGTGCAAGCAGCGTGGCCTGCACGTCGGCGGGAGCCTCGTCGCCAGCCAGCGCGGCTTCGACCCAGTCCAGGTGGAACTGGTCGCGCCCCGTCGACTTCGGCGGCGGCGCGGCGAACCACGGCTCCGCCAGCAGGCGCGCCAGCAGTGCACCGTCGACGCGGCCCTGCGCCGCGAACGCGCCGCCTGCATCAAACGCCTGACCGGTGTGGCGCAGGCACCACGCATCCATCAGTCCGTTCGCCGGCCCGGTGTCGAAGCCGCGCACCTCGCCTTGCGCGGGCAGCAAGGTGAAATTGGCGATGCCACCCAGATTGAGGATGGCGCGGTCTTCACCGGGGTCGCGCAGGATCGCGGCGTGGAACGCGGGCACCAGCGGCGCGCCGTGGCCGCCAGCGGCAACGTCGCGGCGGCGGAAGTCGGCCACCACTGGCACGCCGCAGTGTTCTGCGATGCAGTGGGCATCGCCGAGCTGCAGGGTGAACGGCACGTTTCCATGCGGGTGATGGCGCAGGGTTTGCCCGTGCGAACCAATGGCGACCAGCGCGCGCGCAGTCACGCCAGCCGCACGCATGGCGTGGCTGGCCGCCTCGGCGAAGGCGCGACCGATCCGCACGTCCAGCGTGCCCACCTCATCCAGCGTCAGCGGTTGTGCATGCTGGCCCAGCGCGATCAGGCGCTCACGCAGCGCTGGCTCCCAGCGACAGGTGTGGCCGAACACGAGTTCGGCGCCTGCGTTCGCTGCATCGCCCTCGAAGCGCACCAGCGCGGCGTCGATGCCGTCGGCGCTGGTGCCTGATATCAGGCCAAGGAAGAACTGGGGCGCAGAAATGAGCTCGGGCATGCGGCGCAGTATCGCATCGCGGCGCGGATCAGCTCAGCCCTTCTTGCGGTCGCGCGGGGCGGGCTTGGCGGCGCTGGCCACGCGGTCGTCGTCCAGCTGGAACACCACGTCCTCCACTTCACGGATCTTGTCCAGCGCGCGATGGGTCTGGTTCCTGAATGCCATCAAATCGCTGCCGCTGAGCGGTGTTGGTGGTGGCAGGGTCATCTTCAGCGGGTTCATGTGCACGCCGTTGACCCGGAATTCGTAATGCAGGTGCGGGCCGGTGGCCAGCCCGGTACTGCCGACGTAGCCGATCACCGCGCCCTGCGCCACGTGCTGGCCAACCCGGATGTTGGCGAAGCGGGACATGTGGCCGTAGAGGGTTGTCTTGCCGCCGCCGTGGTTGAGGATCACCGCATTGCCATAGCCGCCCTTGCGGCCGACGAATTCCACCCGCGCATCACCGGCCGCCATGATCGGCGTGCCGGTGCCGGCGGCGTAGTCGATGCCCATGTGTCCGCGCATCCGGCCCAGGATGGGATGGTTGCGCATGCCGAAGCCCGACGTGATGCGCGCATATGGAATCGGCATGCGGATGAAGGGGCGCTTGAGCGAGCGGCCATCCGGGGTGAAGTATTCCGGCTTGCCGTCGCGCATGTAGCGGAACGCGCTCTTGAGCTTGCCATCCACCGTGAAGGTGGCCGCCAACACCGGGCCAGTGTTGGCCAGCTGGCCGTTCTTCCAGGTCTGGTCCACCACCACGCTGAAGCGGTCGTCTTCGCCCAGATCGGAGTCGAAGTCGATGTCGTACTTGAACATCTCGTCGGTGAGCTGGTTGAGCTGGGCGGTGCCCAGGCCCAGTTTGCGCGCGGAGGCGAACAGCGACTTGCCGACTTCACCGGTCAAGACGACCGTGCGCGTGGTGATCTCCACCGGCACCGCGCGTTCACGCAGCGTCGTGCCGTTGAACTCCAATTCGATCGGCGTCTCGCCCACGCCCGGGCCGGCCTCCAGGCGCATCGCCCGCACGCTGCCATCGGCGGGCAGGTTGAAGCTCAGCGCGGTGCCCGGACGCAATTTGCGCAAGGTCGGCTTGATCTTCGGGTGCTGCATGACCTTCGCCAGCTGGTCATAGGGGATGCCCAATTCCTCGAACACCCCGCTGAGCGTCTGGCCCGGCTTGAGTGTCACCGATTGCCAGTTGTCGTCGGTCGCCTTGCTGGCGCGGAGGCTGGGCTTGGGCAGCGTCAGCGACAGCGTCATTCGCTGCACCTGCGCGGTGCCGCTTGCATCAAGCACGGTGGAAAAGCCGGGCACGATCGCCGCCAACAGCACGCACATGGTGGTGAGTACGCTTGCGTGCGCCCAGTGCCGGCGCGTCCAGCGACCTTGGAACGGGTGTGAAACGGAGGGCTGCTCGGGGTGATCCGCGTTCGCCTGGGCACGCTCGAGATTCTCGCGACGTACCGCGTCGTGGTTCCAATCCGGCATATGATCGTCCCCTGCGTGTGACGAAAGCGTCAAGCGCGTTACCATAGTCATGCAACGAACGTGCGTCAACCCGTTGAATCTGCGGATGTTTTTCGTCTTTCCCGTTTAACGTCGCGTTAACGCAGTCAGCCCGAAACATGAATGCGGCTCGCTTCCGGCGTGCCCCGGAGAAGAGGTGTCTGTGTCAGAACAGCAGCAAGCCCTGGAACTGATTGCCCGCGGCAGTGACGAAATCCTCAAACGGGAAGAACTGGAAACCCGCCTCAAGCTTGGTCGCCCGATGCGGATCAAGGCTGGTTTCGATCCCACCGCGCCTGACCTGCATCTGGGGCACACCGTGCTGCTCAACAAGATGCGCCAATTCCAGGAGCTGGGCCACCAGGTGATCTTCCTGATCGGCGACTTCACCGGGATGATCGGCGACCCCACCGGCAAGAACGTCACCCGCAAGCCGCTGACGCGCGAGGACGTGCTCGCCAATGCGCAAACCTATTCCGAGCAGGTGTTCAAGGTGCTCGACCGCGAGCGTACCGAGGTGCGCTTCAACAGCGAGTGGTTCGGGGCAATGAGTGCTGCCGACATGATCAAGCTCGCCGCGCAGCACACGGTGGCGCGCATGTTGGAGCGCGATGACTTCGCCAAGCGCTACGCGGCGCAGCAATCGATTGCCGTCCACGAATTCCTGTATCCGCTGGTACAGGGGTATGACTCGGTGGCGCTGAAGGCGGACGTGGAGCTGGGTGGAACCGACCAGAAGTTCAACTTGCTGATGGGGCGCGGCCTGCAGGAGCACTACGGCCAGCCGCCGCAGGTCGTGCTGACCATGCCGTTGCTGGAGGGGCTGGACGGCGTCAACAAGATGAGCAAGTCGCTGGGCAATTACATCGGCATCGCGGAGCCCGCCATCGACATCGTCACCAAGACGATGAAGATCGGCGACGCGTTGATGTGGAAGTGGATCGACCTGCTCAGTTTCGAGATCGGCATCGCCGAGTCCGCGCGCCTGCGTGCCGAGGTTGCGGGTGGCCTGAACCCGCGCGACATCAAGCTGCGCCTGGCGCGCGAGCTGGCCGCGCGCTTCCATGATGCGGCTGCCGCCGAGCAGGCCATTGCAGGCTGGCACGCCGCCGTGCGCGGCGAGGGTGATCTTGCTGCGCTGCCATTGCAGGAGGTGGCGGTGCCGGCAGACGGGCTGCGCATTGCCGCGCTGCTGGTGGCGGCAGGGTTGATGCCCAGCAATTCGGAGGCCAGCCGCAAGCTCAAGGAGCGTGCGGTGCGCGTCGATGGCGAGGTGTTCGAGGACGCGTCTCGCGTGTTCATGCCGGGCTTCGAGGGCGTGCTGGCCGTGGGCAAACGCAACTTCGCGCGGGTGTGCTTGCGCGGTGCGTGAAAAGTCCGAAAAAAGGGCTTGCGAGGATCGTATCGCCCCGCTAGAATCATCGACCCGCTGGAGGCTTCGGCACGCAGCGGGAAGCGAAAAAAAGTTCACATTCGGGTGTTGACAGGTAGTAAAACCCCGGTATGATGGGCGGCTCACTCAGGTGCTTCGGCGCGGGGTGGAAGGGCAAGGCGCTGAGGCCGAGTCCGGAGATCTTTGACAGTGTGCGCAGGTGACTTGTGCGGGCGTCTGGTGGTGGCGGTTGTCCATCAGTAGACGTTCGAACAGAACCTCAATTCTTATAAGTATTCGTACGCAAGTACAACGTACAGCGAGTATTGAGTCTGGTCGGGCTCTACAAATCGAAGCATTAGAGGATTCGTCCTCGAAAACTTTAAGTGAAGAGTTTGATCCTGGCTCAGAGTGAACGCTGGCGGCAGGCCTAATACATGCAAGTCGAACGGCAGCACAGCTTAAGCTTGCTTAAGTGGGTGGCGAGTGGCGGACGGGTGAGGAATACATGGGAATCTGCCCAGTCGTGGGGGATAACGTATGGAAACGTACGCTAATACCGCATGCGCCCTTCGGGGGAAAGCCGGGGACCTTCGGGCCTGGCGCGATTGGATGAGCCCATGTCGGATTAGCTAGTTGGGGGGGTAAAGGCCCACCAAGGCGACGATCCGTAGCTGGTCTGAGAGGATGATCAGCCACACTGGAACTGAGACACGGTCCAGACTCCTACGGGAGGCAGCAGTAGGGAATATTGGACAATGGGCGCAAGCCTGATCCAGCCATGCCGCGTGAGTGAAGAAGGCCCTCGGGTTGTAAAGCTCTTTTGTCCGGGAAGAAAAGCTCCAGGTTAATACCTTGGGGTTCTGACGGTACCGGAAGAATAAGCACCGGCTAACTTCGTGCCAGCAGCCGCGGTAATACGAAGGGTGCAAGCGTTACTCGGAATTACTGGGCGTAAAGCGTGCGTAGGTGGTTCGTTAAGTCTGATGTGAAAGCCCTGGGCTCAACCTGGGAATGGCACTGGATACTGGCGGACTAGAGTGCGGTAGAGGGTAGTGGAATTCCCGGTGTAGCAGTGAAATGCGTAGAGATCGGGAGGAACATCCGTGGCGAAGGCGACTACCTGGACCAGCACTGACACTGAGGCACGAAAGCGTGGGGAGCAAACAGGATTAGATACCCTGGTAGTCCACGCCCTAAACGATGCGAACTGGATGTTGGGCTCAATTTGGAGCTCAGTATCGAAGCTAACGCGTTAAGTTCGCCGCCTGGGGAGTACGGTCGCAAGACTGAAACTCAAAGGAATTGACGGGGGCCCGCACAAGCGGTGGAGTATGTGGTTTAATTCGATGCAACGCGAAGAACCTTACCTGGCCTTGACATGCACGGAATCCTTTAGAGATAGAGGAGTGCCTTCGGGAACCGTGACACAGGTGCTGCATGGCTGTCGTCAGCTCGTGTCGTGAGATGTTGGGTTAAGTCCCGCAACGAGCGCAACCCTTGTCCTTAGTTGCCAGCACGTAATGGTGGGAACTCTAAGGAGACCGCCGGTGACAAACCGGAGGAAGGTGGGGATGACGTCAAGTCATCATGGCCCTTACGGCCAGGGCTACACACGTACTACAATGGTGGGGACAGAGGGCTGCAATGCCGCGAGGCGGAGCCAATCCCAGAAACCCCATCTCAGTCCGGATCGGAGTCTGCAACTCGACTCCGTGAAGTCGGAATCGCTAGTAATCGCAGATCAGCATTGCTGCGGTGAATACGTTCCCGGGCCTTGTACACACCGCCCGTCACACCATGGGAGTTTGTTGCACCAGAAGCAGGTAGCTTAACCTTCGGGGGGGCGCTTGCCACGGTGTGGCCGATGACTGGGGTGAAGTCGTAACAAGGTAGCCGTATCGGAAGGTGCGGCTGGATCACCTCCTTTTGAGACATGGCAACGCATTGCCAGACGTCCGCACAAGTGACCTGCATTCAGAGAACGCGATCCCGCAGGGGGTTGCGTGTCCCCTCGCTTTAGATAGCACGGGGCCTTAGCTCAGCTGGGAGAGCACCTGCTTTGCAAGCAGGGGGTCGTCGGTTCGATCCCGACAGGCTCCACCATCTGGCACGACACATTGGGTCTGTAGCTCAGGTGGTTAGAGCGCGCCCCTGATAAGGGCGAGGCCGGTGGTTCGAGTCCTCCCAGACCCACCACTCTGAATGATCTGCGCACACACACATTTGAAATGCCTTGGCACTGTGGCCGGGGCATGTTCTTTGAAAATCGGGATGTAGCGAGCGTTTGAGACAAATGTCTGCAACGTGTCGTAGAGGCTAAGGCGGGCAGCGCGAGCTGCCTTATTGAAGTAGTGATAAGTCGTACCATTCGCTGGTATGCGTATCGCTCCGAGGCAACTTGGGGTGATATGGTCAAGCGAATAAGCGCACACGGTGGATGCCTTGGCGGTCAGAGGCGATGAAGGACGTGACAGCCTGCGAAAAGCGTCGGGGAGCTGGCAATAAGCTTTGATCCGGCGATGTCCGAATGGGGAAACCCACCCTTAGGGGTATTGCATGGTGAATACATAGCCATGCAAGGCGAACGCGGTGAACTGAAATATCTAAGTAACCGTAGGAAAAGAAATCAACCGAGATTCCGCAAGTAGCGACGAGCGAACGCGGACTAGCCCAAAAGTCGATCTTGCTTTAGCAAAACACTCTGGAAAGGGTGGCCATAGCGGGTGACAGCCCCGTATGCGAAAGGGCCTGGTCGATGAAATTGAGTAGGGCGGGGCACGTGAAACCCTGTCTGAACATGGGGGGACCATCCTCCAAGGCTAAATACTCCTGACCGACCGATAGTGAACCAGTACCGTGAGGGAAAGGCGAAAAGAACCCTGGTGAAGGGAGTGAAATAGATCCTGAAACCGTGTGCGTACAAGCAGTCGGAGCCCGCAAGGGTGACGGCGTACCTTTTGTATAATGGGTCAGCGACTTACTGTTCGTGGCGAGCTTAACCGTATAGGGGAGGCGAAGGGAAACCGAGTCTGATAAGGGCGCATAGTCGCGGGCAGTAGACCCGAAACCGGGTGATCTAGTCATGCCCAGGGTGAAGGTACCGTAACAGGTACTGGAGGCCCGAACCCACGCCCGTTGCAAAGGTCGGGGATGAGGTGTGATTAGGAGTGAAAAGCTAATCGAACCCGGAGATAGCTGGTTCTCCTCGAAAGCTATTTAGGTAGCGCCTCATATGTATCCTCTCGGGGGTAGAGCACTGTTATGGCTAGGGGGTCATCGCGACTTACCAAACCATTGCAAACTCCGAATACCGAGACGGACTGTATGGGAGACACACGGCGGGTGCTAACGTCCGTCGTGAAAAGGGAAACAACCCAGACCCACAGCTAAGGTCCCAAATTACTGCTAAGTGGAAAACGATGTGGAAAGGCACAGACAGCCAGGAGGTTGGCTTAGAAGCAGCCACCCTTTAAAGAAAGCGTAATAGCTCACTGGTCGAGTCGGTCTGCGCGGAAGATTTAACGGGGCTAAGCAGTAAACCGAAGCTTGGGGTGTGCATCTTTTGATGTACGCGGTAGAGGAGCGTTCCGTAAGCCGTTGAAGGTGGATTGAGAAGTCTGCTGGAGGTATCGGAAGTGCGAATGCTGACATGAGTAACGATAATGCGGGTGAAAAGCCCGCACGCCGAAAGCCCAAGGTTTCCTTGCGCAACGTTAATCGACGCAGGGTGAGTCGGCCCCTAAGGCGAGGCAGAAATGCGTAGTCGATGGGAAGCTGGTTAATATTCCAGCACCTCGTGCATATGCGATGGAGGGACGGAGAAGGTTAGGTGAGCCGGGCGTTGGTTGTCCCGGTGAGAGGACTGAGGTGGTGCCCTTAGGCAAATCCGGGGGTGCAACATTGAGGTCAAGGACGAGTTCATTAGAATTAAGTCACCGATATCACGCTTCCAGGAAAATCTTCTAAGCTTCAGTATGCACAGACCGTACCGTAAACCGACACAGGTGGGCAGGATGAGAATTCTCAGGCGCTTGAGAGAACTCGGGTGAAGGAACTAGGCAAAATAGCACCGTAACTTCGGGAGAAGGTGCGCCTCTCATGGTGAATAGCTGAGGGAGGCCGAAGTAACCAGGCCGCTGCGACTGTTTATCAAAAACACAGCACTCTGCAAACACGAAAGTGGACGTATAGGGTGTGACGCCTGCCCGGTGCCGGAAGGTTAATTGATGGGGTCAGCCGCAAGGCGAAGCTCTTGATCGAAGCCCCGGTAAACGGCGGCCGTAACTATAACGGTCCTAAGGTAGCGAAATTCCTTGTCGGGTAAGTTCCGACCTGCACGAATGGCGTAACGACAGCGGCGCTGTCTCCACCCGAGACTCAGTGAAATTGAAATCGCTGTGAAGATGCAGCGTTCCCGCGGCAAGACGGAAAGACCCCGTGAACCTTTACTATAGCTTTACACTGAACGTTGAGTTCGTCTGTGTAGGATAGGTGGGAGGCTGTGAAACCATGACGCTAGTTGTGGTGGAGCCAACCTTGAAATACCACCCTGTCGTGCTTGACGTTCTAACCTGGGCCCGTAATCCGGGTCGGGGACCGTGTATGGTGGGTAGTTTGACTGGGGCGGTCTCCTCCCAAAGTGTAACGGAGGAGCTCGAAGGTACGCTCAGCGCGGTCGGACATCGCGCACTGTGTGCAAAGGCATAAGCGTGCTTGACTGCAAGATCGACGGATCAAGCAGGTAGGAAACTAGGACTTAGTGATCCGGTGGTTCTGTATGGAAGGGCCATCGCTCAACGGATAAAAGGTACTCCGGGGATAACAGGCTGATACCGCCCAAGAGTTCATATCGACGGCGGTGTTTGGCACCTCGATGTCGGCTCATCACATCCTGGGGCTGTAGTCGGTCCCAAGGGTATGGCTGTTCGCCATTTAAAGTGGTACGCGAGCTGGGTTCAGAACGTCGTGAGACAGTTCGGTCCCTATCTGTCGTGGGCGTTGGAGATTTGAGAGGGGCTGCTCCTAGTACGAGAGGACCGGAGTGGACGAACCTCTGGTGTTCCGGTTGTCACGCCAGTGGCACTGCCGGGTAGCTATGTTCGGAAGCGATAACCGCTGAAAGCATCTAAGCGGGAAGCGCGCCTCAAGATGAGATCTCCCGGGGCACAAGCCCCCTGAAGGAACCATCAAGACCAGGTGGTTGATAGGCAGGGTGTGTAAGCGCAGTAATGCGTTGAGCTTACCTGTACTAATGATCCGTGTGGCTTGACCATATCACCTCAAGTTTCTTCCACTCGCCAGTGCGTGCGAGTCGTTTGAAACCCTTGGCCTCGACGAAGCGTTGATGGCATTTGCAACAACCGTTCGCTACATCCCAACTTATTGCTGCAACGAACAGCCAAATGCCGTTCGTTGATCGCAACCCAATGAGAGCGTGTGCGCGATTGCACGGGCAGCTGCCCCGCAAACCGCGACCCTCCACCCTCTCCCTGGTGATCACAGCGCTGTGGTACCACCCGATCCCATCCCGAACTCGGAAGTGAAACACAGCTGCGCCGATGGTAGTGTGGCCTCGCCATGCAAGAGTAGGTCATCGCCAGGGTCTTTCTTCAAGCAAACCCCGCCTCTTCGAGGCGGGGTTTTGTCTGTGCGCGAGACTGGGGCAGGGGGCCCTGCGCGTGGCGCAGGCCTGCGTCGACGTGAATCAGAACCCGGCCCGCCGCATGCAGGCGCAAGCGGGCATGATTTCGCGATGTTCGAATCGACTCAGCCGCCAACCCGAAGAGCTGCGGAAACCATCAGCCCGATCACGCAGGCGAGGCCGCCCATCCATGCCAGGCTGCGCAGATACTGCAAGGCGGCGATGTAGAAGATGCCGTGCAAGATACGGAATGCAATGAAGGTCATGGCCAGCCACGCGACGCGCTGCGGATCGACCTGTGCGAACTGGGCCATCAGCACGGCGACCGCGAATGCGGGGAATGCTTCAAAGGCGTTGAGGTGGGCGTTGTAGGCATTGCGCACGCGATAGCTGTCCTGCTTGGCGATCCAGGCGCGCGGGTCCTTGTTGTTGTAGCCGGGCGCGCCGGTTTTCGCGACCACCGTCCACAGATAGGGCAGGCAGGCGGCAATCAGGATGCTGCAGTAGGCGATGAACATGGGGCGCTCCCGGGCTGGTGAAGCCCGAGTCTAGCCTGCGGGGTGGCGCGGCGTCCGCGGCCGTCCGATCCGGGTCATGGCGTTCTTGCGGCGGCCGGACGCGCCATCATCTTGTCGCGCGCTGCCTTGAATGGATTCCCCGGGGACCAGTTGGGCCACTGGCCGTCGTTGGCCAATGTCTGGCCAAGGTCGTACACCGTCTCGAGATCCTCGATGATGCCGTCCAGGCGCCATGTTGCGGCATCAAACTGATCACCCGGCTTGTGGTACCGGTGCTCGGTGTAGTCCTTGCTTGCGGCATCGCCAGCGGTCTGTCCGCCGTCGATCAGGTCGGTTCCACTGTCGATGTACAGCGCTGGCACGCCGGCCTTGGCGAAGTTGAAATGGTCCGAGCGGAAGTAGTACCCGGCGGCCGTGTTCGTTTCCGCGACGATGCGTCGTTGCTGCGGGGTGAGCACTGCTTTCAGCAGGTCTTCGAGCTGCGAGCTGCCGTTGCCGACAACGGTGAGGTCGTGCGCCTTGCCGGTGGGCGAGAGTGCATCCAGATTGATGACTGCCACGGTCTTGTCCAGTGGAATGACGGGATGGCCGACGTAGTACTTGGATCCGAGCAGGCCGGACTCCTCCAGCGTGACCGCGAGGAACAGGATCGAGCGCTTCGGCGGTGTCTTGGCTTTGCGGAAGGCTTCGGCGATTTCGAGGATGCCCGCAACGCCGGTGGCGTTGTCCACCGCGCCGTTGTAAATGTTGTCGCCGGGTTCACCTGGATGCGTGCCGAGATGATCCCAGTGCGCCATATAGACAATTGCTTCGTCTGCTGCGTCGCTCCCGGGCAGCAGGCCAAGCACGTTGCGCGAGGATTTTTCGACGCTGCTGCTCTTCAGCGTCATCGAGGCGGTTGCCGCCAGCGGCACTGCCTTGAACCCGCGCCGGTTGGCGGCAGCCCGCAAGGTTGGAAGATCCTGACCGGCGGCCTTGCACAGCGCCGTCGCGGCGCCATCGGTGATCCATCCCTGGGCGGGCAAGCGCGGATCGGGGTCACTTCCGGCCGGCAGGTCGTACTGCGGGCCAGACCAGGAATTCTTCACCACATCCCAGCCATAAGAGGCGCCGGCCGTGTCATGGATGATCAGCGCAGCGGCCGCGCCTTTGCGTGCGGCTTCCTCGAATTTGTAGGTCCAGCGTCCGTAATACGTCATCCGCTTGCCGTCAAACAGGGCGGCCTCGTTGGCGTGGAACCCCGGATCGTTGACCAGCATCACCACGGTCTTGCCGCGCACGTCGATGCCGTCGTAATCATTCCAGCCGCGCTCTGGCGCGTCCACGCCGTAGCCGACGAAGACCAGCGGGCTGTCCTTGAGGGAGATCACTGGCTGGCCGGTGCGGGTGCCGATCACCATGTCGGTTCCGAACGCGAGTACCTGCTCGGCGCCGCCTGATTTCAACGTCAGCGTGGTTGCCGCGTCGGCGATGGTTTCCACCATTGGTACGGTTTGGTACCAGTCGCCGCCGTTGCCGGGCTGCAGACCAATACGTGCGAACTGCGAGCGGATGTACTCGACGGTCTTGTCTTCGCCGCTCGTGCCCGGCCCGCGACCGCCAAAGTCGTCAGCCGCCAGTCGCTGCACGTGTTCCGCAAAATCCCCGGCGCTGATGGCGGGCACGAAGGCATGGTTGCCCGCGGCCACCGGGGGTGGGTTGGCATCGCCGGCGACTGCGGAGGACGACGAGGTGTCGGCGCTGCGCGGGCCGCACCCGCACAGCGCCAGCATGGCAAGGCAAAGCGTGAGGTTGCGCATCGCATGGCTCCGGGCAGGGGTCATGCGATTCTAAACGCGATCGGACGCTTATCTTGCGGGCGGGGTGTTGCCGGCATAACGCTGCACGGTGGCGCCGGAGACGCTGCCGATGCGGGCGCTGGCGTGCACGTACAGCGTCACCTCGCGCTCGAACACCAGTGGCCCTTCAACCACGGCATTCGGGCCGATGACGATCCGCGGGATTTTCCGATTGCCGAAGAGACTGAAGGCGCTGCCCTGGTTTTTCTCCACCTTGATGCCACCCTTGACCGATGAATCCGCGCCGACGGTGATATCGCCATTGACGGTTTCGATGCGGCCCTCGACGGAGGTTCCGACGATGCCGATCCCGCCGTTCACGGTGCTGATGCCACCACGGACCCGGCCGCCGCGATCGATGAAAATCCCGCCATTGACCGTTTCGGCGTCGCCCTCGATGCGCGCATTGCGGCCGAAGCGAATGCCGCCGTTGACCGTGGATACATCGTCCACGGCGACGTCGTCTGCGGCCTGGATGCCGCCATTGACCGTGTCCACGTCCTTTGCGCGGCTGTTGTGTTGAAGGTCAATGCCGCCGTTGACGGTGCTGAGGTCGCCGTAAGCCTGGGTCGCCTCGGCGGTGATGCCACCATTGACCTTGTCGATATCGGCAAGCGTGCCATGCGCTTGCGGGGCGGCGAACGTGGTCGTGCTGAGCAAGAGCAGGCCAGTGCAGAGCAAGGATCGAAACTGCGTCATCTTGGCCTCCCGGCCATGGTGGTGTAAGCAGTGGATGCGTGAAGCAGGCGCAGGGTTTAGTCGCCGCTACAATCTCCCTTCCCGCCCACCCCCTGCAGGCATGCCCGTGTCCACGTCTTCCTCGCCGCGTCCCAAGCCCGTCGTCCTGTTGATCCTGGATGGTTGGGGACATCGCGAGGAGACCGCCGACAATGCGCTGGCGCTGGCGGACCTGCCGAATTGGCGGAGCCTGTTGGCTTCCCGCCCGCACACCTTGATCCACACCGAAGGTCGCTTCGTGGGCTTGCCGGATGGACAGATGGGCAATTCCGAAGTCGGCCACATGAATCTGGGCGCGGGTCGGATCGTCTATCAGGACCTGACCCGTGTGGATGCCGCCATCGAGGACGGCAGCTTCTTCGCCAATGCCGAGTTGAATGCCGCCTGTGCCGCGGTGAAGGGCAATGGCGGCACGCTGCATGTCCTGGGCCTGTTGTCGCCGGGCGGCGTGCACAGCCACGAGCGCCACATCTTCGCCATGCTGGAGCTGGCACATCGTGCCGGCGTGCCGCACGTGGCCGTGCATGCGTTCCTGGATGGGCGCGACACGCCACCGCAGTCGGCAGACGCCAGCCTGCGCGCCCTGCAGGCGCTCTGCGACCGCTTGGGCAATGCGCGCATCGCCAGCGTCAGCGGGCGCTACTACGCGATGGATCGCGACAAGCGCTGGGATCGCCTGCTGCGGGCGTGGAACGCGATCGTCGATGCCGATGGCGAACAGCGCGCCGCCGATGCGATGTCCGCGCTGCACGCCGCCTATGCGCGAGGCGAAAACGACGAATTCGTGGCGCCCACTTCGCTGGACGGCGCGGTGCCCATGCAGGATGGCGATGCCGTGGTGTTCATGAACTTCCGCGCCGACCGCGCGCGCCAGCTCACGGCGGCGTTCGTCGAGCCTGCGTTCGATGGGTTCAGCGCCCAGCGCCCGGCGTTGTCGCGCTTCGTCTGCTTGAGCGAGTACGACGCCAGTCTGCCCGCGCCGACAGCGTTCGCGGCGGATGACCTGCGCCACACCCTGGGCGAAGTGGTGGCGGAGGCCGGCTTGACCCAGCTACGCATTGCCGAAACCGAGAAATACGCGCACGTCACGTTCTTCTTCAGCGGTGGGCGAGAAGCATTGTTTGCGGGCGAGCAGCGCATCCTGATTCCAAGCCCGAAGGTTGCCACGTACGACCAGCAGCCGGAAATGAGCTGCCCCGAGCTGACCGAAAAACTGGTGGCAGCCATTGCGAGCCAGCACTTCGACGTGATCATCTGCAATATCGCCAATCCCGACATGGTGGGCCACAGCGGGATTCTGGAAGCCGCGATTCTCGCCGCGCAGGCGGTGGATGTGGCAATCGGCAGGGTCGTCGAGGCGGTGCGCGCAACGGGTGGCGCGCTGCTTGTCACGGCGGACCACGGCAACCTGGAAATGATGCGCGACCCGCTTACCGGCCAGCCGCATACCGCGCATACCGTGGGACCGGTGCCGCTGGTCTATGTCGGCGATCGCGCTGCATCGCTGCGCGCAGGCGGCGCGCTGCGTGACGTTGCCCCGACCCTGCTTGACCTGTTGGGCCTGCCCCAGCCAGCCGACATGACTGGCCAGAGCCTGTTGCTGCCGGGCTGATGCACGTGCGCGCGGCCATGGTGTTCGTGCTGCTGGTGCTTGCCGTCTTTGCCGCAGGCCCGGGCGTTGCGCAAGACCAGCATGAAGCGGAGCAGCGCCTGCACAAGGTGCGCGGCGAACTGCAGGCGGTTGCCGCCGAACGGCGCCAACTGGAGGGGCAGCGCGGCGATGCGAGCCGCCGACTGCGCGAGGCCGATGCGCTGGTGGGCGGCACGCAGCGCGCCTTGCAGCAAACCCAGTCGGTGCTGCAGCGGGATGGCGCGCAATTGGCCGCGTTGCAGGCCGAGCGGGCGACGTATTCCGGCAATCTGCAGGCGCGCAGAGCCGAGCTGGTGCAGCTGCTGCGCGCGGCGCAGGTGCAGGGCGATGCTGCCGCATTGAAGGCGCTGCTGGCGCAGGATCACGTGGCGGAAGCCGGGCGGTCGCTGGCGCTGCAGGGGTATCTGCAACGCGCGCAGGTCAAGCGCATCCGCGCGCTTGCCGCCGACATCGCGCGCGTTCAGGCACTGGAGGATGCGATCACGCAGCGTCGCGCCGCGTTGGGGGAGGCCCAGCGCAAGCAGGCGCAGCAGTTGGCGCAGCTGCAGCAGGCGCGCCAACAGCGCGCAGGATTGCTGGCCAGTCTTGAGCACCAGTACCAGGATCGCAGCGCGCGCGAAAAGGCCCTGGGGCAGGATGCCAAGGCGCTGCAGAATCTGCTGGGCCAGCTGCGTGCGGCGGCGGCCAAGGCAGCGCGTGATGCCGCCCGTGCCCGTGCCGAAGCCGACCGCCTGGCAAAGGCCGGGGGCAAACCCACGCCTCGGCGGGCTCCCCTGGCCAGCGCGCCGGCACTGCGTGTGGGTGGGCTGGGGTGGCCGGTGACCGGGAACCTGTTGGCCGCGTTTGGCGGTCGCCTGCCAGATGGGCGACGCAGCGACGGCGTGTTGATCGCTGCGCCAGCCGGTGCGGCGGTGACGGCGGTGGCGGATGGCACGGTGGTGTTTGCCGACTGGATGACCGGCTACGGCAATATCCTGATCGTCGATCACGGCAACGGTTACATGAGCCTGTATGCCCACAACGACGCTTTGCAGCGGACAGCCGGCGATGCAGTCAAGCGCGGCGATCGGCTGGCCACGGTCGGCAGCTCGGGCGGGCAGGGTGCGCCGTCGCTGTATTTCGAGCTGCGCCACAATGGCGCCCCGGTGAACCCGGCAGCGTGGCTGACCCGGCGCTGAGCCGGCCTGTCGGCACGCTACGATGCGCAGGCATGATGACGGAACCCCGTGCGCGGGGGGCAGGTCGAACCTCCACCCGATTCCACCATCCCAACCAAACCCGGAGCAATGCATGCGCGCCAGGCTTCTTTCCCTTCTGATCGCGTTTGCATTGCATCCCGCGCTGGCTGCTGCGCAAGCCGTGCCTGCACAGGCCGAGCCTGCACAGGCGGACGGGCAGGCTGCGTCGCTGGAGGATGCCGATCCCGATGCGGTTGCGCTGCAGTCGGCCAAGGTCCCGCTGGACGAGATCCGGCGCTACGTCACGGTGTACAACGCAATCAAGCAAGCCTACGTGGATCCCGTGGATGACCACAAGCTGATGCAGTCGGCGGTGCGCGGACTGCTGTTCGATCTGGATCCGCACAGCGCCTACCTGGAAAAAGCCGATGCTGACGAATTCAACGAACAGACCCGTGGAACTTACGACGGCGTAGGCGTTCAGCTGCAGCAGCTGCCGGATGGCACGCTGCGGGTGGTGGCGCCGCTGGATGGCAGTCCGGCGGAAAAGGCCGGGCTGCGCAGTGGCGATCGCATCGTCGCCATTGACGGCAAATTGCTGGCGGCCGGGCAGGGGGACGTCTCCACGCCGCTGCGCGGAAAAGCCGGCAGCAAGGTCGTGTTGAAGGTGGTGCGCGAAGGCGTGAAGGGGACGTTCGAACTCTCCATCACGCGCGACACCATCCGCACGGCAAGCGTGCGTTCGCGCATGCTGGAGCCGGGTTTTGGATACATCAGGATCGCCAGTTTCCAGGCATCGACGGCCACCGATTTCGTCAAGCAGCTGGATGCGTTGCAAAAAAGCGCGCCGTTGCGCGGGCTGCTGCTGGACTTGCGCAGCAATCCCGGCGGGCTGCTGATTGGCGCGGTGCAGATCGCCGACGAATTGCTGGACAAGGGGGGCATCGTCAGTACCCGCGGGCGGGAGGCGATCGGCAACAGCCACTTCGACGCCACTCCCGGCGATCGCCTGCACGGCGCGCCGCTGGTGGTGCTGGTGGACGCGGGATCGGCCAGCGCAGCAGAGGTATTGGCGGGTGCCTTGCATGACAACAAGCGCGCGCGCGTGATCGGCAGTCGCACTTTCGGCAAGGGCTCGGTGCAAACCCTGTTGCCGCTCGACAACGGCGATTCGGTGAAGCTGACCACGGCGCGCTACTACACGCCCAGCGGACATTCGATCCAGGCGCTGGGCATCGAGCCGGACGTGGTGCTGCATCCCGTTGACACCCCGCGCCGGGCGCCGCCGATCAGCGAGGCCGAGCTTCCCAATCATCTTGCGGCCGAGTCCGATGTGCAGGAAGGTGACAACGCAGGTGAAGTCCTGCCTGGCACCAAGCCCATCGATGCCGCGCTGGCGGAATTGAAAACGCTGGCGGGCGTGGCGGTGGCGCCCAAGCCGGTTGCTGGCAAGCCGGCTGCCGGCAAGCGTCAGTAACCGCGATTGCGGCGCAGGCGACGGGCAATCGCCGCGCGCGTCAACAAGGCGAACAACACGCCGAATACGAAGCCCGCGATGTGTGCGGGCCAGGCCACGGAACCGAACGCTGGCCCGCTGTAAGCGAAGACCAGCTGCAGCAGCGCCCACAGGCCAATCAGCAGGAATGCCGGCACCCGCACGAACTGCAGGAACAGGCCAAGCGGCAACACCACGCCCAAACGCGCCCCGGGGAACAGCGCAAGATAGGCGCCGATGACCGCCGACACGGCGCCGCTGGCGCCAATCACCACGCGATCCGGCGCATCGATGGCCAGCACTGCGGCCAGGTTGGAGACCGCGCCGCCCAGCAGGAACAGCAGCAGGAACCGGCGCCCACCCATGGTGCGTTCGGCCGGCAGACCGAAGATCAGCAGGAACACCAGGTTGCCGAGCAGATGGATCCAATCCGCGTGCAGGAACAAGCCGGAGATCAGCCGTAACGCGCTGCCGTCGGCCAGCGCCTGCCGCCAGGCGGCGGCGGTGTCCAGCCCCCCCGTCAGCACGCCCCAGTCCAGCACGGTGGCAAGACTGCCCGCCGGCGCGCGCAGCGCCGCCACCACATAGGCCAGCCACAGTGCTGCAAACAGCAGTGGGGTGGCCCAGGCGATGCGGCGTTGTTGGCGGGGCGGAATGGCGATGAACATACGTGGAGCGAATGTTAGCGGAGGGTTAAATTTGCGGTATAGTCACATACGGCGACGTACGTCGGGGGGAGGGCTGCCGTTGGCAGAAGACTCCGGTGCGCGCAGGGCGATCCGTGAAGCCGGCAGGGTTCATGCAGGTCGCACATGACAATCCACGCAGCACTGTCACCGGAGAATCTTCGATGAGCAACAATCGCACCATCCGCGCCTCGGCGCTTGCACTGGCCGTGATCGGCACCCTGTGTGCCGGCCAGGCAGCCGCATCCGGCTTCCAGCTGCGCGAGCAGAGCGTCAAGAACCTCGGCAAGTCCGGCGCGGGCAGCATCGTCGGCAAGGACGCCGCAGTGGTCTCGCTGAACCCCGCGGCAATGGTCAACCTGGACAAGACCACCATCCAGTCCGACCTGACCGTGATTGATCTGGATGCCAAATTCGCGGGCGGCGGCGCCATCCTCGGCAATCCGGGCGCACCGCTGACCGGCAACAATGGCGGCGACCCGGGCGCGCCGACGCTGGTGCCGAACATGGCCGTGGTGTTCCCGATGCATGGCGCGCTGGAAGGCCTGACCCTGGGCGCCAGCCTTGGCGCACCGTTCGGCTTGTCGACCGACTATGACAAGAACTGGGTGGGCCGCTATCGCGCGCTCGAGTCCGACGTGAAGACCATGGACCTGACCTTGTCTGCCGCGCTCAAGCTGGGCGACGGTGTGTCGATTGGCGCTGGCTTCATCTGGGAGCGTGCGCAAGCCACCCTGAGCAAGGGCATCGACTTTGGCAGCGCGATCTGCGCCGGCTCGGGCAACCCGCTCAACTGCTTCAACCCGGCGTATCCGTTCAAGCCGCAGATGCTGGATGGCAGCCTGACCGTGAAGGGCGCCGACAACGCCATCGGCTACGTGGTGGGTGCGCAGATTGCGCCGTCGGACAAGCTGGCGATTGGCGTGAGCTACCGCTCCGAGATCAAGCATGAGCTCAAGGGCACGCTGGACTTCGTCGGCGTGCCGGCGCTGCTGGGTGCCGACCCGCGCTTCAAGGACAGCGACGGCGGTGCGCGCCTGGTCACCCCCAGCGTCACCACCGTGAGCGTCCGTTATTCGGTGATGGACAACTTCCGCCTGTTGGCCGACTACCAGTACACCGGCTGGTCCTCGCTGCATGACGTGACCATCAAGCGTGCCTCGGGCACCGTGGTCGGCAGCGAGCCGTTCCACTGGAGCAACACCAGCTTCTACTCGCTGGGTGCGGAATACGACCTGTCGCCGGAGTTCACCCTGCGTGCCGGCGTCGGCAAGGACAAGACCCCGACCAACGACACCTACCGCACCCCGCGCCTGCCCGACAACGACCGCACCCTGTATTCGGTTGGCGCGAGCTGGAACGTGAGCGAAAACCTGACCCTGGATGCCGGCTACCAGTACATCGGCATCAAGTCGCCGACGGTCAACCTGCCGGTGGATGCGGCCAGCGGCAATACCTCGACCCTGGTCGGCAAGTTCACCGGCCATGCCGATCTGCTGGGCGTGTCGATGCAGTATCGCTTCTGATCCCGACGGATCAGTGGCAGCAAAAAGCCCCGCGCAAGCGGGGCTTTTTGTTTGACTCGGCTGCGGCGGCCGAGGGTGATTCAAATCGCGTGTGCGCGCGAAACGGTCAATCGCCCAGCGTAAGCAGCGAGGCGTTGCCGCCGGCGGCGGTGGTGTTGACGGTCACCGTCTTCTCGGTGGCGAAGCGCGGCAGGTAGTGCGGGCCGCCGGCCTTCGGGCCGGTGCCGGACAGGCCCTGGCCACCGAACGGCTGCACCCCGACCACCGCGCCGATCTGGTTGCGGTTGACGTAGATGTTGCCGACCTTGGCGCGGGCCACGATGCGGTCGATGGTGGCGTCGATGCGCGAATGGATGCCCAGGGTCAGGCCGTAGCCGGTGGCGTTGATGGTGTCGATCAGCGCATCCAGCTGGTCGGCCTTCCAGCGCACCACGTGCAGGGCCGGGCCGAACTTCTCGCGGTCCAGCTGGGCGATCGACTGCAGTTCCCACGCGGCGGGGGCGAAAAACGTGCCGTGCTCGCTGCCGGCGCCCAGCGTGGCCTTGGCGATCGGCCTGGCCTCGGCATCCATGCGCGCGGCGTGGGCGACCAGGATCGCCTTGGCGTCCTCGTCGATCACCGGACCGACGTCGGTGGACGGCAGGCCGGGGTCGCCGACCGTCAGTTCCGCCATCGCACCCGCCAGCATGCCGATCACCTTGTCGGCGATGTCGTCCTGCACCAGCAGCACGCGCGCCGCCGAACAGCGCTGGCCGGCCGAGGTGAAGGCCGAGCCCAGCGCGTCCTTGACCACCTGTTCCGGCAGCGAGGAGCTGTCGGCGATCATCGCGTTCTGGCCGCCGGTTTCGGCGATCAGGGTGGCGATGGGGCCCGCTTCGCGGCTGGCCAGCGCGCGGTTGATCAGGCGCGCGGTGTCGGTGGAGCCGGTGAAGCAGACGCCGGCCACGCGCGGGTCGCGGGTCAGCGCGGCACCGACGGTGGCGCCGTCGCCCGGCAGATACTGCAGGACGTCCTGCGGGATGCCGGCTTCGTGCAGCAGCTGCACGGCGGCGAAGCCGATCAGGTTGGTCTGTTCCGCCGGCTTGGCGATCACGCTGTTGCCGGCGGCCAGCGCCGCGGCGATCTGGCCGAGGAAAATGGCCAATGGGAAATTCCACGGGCTGATGCAGACGAACACGCCGCGCCCGGCCAGCTGCAGCTGGTTGGATTCGCCGGTGGGGCCGGGCAGTGGCATCGGCGCGAAATGTTCGCGCGCCTGCAGCGCGTAGTAGCGCAGGAAGTCCACCGCTTCGCGGACTTCGGCGATGCCATCGGACAAGGTCTTGCCGGCTTCCTTGGTGCACATCGCCATGTAGGCCGGCATGCGCGCCTCCAGCAGGTCGGCGGCGTGCTCCAGGATCGCCGCGCGTGCGCCAGCCGGGGTGGCATCCCAGGCAGGCTGCGCGGCCACTGCATTCGCCAACGCCTTTTCGACGCAGGCGGAATCGGCAGGTTGCCAGTGGCCGACCGTTTCGCGGCGATCGGCGGGGTTGGTGACGGCTTCGGTGTTGCCGGTTGCCTGCGCGCCCGGCACCAGCGGCGCGGCGGTCCAGCGACCGGCACCGGAGGTGTTGAGCGCGGCGGCAAGCTCGCGCAGCTGGTCGTCGTTGGCGAGATTGATGCCCATGGAGTTGTCTCGTGGTTGGTGCTGGCTGCGATACAGATCGACCGGCAACGGAATGCGGGGATGCTGGAGGTGTTCAAGCGAAGACACGAATTCGACCGGGTCGCGGATCAGCTCCTCGACCGGGATCGTGTCATCGGTGATGCGGTTGACGAAGCTGGAGTTCGCGCCGTTTTCAAGCAGGCGGCGGACGAGGTAGGGCAGCAGGTCCTCGTGGCTGCCGACGGGCGCATAGACACGGCAGGGCACGTCGAGGCGGTCGGCGGGGATCACTTCGGCGTACAGGTCATCGCCCATGCCGTGCAATTTCTGGAACTCGAAATCGCGGCGGCTGCGCATCGCCCGCGCCATGCGGTGCACGGTGGCGATGGTTTGTGCATTGTGGGTGGCGAACATCGGGTAGATCGCGTTGCCGGCATCCAGCAAGCGCCTCGCGTTGGCGAGATAGGACACGTCGGTGTTCTGCTTGCGGGTAAACAAGGGATAGCCGGCCTGGCCGTCCATTTGCGCGCGCTTGATTTCAGCATCCCAGTAGGCGCCTTTGACCAGCCGCACCGGAATGCGCCGGCCCAGTTGCGACGCCATGTGGGTGATGTAGTCGATCACCTGCGGCGCGCGCTTCTGGTAGGCCTGCACCACGATGCCGAAGCCGTTCCAGCCGCGCAGTGATTCGTCCGCCATGACCTGGAAAACCAGGTCAAGCGACAGTTCCAGGCGATCGGTTTCCTCGGCGTCGATGGTCAGGCCGATGCCATAGCGGCGCGCAAGTTGCGCCAGTTCCAGCAGGCGCTCGCCCAGTTCATCCAGTACGCGCGCGCGTTTTGCGTGTTCGTAGCGCGGATGCAGCGCCGACAGCTTGACCGAGATGCTGGGGGCGGCGAAGACGTCCGTGCCCGCGAAACTGCCGTTGGGGCCGGTCTGGCCGATCGCATGGATCGCCGCGAGGTAGGCCTGCTGGTAGCGCAGTGCGTCCTGCGTGGTCAGCGCGCCTTCGCCGAGCATGTCGAACGAGTAGCGGTAGGCCGCATTGTCGCCCTTGCGGCTGCGCGTCAGCGCCTCGTCGATGGTGCGGCCGAGCACGAATTGGTGGCCCATGATCTTCATTGCCTGGCGAACCGCCAGCCGGATCACCGGCTCGCCAGCGCGGCCGACCAGGCGCTGGAACGCGCCGTGCGCGTCGCGCTTGGTGTCGTCGGCCAGATCGACCAGCTTGCCGGTCAACATCAGGCCCCAGGTGGACGCATTGACCAGCAGCGAGTCCGACTGGCCCAGGTGGCGCTTCCAGTTGGCATCGCCCAGCTTGTCGCGGATCAGCGCGTCGGCGGTGGCCTGGTCGGGGATGCGCAGGAGCGCCTCGGCCACGCACATCAGCAGGACGCCCTCGTCGCTGCCGAGGTCGTACTGGCGCATGAAGGCCTCCACCACGCCTTGGTTGCGCGCGCGCGCGCGGACGCGGGTGACCAGGTCGGCAGCCACCGCCTGCGCTGCGCTGCGCTCGGGCGCCGGCAGCGTGGCCAGCGGCAGCAGTTCGCGCATGTGTGTGGCTTCGTCGCGGATCCAGCCGGCGGTAATCGCCGCGCGTGCCGCGCCGGGGGTGGCAGGGAGTTCCGGCGCCAGGATGGGCGACGGGAGGGAGGATGGGTTGGACAAGTTGTTCATTGCGCAGGCGGAATGCCGGCATTCCTCGGGGGCGGAAGCCGCCTAGTTTAGTGCCTTGGCCGCTTCGCTGGCGCGTCGCCCGGCAGGCGCGTGGTTGCCGCTGGCGGGGCGCGCCATTAACATCGCTCAGGTTGGAGCCGGTTGATCTGGGTCAAATGATGCCCAGGCAACCGAACCGTCATTCAGGCAATGGGGCGCGATAGTGATGACATTCGGTCGTTTCAAACAGTGGGCAATGGCCGCGTTCGCGATGGCCGCGTTGCCGCTGACGGCGGTTGCGCAGGGCGGCGGCGCAGGAGCGGCCGACCCGCATCGCTGGCAGCTGAACATGGCGCCGGGCGTCACTCCCACGTCGCATGCCGCGTATGACGCGCACATGATCGTGCTCTGGGTTTGCGTGGTGATCGGGGTGCTGGTGTTCGGCGCGATGGCGGTGGCGATTTTCCGCTTCCGCAAATCGAAGGGCGCGGTGCCGGATACCGGCTTCATCCACAGCACCCGCCTTGAAGCGATCTGGACCACCATCCCGGTGCTGATCCTGATTGGCCTGGCATTCCCGGCCACCAGCGGCTTGTTGCGCATGTATGACGTGCGCGACTCGGAAATGACCGTGAAGGTCACCGGCTACCAGTGGATGTGGAAGTACGACTACCTGGGCGAGGACGTGTCGTTCACCAGTCGCCTGGACCGCAAGAGCGACGATCTGCGCCAGAGCGGCAAGGTCGTCACCGAGGCCGATGATCCGCACTACCTGCTCAATGTGGACAACGTGCTGGTGTTGCCGGTGGACACCAAGGTGCGCTTCGTGCTGACCGCCGACGACGTCATCCACTCCTGGTGGGTGCCGGCACTGGGCTGGAAGCAGGACGCGGTGCCGGGCATCGTCAACGAGGCATGGGCGCAGATCGAGGAGCCGGGCATCTATCGCGGTCAGTGCGCGGAGCTGTGCGGCAAGGATCATGGCTTCATGCCAATCGTGGTCAAGGCGGTGAGCAAGGCCGACTTCGCCACTTGGCTGGCAGCCGAGAAGGCCAGGCGGGCGCCGCCTGCCCCGGCCGCGCCTGCCCCGGCTCCTGCCGCGGAAGCAGCCCCGGAGGAGGCACCTGCCGCCACCGACGCTGCCCCCGCCACCGCTTCCCAGACCGCCCAGCCTGCCGCCACCGCGCGGGCCGGTTGATCAACGCATTGCATCGCATCCAGAAGGTCCAGCCCATGTCCGCAACGCATCCAGACGCCGTCGGCCACGACCACGGCCACCACAAGCAGGGCTTCATCGAGCGCTGGTTGTTCTCCACCAACCACAAGGACATCGGCACCCTGTATCTGGTGTTCAGTTTCTTGATGGTGATCGTGGGCGCGGCGCTGTCGGTGGGCATTCGTGCCGAGCTGGCCGAGCCCGGCCTGCAATTCGTCAAGCCCGAGATCTTCAACCAGCTGACCACCATGCACGCGCTGGTGATGATCTTCGGCGCGATCATGCCGGCCTTCGTCGGCCTGGCGAACTGGATGATCCCGCTGCAGATCGGCGCGCCGGACATGGCGCTGCCGCGCATGAACAACTGGTCCTTCTGGATCATGCCGTTCGCGTTCACCCTGCTGTTGCTGACCTTCTTCCTGCCGGGCGGCGCGCCGGCCGGCGGCTGGACCATGTACCCGCCGCTGTCGCTGCAGGGCGGCAGCAACCTGGCGTTCGCGATCTTCGCCATCCACATGATGGGCATCAGCTCGATCATGGGCGCGATCAACATCATCGCCACCGTGCTCAACATGCGCGCGCCGGGCATGGACCTGCTGAAGATGCCGATCTTCTGCTGGACCTGGCTGATCACCGCGTTCCTGCTGATTGCGGTGATGCCGGTGCTGGCCGGCGCGGTGACCATGCTGCTGACCGACCGCTTCTTCGCCACCAGCTTCTTCAACGCGGCCGGTGGCGGCGACCCGGTGATGTACCAGCACATCTTCTGGTTCTTCGGTCACCCCGAGGTCTACATCATGATCCTGCCGGCGTTCGGGATCGTGTCGGAAATCATCCCGACCTTCTCGCGCAAGCCGCTGTTCGGCTACCAGGCGATGGTCTACGCGACCGCCGCCATCGCCTTCCTGTCGTTCATCGTGTGGGCGCACCACATGTTCGTGGTGGGCATGCCGCTGGGCGGCGAGGTCTACTTCATGTTCGCCACCATGCTGATTTCCATCCCCACCGGGGTGAAGATCTTCAACTGGGTGACCACGATGTGGCGCGGTTCGCTGACCTTCGAAGCGCCGATGCTGTGGGCGATCGCGTTCGTGGTGCTGTTTTCGATCGGCGGGTTCTCCGGCCTGATGGTGGCGGTGGTGCCGGCCGACTTCCAATACCACGACACCTATTTCGTGGTGGCGCACTTCCATTACGTGCTGGTGACCGGCGCCCTGTTCGCGATCATCGCCGCCATCTACTACTGGTGGCCGAAGTGGACCGGCCGCATGTACAGCCAGACGCTGGCCAAGATCCATTTCTGGTGGACCATCGTGTTCGTCAACGTGCTGTTCTTCCCGCAGCACTTCCTGGGCCTGGCCGGCATGCCGCGCCGCATCCCCGACTACAACGTGGTGTTCGCGGACTGGAACATGGTCAGCTCGATCGGTGCGTTCGGCATGTTCCTGACCCCGTTCTTCATGGCATTCCTGCTGTGGCATTCGAAGAAGTACGGCGCCAAGGCCGAGGCGCGGGCCTGGGAAGGCGCGCGTGGCCTGGAGTGGACGGTGCCGTCGCCGGCGCCACACCACACCTTCGAGCATCCGCCGGTCATCAAGGATGGGGACCTGGCGCATGGCGACATCAGCCACTGAGCGGCCGGCCATGATGACCCGTGACCCCGTTGCCAGCGATCCCGCCGTGGAGGTGCGCCGCAAGCGCGCGCGCCGCACCGCGCTGCTGTTTGGCGGGATTGCTCTGGCGGTCTATTTCGGCTTCATATTGTCGGGGGTGCTGGGGCGGTGAGCGCGACCGGCACTCGTGAACTGGGCGTGTGGAAGATGCTGGGCGTGGCGCTGGCTGCGTTCGGCTTCGCATTCTCGCTGGTGCCGCTGTACCGGATCGCCTGCCAGAAAGTCTTCGGGGTGCGCCTGGAGCAGGGGCCTGCGGTGGCACGGGAGGGCGGCGCTGCCGCCGCCGACGCGCGCTGGATCACCGTGCAGTTCGACGGCGGCGCCAACTCCAAGCTGCCGTGGAAATTCTCGCCCGAGCAAGCGTCGATGCGGGTGCAGTTGGGGCGCCAATACCAGGCCCTGTATTTCGCCCGCAATGCCGCCGACCGCACCATCGTCGGTAATGCGGTGCCATCGCTGGCGCCGGCGCGGGCCTCGGGCTATTTCAACAAAACGGAATGTTTTTGCTTCACCGCGCAAACGCTGGAGGCGGGCGAATCCCGCGACATGCCGGTGCGCTTCATCGTCGATCCGGCGCTGCCGGCCGACGTCAAGACCATCACGCTGTCCTACACCTTCTACAAGAACGACACCCAGACCGCTGCCGTTGCGGCGGCCAAGGGCCCAGCAGGGGTGGCTCGCGCCGCGCCCTGACCCACTCACGACTCACCCGGAAAACCGCCATGGCCAATGCCCACGCCGAACTCGGCAGCCACCCACAGGACACCTATTTCGTCCCGCACGGCAGCAAGTGGCCGCTGTTCGCGTCCGTTGCCCTGTTCACCACCATGGTCGGCTTCGCCTGCTGGCTCAACGAGGTCAGCTGGGGCCGCAGCGTGTTTTTCATCGGCATCGCCAGCCTGTTGGCGGTGCTGTTCAAATGGTTCGGTGATGTCATCCGCGAGTCGCTGGCCGGGCACTACAACAAGCAGGTGGACGTCTCGTTCCGGATGGGGATGGTGTGGTTCATCTTCTCCGAAGTGATGTTTTTCGCCGCGTTTTTTGGTGCGCTGTTCTATGCCCGCCAGTTCGCCCTGCCGTGGCTCAACGGCGAGGGGCATGGTGCGGTGACGCATGGCCTGCTGTGGCCCAATTTCTCCGCAGGCTGGCCGAGCAACGGCCCGGCCGACATTGGCGGCACCTACCAGACCGTGCCGGCCTGGGGCCTGCCGCTGCTCAATACCTTGATCCTGCTGTCCTCCGGCGTCACCGTCACCATTGCCCACCATGCCCTGACCGCAGGCAAGCGCGGCGTGCTGTTGCTGTTCCTGGGAATGACCGTGCTGCTGGGTTGCCTGTTCCTGTACTTCCAGGCCACCGAATACATCCACGCGTATTCCCAGCTCAACCTGACCATGGGTTCGGGCATTTACGGGTCCACGTTCTTCATGCTGACCGGCTTTCACGGCGCGCACGTGACCCTGGGCACGATCATGCTGCTGGTGATGTGGCTGCGCTGCGCCAAGGGCCACTTCAGCAAGGACAACCATTTCGCGTTCGAGGCGGTGGCCTGGTACTGGCACTTCGTGGACGTGGTGTGGCTGGGGCTGTTCCTGTTCGTGTACGTGCTGTAACCCTGGCGCGCGGGCAGGAAACGACAAGGGCCGGCATCGCCGGCCTTTGTTTCTTGGCATCACCGGGCGGCTTCAGCCTGGTGCGCGACCCGGGCCGTGCGGGGTGATCCAGCCCATGTGGATGGCAAGCACCACCAGCAGGATCAGCACGATGCTCAGGCCAATGCGCCTGGTCAGCGAATTGACCGTGCGCTTGGTGGTGCCCTTGTCCACCAGCATGTAGTACAACCCAGCCCCGAGGTTCCACAAGATGAGGATCAGGAAGCCGACGATGAGCAAGGTTTTCAGCGAGTCGCTCATGGCGTTCTCCGGGTGGCGGGGGTGGTGGGCAGGAGCGGGAATGACAGCGTCGGATGATACGTCGCGATGAGCCTGCGCACGCGACAAGCGCTGGTGTGGTGGTTGCTCGCGTTGCTGCTTGTAAGCGCGTTCGCGCTGCTGGGGCGCTGGCAGCTGGCGCGCATGCATGAAAAGCAGGCGATGCTGGCTGCGGCGGCCACGGCGCTTGACCTGAGCCACGCGCAGCCGCTGCTGCTTGCCTCCGATCCAAAGCGTGCGCAGGGGTATGACTGGGCGGCAGGCAGCGGCGGCGTCATCAACGCCACGATCTGGTTGGACAACCAGCAGCGCCATGGGCGCGTGGGCGTGCGCATGTATTGCGTGCTGCTGCCGGACGATGGCGTGCAGGCGGTACTGGTGGACGCCGGCTGGTGGCCGCTGGGAGGTGATCGTGCATTGCCGGTGTTTGGCTGTCCTGCCGGCGGCAACCAGGCCGTGCGTGGCCTGCTCGCGCCGCCGCCGTCGGAAGGCTTGATCCACGGCCCGGCGATGGCGCAGGCGGAGGCAGGGCGCTGGCTGGCCTCACGCATGGATCTGCCGGCAATCGCCGCGACGTTGAAGCTGAACACCGGGATTGCACCGCGCGTGCTGCGGCTGGATCCGCAGCGCCAGCGTGAAGATGCGGGCGCCATGCTGATACCGGGCGAGCGCGATCTCGATATCCTGCCCAATACCCTGTCGCCCGAGCGGCATCTAGGCTACGCCGTGCAATGGTTCGGGCTGGCGATCGCCGTGCTGGTGACGGCGTTGGTGCTGACATTGAAAAAGAAGAAGCCATGACCGATTCGATTTCGACACAGGCGGGCACGCGGCGCAGCCGCAACGTGCTGCTGATCGTGCTGGCGCTGTTTTTTGGCGGCATGTTGGCGGCCGGCGCGCTGCGTTTTTCTGGCTGGCGCCCCCATGGGATGAAGAACATGGGCGAGATGCTGCAGCCGTATGGCGACCTGCGCGGCTACACGCCCACGCTGGCCGATGGCAGCCCGTATCGCTGGAAAGACAGCCCCCGCACGTGGCGGATCGTGACCCTGCCGCGCGACTGCGATGGCGCGCGGCGCAGCCAATGCGTGCAACTGCTGCAAAACCTGGACAAGGTCTGGCGGCTGATGGGGCGTGAGGCCGATCGGGTCCACGTGCTGTGGGGTGGAGCGGCGCCAACGGACGTTGGCCCATTGCGCGAAGTGCGGCTGCTGCGGGTCGATGACGGCCTGCGTGCGGGCCTGCCGCGCTGGAATGACGGGACTGACCGCGGCGATCCGGTGTGGTTGGTGGATCCCAATGGTTTCGCGGTGTTGCGCTACGCACCGGGGTTTGATCCCGGTGACCTGCGCAGCGACCTCTCGCGCCTGCTGAAGATCAATTGAGCTCATGAAAGAACCGGCATCCACGCAACGTTCATTGCTGTATCGGCACTTCCATCGCATCGCCTGGCTGGCGGTGGCCCTGGCGGCCTGCGTGATCGTGTTCGGCGCCTTCGTGCGCCTGTCCAATGCCGGCCTGAGTTGTCCGGACTGGCCGACCTGTTACGGCAAGGTGGCATGGCCGACGACGGCCGACCAGGTGGCTGACCACGCCGCCACCATGATCCGCCCGGTGCTGCCGGAGAAGGCGTGGCGCGAGCAATTCCATCGCATGATCGCCGGGCTGCTGGGCGTGCTGGTGCTGTCGCTGGCGCTGCTGGCGACCCGCAAGCGCCCGCAGGGATGGCTGCATGTGCTGGGTGCGGCGCTGGCGGTGGCCGTCGCCATCCCGCTGTACATGCGCGGTGCCCACCTGGCGGCCTCCGCTTTGGCGGTGGCAGGGGAGCTGCTTCTGCTGACCGGTGCGCTGCGCTGGTCGAACGTGGATCTGGCGCGGGCCAGCGTGCTCACCCTGGCCGTGATCATTTTCCAGGCCCTGCTGGGCATGTGGACGGTGACCTGGCTGCTGAAGCCCATCGTGGTGATGGGGCACCTCCTGGGCGGGTTGACCACGTTTGCCCTGCTCAGTTGGGTGGCGTGGCGCAGCACCGGCATTCCCATCATCAGCGGTGATGCGCGCCGGCTGCGCCTGCTGCTGGCCATCGGGCTGGCGCTGCTGGTCATCCAGATCGCACTGGGTGGCTGGACCAGCGCCAATTACGCAGCGCTGGCCTGCGGCACCGACTTTCCAAAGTGTGCGGGCGCATGGTGGCCGCAACACGATGTCCGCGAGGGCTTCGTGCTGTGGCGCGGCATTGGCGTGGATTACGAAGGCGGCGTGCTCGACAACGCCGCGCGCGTCGCCATCCAGCTGGTGCATCGGATGATGGCGGTGGTGGTGGCGGGCTATCTGCTGCTGCTGGCGGTGCGGCTGCTGCGCATGCCCGGCCTGCGCGGCTGGGGCGTGCTGCTGGCCGCGCTGGTGTGCACCCAGTTCGGTTTGGGTGTGGCCAACGTCATGTTGTCGCTGCCGCTGAAGATCGCGGTATTGCACAACGCCGGCGCCACCTTGTTGCTGTTCGTGCTGGTCACGCTGTTGGCGCGGCTGCGCCAGCCGGAGGCATGAGCATGTCCGCGCCGATCTGGTCGGGCTATTGGGCGGTCACCAAGCCGCGCATCGTTGCGCTGATCGTGTTCACCGCGATCATCGGCATGCTGCTGGCGATCCGTCCGGGCGAGCCGTGGCCGTGGTTGAGGCTGGCGATGGCCAGCATCGGCATCTGGTTGGGGGCAGCCAGCGCGTCGGCGATCAATCATCTGCTGGATCAGCGCATCGACAAACTGATGGCGCGCACTTCAGAACGGCCACTGGCCACCGGCGCCTTGCGGCCGGGTCAAGTGCTGGGTTTTGCCATCGTGCTGGGCGCAGCCTCGATGGCGATCCTGCTGTGGTGGGTGAACGCGATCTGCGCGGTGCTCACCTTCGCCTCGCTGATCGGCTACGCCATCATCTATACCGGCTTCCTGAAGCGCGCGACGCCGCAGAACATCGTGATTGGCGGGTTGGCCGGCGCCGCGCCGCCGCTGCTGGGCTGGGCCGCGGTCACCGGCATGCAGCAGGCGCATGACTGGGAATATGCGCTGCTGCTGGTGTTGATCATTTACGTGTGGACGCCGCCGCATTTCTGGGCGCTGGCGATCTTCCGGCGCGAAGACTATTCGCGCGCGCTGGTGCCGATGCTGCCGGTGACCCACGGCGTCACCTACACGCGCTGGCAGATCCTGCTGTACACGGTGCTGCTGGTGGTGGTGACCGTGCTGCCGTGGGCGGCGCACATGAGCGGCGTGTTCTACCTCGGCGGCGCGCTGGTGCTGGGCGGCGTGTTTCTCTGGTACGCGTGGCGCTTGCTGGATCCGCCGGATGAATTTTTCGCGATGCGAACCTTCAAATACTCCATCGTCTACCTGATGGCGCTGTTTGCCTTCCTGCTGGTGGATCACTGGCTGCAGCCGCTGTTCCAATCGGTGCCGGCGCTGGAGTTCGTGTCGCAGGCGTGAGCGACCTGTTCGCCGCGCAAGTGCATGGAACACGCACGCGGCTGGGCCGGCACGCCTGCGTGTTGCACGGGTTTGCACTGCCGGTGGCGGCGGAACTGCTGGCTGGCGTTGAGGTGGTGTCGGCGGCCGCGCCGTTTCGTCATCTGGTCACGCCGGGAGGCCATGCGATGTCGGTGGCGATGACCAATTGCGGGTCGTTGGGCTGGTGCAGCGATCGCCGCGGCTATCGGTACGATCCACGCGATCCGGGCACGTGCCGGCGGTGGCCCGCGATGCCGCAGGCATTCCTGCGGCTTGCCGCCGATGCCGCCGATGCCGCCGGGTTTGCGGATTATCGGCCGGACGCTTGCCTGATCAATCGCTACGCGCCGGGCACGCGCTTGACGCTGCACCAGGATCGCGATGAAAGCGATCACGTGGCGCCGATCGTCTCGGTTTCGCTGGGCCTGCCGGCCACGTTCCTGTTTGGCGGATTTGCACGCGGCGACAAGACCGTGCGGGTGCCAGTGGCGCATGGCGACGTGGTGGTGTGGGGCGGCGTCGACCGCATGCGCTTCCACGGCGTGCTGCCGGTGCGCGACGGCATGCATCCCCTGCTGGGTGCCCAGCGGATCAATCTCACCTTCCGCAAGGCGACATGAATGCGCGCCACGCCGGGCGCACCGCAAGAACCGGGATGTGCGCGCAGGTCCGGCTCGTTAGAGTGCGGTGTGCCCCACGGTGATGCCGCAATGAGCGACAGGACAAAACCGGCCCATCCAGCCGATGCATCGCAGCGGCACGCCGCACTGGTCGCGCAGGCGTGCAGGCAGATCGAAGCGGCGCCGCAGCCGCCGCTTCTGGATCAACTTGCGAGGGAAGCCGGGCTCAGTCCCCACCACTTTCATCGCGTGTTCAAGGCCATCACCGGGCTGACCCCGAAAGCCTACGCCGACGCGCGCCGCGCCAGAGCGGTGCGTGCGCGGCTGGCCAGTGGCGCAGGCCGCGTGACCGATGCCATCCTTGATGCCGGTTACAACGCGAATAGCCGGTTTTACGAGCGGGCCGATGCATTGCTTGGCATGACCCCATCGCAGTACAGCAAAGGCGGGCTCAATGCGCGCATCGAGTTTGCAGTCGGCGAGTGTTCGCTGGGCGCGATCCTGGTCGCGCGCAGCGCACGCGGGCTGTGCGCGATTTCGCTGGGCGACGATCCGGAGGCGCTGCTGCGCGAGTTGCAGGAGCGTTTTCCAAACGCGGCGCTGGTCGGCGGGGAGGCCGGCTTCGAACAGCTGGTGGCGCAGGTGGTCGGCCTGGTCGAAGCGCCGGGCATCGGCCTCGCACTGCCGCTGGATATACGCGGGACGGCCTTCCAGCAGCGCGTGTGGGATGCGTTGCGCAAGATCCCGGCAGGCCAGACGGTGAGCTATGCGCAGCTGGCGCAACGCATCGGCATGCCGAATGCGACGCGTGCGGTGGCGTCCGCCTGCGCGGCCAACACGCTGGCGGTGGCCATCCCCTGCCACCGCGTGGTGCGCAGCGACGGCGCGGTTTCAGGCTACCGTTGGGGCGTTGCAAGGAAGCGTGAATTGCTGGCGCGGGAAGCGGACGGCGACTGAGGCTCAGCGCTGCATGCGTGCCTGCAGCAGCTCGCGCATTTCCTGCTTGCCGGCATCGTCCAGCGCGCCTTCGCGCTGCTGCTGTTGCAGTTCCTCGATGCGCTGCTGCAGGACGAGCTTTTCCAGCTGCGCGATGGCGCCGAGGAATTCTTCGCGCAGCGCCGACTCCTCGCCCGGCAGCACCAGCGTGGCCAGCTTCTGCAATGCGGCAAGATCGTCGCGGCCTTCGAAATGTTCCAGCAGGGCGCCGGTGCTGATGTCCGGGCGCTCGCGCACCAGCAGTACCAGCTCGGACAGCAGTTCGATGCCGGGCTGGCGAAGCGCGGCGAAGCGATAGGGCGTCTGCAGGTCCAGCGCGAGGCCGGGGCGATTCAACAGGTGGGTGATGGCGCTGCGGATCAGGCTGGGCTTCTGCGCGGGCGAGCCGCGCGTCATGCGTTGTGCGGGCGGTGGCGGCGTGCTGGCGCGCGCGCCGACGCCGGTGAGGTCGGTCAGGCGCTGGCGCATCAGGTCGCCGAACGCGCCGTCGGGGATCTGCGCCAGCAGGGGCTTGCAGCGTTCCGCCAGGCGCGCCTTGCCGTCCAGGTTGGACAGATTCACGTCGCTGGCCAACGAGGCATAGAAAAACTCGGACAGCGGCGTGGCGTCGCGCAGGCGTGCATCGAAACCTTCCACGCCTTCCTGGCGGATCAGTGAATCCGGGTCCTCGCCATCGGGCAGGAACAGGAAGAACGCCTGGCGGCCGTCCTTCATCCGCGGCAACACCGACTCCAGCGCTTTCAACGCCGCACTGCGCCCGGCGCGGTCGCCGTCGAAGCAGAAGTACACGTCCGGCGCGTTGCGGAACAGCAGCTCGGCGTGGTCCGGGGTGGTCGCGGTGCCCAGCGTGGCCACCGCCTGCGACACCCCGTATTGGGCCAGCGCAACCACGTCCATGTAGCCTTCGACCACCAGCAGCCGCTCCAGCTTCTGGTTGGATTGCTTCGCCTGCCACAGGCCGTACAGCTCGCGGCCCTTGTGGAACAGCGGCGTCTCCGGCGAGTTGAGGTACTTCGGCGAGTCCTCGGGGTCGATCACCCGTCCACCGAAGGCGATGACCCGCCCGCGGCGGTCATGGATCGGGAACATCAGCCGGTCGCGGAACTTGTCGTAAACGTGGCCGCGCTCGTTCTTCGAAAACAGGCCGCCGCGCTCCAGCAGCTGCATGTGTTGCGTGTCGTTGCCCAGCGCGTCGCGCAGCGCCGAGAACCCATCCGGCGCGTAGCCGATGGCGTAGCGTTCGACGATGTCGCGGGCGATGCCGCGCTTCTCGACATACTGGCGGGCCTTGTCGCTGCCTGCCAGTTGCCGGCGGAAAAACGACGAAGCCGCCTCCATCACCGCGTAGAGGTCGCGGGTCTCGGGGTTGGCGTTGCGCTGCCGGGTATCGCGCGGGATGTCCATGCCCACGCGCCGCGCCAGTTCCTCCACGGCATCGAGGAATTCCAGTCGCTCGTACTGCATCAGGAAGCTGAGTGCGGTGCCGTGCGCGCCGCAGCCGAAGCAGTGGTAGAACTGCTTGGTCGGCGAGACGGTGAAGCTGGCGCTGCGCTCGTCGTGGAACGGGCAGCGCGCCGCGTATTCCTTGCCCTGCCGCTTCAGCGGCACGCGCGCGCCGACGATCTCGACGATGTCGGAACGCGCCAGGAGATCGTCGATGAAGGCGTCGGGGATGCGGGCCATCAGGCTACTTTGCCACGCGCCGGGTCGATCAAAGCGCGTCGTGCGATGCCAGCGCGTGCAGCGCCTCGCCTTCCAGCCGCTGCACGGTCCACGCGTCCATGCCCACCGCGCCGATGCGGCGGTAGAAGCCGATGGCGGGTTCGTTCCAGTCCAGCACGTTCCATTCGAAGCGGCCGCAGTCGCGCTGCACGGCGATCCGCGCCAGCGCGGCCATCAGGTGCTTGCCGAGGCCGGCGCCGCGATATTGCGAGCGCACGAACAGATCTTCGAGATACAGCCCGCGCTTGCCGAGGAAGGTGCTGAAGTTGTGGAAGAACAGGGCAAAGCCCGCCGGCTCGCCATTCACCTCGCCAATCAATACCTCGGCTGCCGGCTGCGCGCCGAACAGCTGCGCGCGCAGCGCCTCCTCGCTGGCCACCGCCGCATGCGCCAGCTGCTCGTAGTCGGCCAGTTCGGTGATCAGCTGCAGGATCAGCGGCACGTCATCGGTGGTGGCCGGGCGGATGGACAGCAGCGGACTTGTGGATTGCATGATCATCTTCAGGAGAGTGGTGTCGCACCCGGATCGTTGCCCCGGCCGCAGTGCGTCCGCGCGCGCGCGGTGAGCGCAGCACGAAAGCCTCGCTTACCCCAGCTTCTGCTTCACGAACTTCGAGACCAGGCCCATGTCGGCCTTGCCAGCCAGCGCCGGCTTGAGCACGCCCATCAGCTTCCCGATATCGGCGGGGGAGGCTGCGCCGGTGGCGGCCATGGCCTTGTCGATTTCGGCGAGGATCTCCGCTTCACCCAGCTTGGCCGGCAGGTAGGTTTCGATCACGCCCATTTCGTAGCGCTCCTGCGCGGCAAGGTCCTCGCGGCTGGCGGCGTCGAACTGGGTGATGGAATCCTTGCGCTGCTTGACCATCTTTTCCAGGATCGCCAGCACCAGGGCGTCGGTCATGTCGACGCGCTCATCGACTTCCTTCTGCTTGATGGCGGCGTTGATCAGGCGGATGACGCCCAGGCGATCTTTTGCGCCGGCCTTCATCGCGGTCTTCATGTCGTCAGTGAGCTGTTGCTTGAGGCTCATGTGTGGCTCCTGGTATGTCTGGAAACAGAAACGCAAAAAGCCGGCCACGCTTGCGCGTGCCGGCTTTGTCGCCAACCACCACGCTTAGTACATGCGCTGGCGTTTGGTGACGTCGCGCGAGCTGCGGCGCGCTTGACGCTTGACCGCAGCAGCGGCTTTGCGCTTGCGTTCCTGGGTCGGCTTCTCGTAGAACTCGCGCTTGCGGGTTTCGGCCAGCACGCCGGCTTTCTCGCAGGTGCGCTTGAAGCGGCGCAGGGCAAACTCGAATGGTTCGTTTTCGCGGACTTTGACGCTGGGCATCTGGGAATCTCGGTTCTTGGAATCCGCCCACCAAGTGGGGCGAGCCGCGAATGATAGCAGGCAGGATCATTTCGGCGCAAGATAGGCGCATGAAAGTTCTGGGCATCGAATCTTCCTGCGACGAAACCGGGGTGGCGCTGTATGACAGCGCGCGCTCCGGCGCAGCCGGCCTGCGCGCGCATGCCGTGTACAGCCAGATCGCGCTGCACGCCGACTACGGCGGCGTGGTGCCGGAGCTGGCCAGCCGCGACCATGTGCGCAAGCTGCTGCCGCTGATCCGGCAGACGTTGGCCGAGGCAGGCCTTGAAGTCGCCGACATCGACGGCGTGGCCTATACGGCGGGGCCGGGCCTGGTGGGTGCGTTGCTGGTGGGCGCTGGCGTGGCGCGCTCGCTGGCATGGGCGCTGGAGGTGCCGGCAATTGGCGTGCATCACATGGAAGGCCATTTGCTGGCGCCGCTGATCGAGGACGCTGCCCCGCAGCCGCCGTTCGTGGCCTTGCTGGTGTCCGGTGGACATACCCAGCTGGTGGCGGTGGATGCGATCGGCAGCTACCGGCTGCTGGGCGAAACCCTGGACGACGCCGCGGGCGAGGCATTCGACAAGACGGCCAAGATGATGGGCCTGCCTTACCCGGGCGGGCCGCAGTTGGCGAAGTTGGCGGAGCAGGGCGTACCGGGGCGCTTCAAGTTCGCGCGGCCGATGACCGACCGCCCGGGGCTGGATTTCTCTTTCAGCGGCCTGAAAACACAGGTGTTGCTGGCGTGGCGCGGCAGCGACCAGTCCGATGCGACCCGCGCCGACATCGCACGCGGGTTCGAGGACGCGGTGGTGGACACGCTGGCGATCAAGTGCGGGCGTGCGCTGGATGCGGCCGGCTGCGACACCTTGATCGTGGCGGGCGGAGTGGGCGCAAACAAGCGCCTGCGCGCCCGGTTGGCCGCGATGTGCGAAAAGCGCGGTGGCCGCGCCTGTTTCCCGCGCCCCGCGCTGTGTACCGACAACGGCGCGATGATCGCCTTTGCCGGCGCGCTGCGGCTGGTTGCCGGGCAGCACGATGACGCGGTGATCCGCGCCACGCCGCGCTGGGACATGGCGACCTTGCCGGCGGTGTGATGCGCCGACCCGCTTGCGCGCCCGGCCAATCGCGTACCCGGCTGCGGAAGCGTGCCGTGATCACGCCATGCTGATTCCGGGCGCGCAGACAGCAGGTATCCTGCCGACATGACCGACATCGTTTTCATTGAAGGCTTGCGCATCGATGCCTTGATTGGCGTGCATGATCGCGAGCGCCATGCCCCGCAGCCGCTGATCTTCGACATCCGCATGCATTTCGACAATCGCATCGCGGCCAGCAGCGATACGCTGGCCGATGCGCTGGATTACGAGGCGGTAAGCCTGCGCCTGGCCGACTACATCGCGCAGACCGAGTTCATGCTGGTGGAAACCCTGGCCGAATGCTGCGCCGACCTGATCCTGACCGAATTCGGGGCCAAGGGCGTGCGCCTGAAGCTGGGCAAGCCCGATGCGCTGGCGAACGCGTCGGCGGTGGGCGTGGAAATCCAGCGCGGGAGTTTTGGCCCGTGAGCGTGGTGCTGGTGACCGGCGCGTCACGCGGGATCGGGCGCGCGATTGCCGAACGCTTCGCGCGCCAGGGGTGCACGGTGATCGCCTGCGCGCGCGGGCTGGATGGCTTGGGCGAGCTGCGCGCGGCGCAGCCGCAGATCGAGGCCGTGGCCTGCGACATGCGTGACGATGCGGCGGTGGATGCGCTGGCGCGTGAGGTGCTGGCCAGGCACGGCGCGGTGGACCTGCTGGTCAACAATGCCGGCGCGTTCCGCCCGGGCGACATCGCCGGGGAAGCCGACGACGCGCTGCTGGAGATGTTGCAGGCCAACCTGTTCGGCGCGTATCGGCTCACCAAACGCCTGCTGCCGGGCATGGTGGAACGCCGCAGCGGCATGGTGCTGAACGTGTGCAGCACGGCGTCGATCGCGGCGTATCCCGACGGCGGCTCCTACAGCATCGCCAAGCACGCGCTGTACGGGTTTTCCCGCAACCTGCGCGAACAAATGAAGCCGCACGGCGTGCGCGTGGTGGCGCTGCTGCCGGGGGCCACGCTGACCGCGTCGTGGGAAGGCGTGCCGCTGCCGCCCGAGCGGCTGATGCCGGCGGCTGACGTGGCCGACATGGCATGGGCCGCGTGGGCGATGTCGCCGCGTACCGTGATCGAGGACATCGTGATGCGCCCGCAGCTGGGCGACATCGGGGAGGCAGATTTCCAGTGAACGACATCGTCACCATCCGTCTGGCGAAGCAGGCGATGAAATTCGCCGCTGCGCACTTCACCATCTTCTCGGCAACCGAGCGCGAGCGCCTGCACGGGCACAATTTCCGGGTCGAGGTCGATATCGAGGCGCGCATGCTGGGCAATGGCATGTGCTTCGATTACGGCATCTACAAGGACACCGTGATCGCGCTGTGCCGCGAGCTCAATGAATGGACGATCCTGCCAACCCGCTCGCCGTACCTGCAAATCGAGGAGCTGGGCGAGCATGTCATTGCGGTGTTCAATGGCCAGCGCATCCCGTTCCTGCGCAGCGACGTGCTGTTGCTGCCGATCGCCAATGCGACCCTGGAAGAATTCGCCGCGCATTTCCTGACCCGCCTGACCGCCAACCGCGACGAGATGCGCGAGCATCGCATCGGCGAGATCGAGGTGCGGGTGTTCTCCGGTCCGGGGCAGAGTGCCGGGCGGCGGCTGAGAGTGGACGCGTGAGCGGCCTGTCGGCGCCCGCCGCCGAAGCGCAGGCGCACAGCGCGCATCTGCGCGAGGTCATCCAGGAGCACATCATCGCGGCCGGCGGCGGCATCCCGTTCTGGAAGTTCATGGAGCTGGCGCTGTATGCGCCGGGGCTTGGGTATTACAGCGCCGGCGCGCACAAGTTCGGGCCTGGCGGCGACTTCACGACCGCACCCGAGCGCTCGCCGCTGTTTTCCGCGTGCGTGGCCACGGCGCTGGGCGCGGTGCTGCGCCAGCTCGATGCCGGGGCAGTGTTGTTCGAGCTGGGCGGCGGCAGCGGCGCCTTTGCCGAAGCGTGCCTGCTGCAGTTGCAGGCCGATGACGCGTTGCCGGCGCGATACGCGATCCTGGAGCCCAGTGCGGATCTGCGCCAGCGCCAGCGCCAGCGTTTGCAGCAGCGACTTCCGGCGGCGCTGCTTGCGCGGGTGGAATGGCTGGATGGGCCGATCCAGGAGCCGTGGAATGGCGTGCTGTTCGCCAATGAAGTGATCGACGCGCTGCCTGTGCCACGGTTTTCGATGCGCGCGGGTGAAGTAATGGAAGAGTTCGTCGCGCTGGATGGCGAGGGCCGCTTCGTGCGCCGCGAGCAGCCCGCCGATCCCCTGCTGGCCGCGGCGGTGCGGCATGTCGAGCAGCAGTTGCCCGAGCCGTTCGCGGAGGGCTACCGCAGTGAGCTGTTGGCGCAGCTGCCTTACTGGATCCAGGCCGTGGCTGGCGGCATGCAGCGCGGCGCGATGGTGTTCATCGACTACGGTTACGCGCGCGGCGAGTACTACCTGCCCGAGCGTGGCGACGGCACCTTGCGCGCCTTCCGCCAGCACCATGTCACCGGCGATGTGTTTGCGTGGCCGGGGCTGCAGGACATCACGGCATCCGTGGATTTCACCGCGCTGGCCGAGGCCGGCGTGGGCGCCGGCTTCGCGTTTTCGGGGTACTGCTCGCAGGCCAGTTTCCTGCTGGGCAATGGCCTGCAGACGCATTTGCTCGGGCTGGAGGCGCAGGCCACCGACGAAGTGGCATTGCACAACCTGCGCCAGCAGGCGAAGGCACTGACGCTGCCCAGCGAGATGGGCGAGCGCTTCCAGGCCATCGGGTTCCAGCGAGGCGTGGATCTTGAGCCAGCATTCGCGCTGGGTGACCTGAGCCATCGCCTGTGAGCCGGGCGCGGCGCATGGGACGTTCGCTGAAGCCGTTCCGCCGGCCGTGGTTGTGGGCGGGCTTGTGGATGCTGGCGATCGCGGTGGTGGTGGCGGGCTCGCTGCTGCCGGGCAAGGATTTGCCCGCGTTGCCGGTCAGCGACAAGTTCGAGCACTTCGCTGCCTATGCCGTACTGGCCGGCGGCGCGGTGCAGCTGTTCGCGCGGCGACTGTCGTGGGGCTTCATTTGCGTGCTGCTGGTGTTGATGGGGATCGGCCTGGAGTTTTTGCAGGCGCAGATGGGATTGGGGCGCACGCTGGATCGCGCCGATGCCCTGGCCAATGGCATCGGCGCACTGATCGGATTGGCCAGTGCGTTCACGCCGCTGCGGGATGCCTTGCTGGAGTTTGACCACCGGTTCTGACCGGCTTTCAAGGGGACAACGATGCGGGATGAAGGGTTGCCGCGGCGGCCGCTGCGATTTGCATCGGTGGATGTGCTGCGCGGCTGGGCGGTGGCGTTGATGCTGCTGGTCAACTATCCGGGCAGCTGGGCGCACGTGTACGCGCCGCTGGAACATTCCGAATGGAATGGCTTCACCCCCACCGACCTGATCTTCCCCAACTTCCTGTTCGTGGTCGGCGCGTCGATCGCATTGGGGCTGAAGCCGGGGGCGCCGCCGTTGAAGATCTGGCTGCGCGCGCTGCGGCTGGTGGCGGTGGGCATGCTGCTCTACCTTGTGGCGATGTGGGGCTACGACAAGGACGTGTTCCGCCCGTGGGGCGTCCTGCAGCGCATCGGCCTGTGCTACGGGGTGGCCGCCACGCTGGCGCTGCGGCTGTCGCCGCGCGCGCAGTGGGGCGCGATCGCCGCGATCCTGCTGGGCTATTGGGCGCTGCTGGCGGCCAGCGGCGGCTACCCGCCGCTGGACAACCTCGCCAGCCGGATCGACACCTGGATGCTGGGTGCGCACGCCTACCAGTTCGACGCCGCCAGCGGGCGCGGTCACGATCCGGAAGGGTTGCTCAGCACCTTGCCGGCCATCGCCACCACGCTGATCGGCGTGCGCGCCGGGGCATGGCTGCGCGAGCGCGGCATGCGGACCTTGCTGCTTGCGGGCGCCGGTGCGCTCGCGCTGGGCTGGCTGTGGTCGCTGGCAATGCCGTGGAACAAGAACCTGTGGACGTCGTCCTACGCGGTCTACGCGGCCGGTTGGTCGCTGCTGCTGCTGGCGCTGTGCCACGCGCTGTTCGACCTGCGCGGTTGGCCGCCGTTCGGGCGCAGCATGGGCATCAATGCCATCACCGCGTATGCCGGCTCGTGGCTGATGGCGTGCGTGCTGGAGAAGTGGGGCCTGTTCGGCGCGGCCTACGCGCATGCCGCCGCGCTGCTCGGCGACGGCAAGCTGGCCTCGTTGGCGGTGGCGGCAATGTTCGTCGCGTTTTGGTGGTTGGCGATGTGGGCGATGGAGAAGCAGGGCTGGAAAATCAGCATTTGATGCCATCTGATTTGGTTTGTCATTCCCGCGAAGGCGGGAATCCAGCTTTCGCTGTTGTCGTCCAGGAAATGCGAAGCAACGGCAATGGCTGGATTCCCGCCTTCGCGGGATTGACGAGCCGTGTATGGCAGCGGCGATGACTATGCAGCTGCAATCGCGGCAATGCGCGCCTTGCGCAGCGCCTCGCCGAATGCCGGGCCGGTGACGCCGGTTGCGGCAATGACATCGCCGCGTATCGCCAGCGCGGCCGCCTGCAGCCGACGCAGCTTCGCCGCCTGCGGATAGGCTGCTTGCGAGCGCCCGCCGCGGCCGCGTGCATCGGCTTCGCAAACGGTGGCCAACTGATCGATGCGGGCAGGTTTGCGGAAGCCGTCGCAGCGGGCGATCAGCTCGTGCACGGTGGCGGCTTTCAGTTCGTCGATGCGATGCACGTTGAGATGCTCGCGGCAGCAGGCGACGGCCAGTTCGCGATGTTCGGCCGGCACCTTCAGGCGCTCGCTCATCGCGAGCGTGGGCGCAATGCCGCGCTGCTCATGCATCAGGTGACGCGGCAGGGTGTCGGCTGGCGTCAGCGCCTTGCCCAGGTCGTGGCACAGTGCGGCGTAGCCGACCAGGTCGTCGCCGGCCGCCAACTGCGCGGCCATGTCGCAGACCAGTTCACAATGCAGGCCGCTGTCGATTTCCGGATGGTAATCGGCGCGCTGCGGCACGCCGTACAGGGCATCGACTTCCGGCAGGATCGCGCGCAGTGCGTCGGCAGCGCGCAGGGTGCGCAGGAAGGCGGCCGGCGAGGCGCTGCGCAGTGCCTTGGCAAGTTCCTGCCAGACGCGCTCCGGCACCAGCGTGGCCAGTTCGCCGCCATCGGCCATCTGCCGCATCAGCGCCAGCGTGTCCGGGGCGACGGTGAAGCCCAGCGGCGCGAAGCGGGCCATGAAGCGGGCCGCGCGCAGCACCCGCAGCGGATCCTCGACGAACGCCTCGCCGACGTGCCGCAGCACGCGCGCTTCGAGGTCGCGCACGCCGCCGAACGGATCGACCAGCGTGCCGTCTTCGGCGCGGGCGATCGCGTTGATGGTGAAATCGCGGCGGCGCAGGTCGTCTTCCAGCGTCACCGATGGATCGGCGTGCACCATGAAGCCGGTGTAGCCGCGCCCGGATTTGCGCTCGGTGCGCGCCAGCGCATGTTCCTCGCGGGTCTGCGGATGTAGGAACACCGGAAAGTCGCGGCCGACTTGCCGATAGCCGGCCTCCAGCATCTGCTGCACGCTGGCGCCCACCACCACATGGTCGCGATCGCCCGGTGGCAGCCCCAGCAGCGCGTCGCGCACGGCGCCGCCGACGAGGTAACGGGTGATGCCGTGCGGACGCGTGCCTGTCATGGCGGGATGATGCACGACAACCCTCAGCGGCGCCGCGCCGGCGTTTGCGGTGGCGCCACTGGCGGAGCCGGTTTTGCGGGCGCCTGCACCGGGCACGCAAAGCCCTTGCGGGCGCCGTTGGTGGTTCCCAGCAGGCGGTCCGAGAGGCGCAGGGCGTTGCCATTGAGGCGCCAGTCGTAGAGCGTGCTGAAGCTGAGTACGCGGGTCACGTAGTCGCGGGTTTCCTTGTAGCTGATCGTTTCGATCCAGAAATCCGCATCCATCGCCGGGCGCTGCGCCATCCAGCGTCCCAGCGGCGTCGGCCCGGCGTTGTAGCCGGCGATCACCTGATAGGGTTTGCCGCCGTATCGATCCATCAGTTGGCGCAGGTAGGCGCTGCCGATGGCGATGTTGGTGTCGGCGTCGTACAGGCTGTCGCCGCCCTGCCATGGCAGGCCGATTTTCGCGGCGATGCCGGCGCCGGTCGAAGGCAGGACCTGCATCAATCCGCGTGCATCGGCAGCCGAGCGTGCGTTGCTGTCGAACACCGATTCGGCGCGTATTTCGGCGGCAATCCAGGCGGGATCGAGGTTGTTGTGCGCGGCTTCGCGGCGAATGCTGGCGTCGTGGTGCAGCGGGAAGCGCAGCAGGTACAGCTGCTGCTCTTCCGGATGGGATTTGCCGGCCACGTTGACCAGGCCGAACACGCCGCGGTCGAACCAGCCGTTGTCTTGCGCGACTTCCACCGCGAGCCGGCGCTGCTGGTCGTTGAAGCGCGCCAGCGCCGCGTTCCATTCGCGCACGGCCCAGCCGCGACGATCCAGCATGAACAGCTGCAGGGCGCGAACGATGGCCGGGTCGCGGGCGATGGCCTGCTTGGCGGCGGGCAGGATCGCGGGCTGCCAGGGGCACAACGCATACGGCTGGTTCAGCCGATCGGCGGCAAGGAAGCCGTGGAAGTCGGCCTTGCGCGCGGCCTGCGCATACAGCGCGCGGGCATCGGCGGGGCTGCCGGCCAGTTCGCTGGTGCGCGCGGCGAAATACAGCCAGCGCGAATCGTTGCGCTGTGCGTCCGGCATGCGCCGGATCGCGGCCAGTGCACTCGCCCAGTCGCTGCGTGCCATGGCTTCGCGCGCCTGCCATTCGTGCAGGCTTTCATCCCATGCCGATGCCGGCACGTTGGCCAGTCGCCGGGCCGAATCCGGCAGGTAGGATGCGGCCGTCCACAGGGCGATCTGATACCGCACGCGTCCGCTGTCGGCTTCGCTGAAGTCCAGTGCGCTGGCCACCGGCGGCAACAGTGCCTCGGCCTGATCCGGCGATGCCTTGGCCAGTTTCGCCAATGCCGTTGCGGCTACCGCCCGGCTGCGCGCGGTCCTTGGCCACGCCACGGCGGAGCCATCGGGGGCATCGAGGTAGGCAGCATAGGCGTTCGCCTGCGCAACGTCGGCGGCGGGAAGTCCGCGCGCGATGGCGCGCATCACGCCGGATTGCGCGGCATCGGCCGCCTTGTCGAAGCGCTCCCAGCGCAGCGCGTCGGTGAGGCCGCCTTGTGCGGCGAGCAGCGCAAACGGCGCGTCGCACTGCGATGGCAATGACTTGCCGCTGCTGCGCCACAGCGCCTGTGCCTCGCTGCGCCACTGCGCATCCACGCGGTTCATCGCCATCAGGGCCTGCAGGCGCAGGCAACGCAATGCCGCGTCGTCGAGCCCGGCATCCCAGTTGGCGAGGAAGGCCTGCCATTCGTTGCGCCTGGCCAGCGCGGTGAGCCATTCGCTGCGGAATGCGGCGGCGACCGCTTCATTGGCATGGGCGGCAAGGAAGGCATCGCCGCGCGCCAGCGGCAGGGTGTCGAAGCGCGAACGCAGCGCGGCGTAGTCCAGCCAGCCGGCCAATGGCTGATTGCGGAAGCCGGCCAGGGCGAGGTCGTCCAGGCCACTGCGGCTGGCCGCATCAAGCGCGGCCTTGAGCGCGGGGTCCGGCGCGGCAATCTTCACGGGCGTGCGCTGCAGCAGGGGCGACGGGCGCGACTCCGCTGCCTGCGCCTGCGTTGCGCAGGGGCAGGCTGCAAGCGCGAAACCAAGCAGCAAGGCGTGGGTGAACTTGTGCATCACTGGACTATAGCCGAGCATCGATGAACGTCTTTTGCGATGGATGCACGATGTCGTTCCTGTTGATGTATCTGCTGCTTGGCGCCGGCGTCGGCGTGTTGGCCGGTCTGCTGGGCATCGGCGGCGGATTGACCCTGGTGGCTGCGCTGGCGTGGCTGCTGCCCCGGCAGGGAGTGCCTGCGGATGCGGCGATGCATGCGGCACTGGCCAGCTCGCTGGCCAGCATCGTGCTGACCGCAGCCTCGTCGGCGCGCGCCCATCACCGGCGCGGCAGCGTGCTGTGGCCGACGGTGGCGTGGATGGTGCCCGGCGTGCTGTTGGGTGGCTGGTTGGGCAGCGGCTTGGCCATCGCGCTGGAGGATGGCGTGTTGCGCTGGTGTGTGGCCGGCTATTGCTTCGTGATCGCGGCGCAGATGCTGCTGTCGAGGGCCGCGGCAGGCGGGGTGGATGCGCGGGTGCCGCGCGGGCCTGGCTACACGTTGGCAGGCGCCGGCATCGGCATGGTGTCGGCCATCGTCGGGATTGGTGGCGGCAGCCTGACCGTGCCGCTGCTGGTCTGGCGCGGCGTTGCGCCGGTGCGGGCGGTGGGCACCTCATCGGCCTGCGGGATTTTCATTGGCTTGGGCAGTGCCTTGGGCTATGCGCTGCAGGCGCCTGCCGGCGCACTGCCGCTGCCCGGCGCGGTGGGTTACGTGTATTTGCCGGCGGCAGTCGGCGTGGCGATCACCTCGATGCTGGCGGCGCCTTTCGGCGCGCGGTTGGCGCACGCGATCAGCGGGCCAGCGCTCCAGCGCGTGTTCGCGGGGTTCCTGCTGCTGGTCGGCAGCGCGTTCGCCTACAGCGCGCTGCGCTAGTCAACGCAGCGCTGTTTCCGGCACGTCCAGATCCACCGAAAGCGCCAGGTGATCGGACTGCGCGGCGGGCAGCGCCTGCATCGCGCTGATCCCCAGCGCCGGGGTGACCAGCATATGGTCGATGGCGCGCTGCGGTCGCCACGAAGGAAACGTGAGCACGCAGCGATCGGGCGGCTGCAGCTGGGTATGCCGATACAGCGCCTGCATCTCCGGGCTGTCCGGATTGCAGTTGAAATCGCCCATCAGCACCGCGTGCGAGCGGTGCGCCAGCAGTTCGGCGATGAAGCCGAGCTGCGTGGCGCGCGACTGGCTGCCCAGCGACAAGTGGGCGATGGCGATGGTCAAGGCGGATTCGCCATGGCCGAAGGTGGCGGTGAGCACGCCGCGGCCCTTGACCCGGCCCGGCAGCGGGAATTCCTCGACCAGCCGTGGTTCCAGCCGGCTGAGCAGCCCATTGGCACTGGACGCGACGCCACCCATGCGGCGATTGGGCTGGTGGCTCCAGTAGGCAAAGCCGGCGCGCTGTGCCAGGTATTGGGTCTGGTTGGTGAAGCCCGAGCGCAGGCTGCCGGGGTCGGCCTCCTGCAGGCCAACGATGTCGTGCCGGCCGGCGAGTTCGGCGATGCTGTCCAGCGCGCCGCGCTTGTTGCCGCCCGGCAGCACGTGCGACCAGCTGCGCGCCACGTAGTCGTGGTAGCCACGCGTGCTGGAGCCGGCCTGGATATTGGCACTCAGCAGGCGCAGCCGGCGGGCAGGCATGGGTGGTTTTCGCGGGATGCTCAGGCCTTGGCGGGTGCGGGTGCGGGTGCGGGTGCGGCGGGTGCGGCGGGTGCCGCGGGTGCCGCGGGTGCCGCGCCGGCGAGCTTGGCGCGCTCGGATGCAATCAGCTGGTTGAGAATGCGGAACATGTCGTCGAACGACTTGCCCTTGACGCGGTACTTGCCGTTGACCAGGAACGCGGGCGTGCCCATCTGGTCGCCATTGGCGAAGGCGTCGGTCATGTACTGCCGGGCGCGGTTGACCTTGGTGGCCACGGCGAAGCTCTGCATGCTGCTGAGGAACTGGTTCGGGTCCACGCCGTAGCTGCGGTAGAACGCGGCGATGTCCTCGGGGCTGTCCATGCCGCGCTCGCCCTTCAGGGTCTGGTCGATGTGGATGGCGCGGAACATGGCGTCATGGGTCTTGCCGACCAGCCCCATCGCATCGGCGGCGTAATAGGCCTTGGCGTAGTTGTCCCACATCGACCCGAACGCGGCCGGCACGGGCACGAAATGCACGTCCGGCGGGAATTTGGCTTCCATCGCGGCCACCGTTGGCTGGACGGCAGCGCAGACCGGGCAGACGTAGCCGAAGAACTCCACCACCTCGACCTTGCCGGGCGCGGTGTCGAACGGCTGGCCATTCGGGATCGTCACATAGTCCACGCCGTCCACCGGTGCCGGCGCCTTGGCGGCCGCTTCCAGGGAGGCTTTCGCGTTGGCTTCGCCCAACGCCGCGCGCTGGGGATCTTCGGCGCTGGCTTGCGGCGCCGACGCCGCTTGTGCGGCGGAGGCGTCGGCGGCCGTGACCGCCGCCGGGGCTTCGTTCTTGCAGGCGGCCAGGGACAACAGGGCGAGCAGGAGCAGGGCGATGCGTGAGCGGGTCATGGGGATTCCATCATGCGATCAGGAGCGGGGAGCGGCCGGTTTGGCGGCAGCCTTGGCCGGCGCTGTTTTTTTCGGGGCCAGCGCGTTGACCACGGCGCGGGCGTTGGCCAGCAGGTTTTCGTAGCTGTTGCCGAGAATCAGGTAGCGCCCGGCGACAATCAGCGAAGGCGTGCCCTCGACTTGGCTGCGCGCGGAAAATTCATAGGCGTACTTCAGCTTTGGAAGCAGCGCGGCGTCGTTCTGCATCGCGGCCTTGAAGGAGGCGGCGTTGACCCCGGGGATTTTGCCGGCAAAGGCCGTGATCTGCGCGCGATCGGCGTTGCGCGGCAGTTCGCCGGTCTCGTGGATGGCGGCGAACAGGCGCGGATGCAGCACCGCCAGAGATTTGCTGGCCTGTGCGGCGAAGAAGGCGCGGGCCCAGTCATCATCACGGCCGAACACGCCCGGCACCAGCACCAGTTTGGCGTGCGGGGGAAGCTGCTTCGCCCACGCGTCCAGGGTGGGGGCGAAGTGCGCGCAGTGCGGGCAGGTGTAGGCGAACACCTCGGCCACTTCAACCATGCCGGGAGGCAGCGCTTGGTAAGGCTGGCCCCCGTCGATTGCGCGGTACTGGACACCTTCGGTCAGGCCAGGCAGGGCGGCCTGGGCGTGTGCCGGGAAAAGTGCCGCGGTCAGCAGCAGGGCCATCGACAACAACAGTGCGCGCATCGGGTCGGGTTCCAGCGGTCAGGGTGCCCGGGCAAGCATGCGCGGCCCAGGGCGAACGCATGGTGAAGCAGCGCCGGTCAGCGGGCGATGCTTTCCTTGGTGGTGCCGGGTTCGCGGGTATGCAGCCCCTGCACATAGCTGGCCAGCGATTTGATTTCTTCGTCACTCAGCGACTTGGAGACGGTCGCCATCAGCTTGAAATGCGCCGGGCTGGTGTAGGTGGTGGCGCCGGCGCGGTATTCCTCCAGGCGGCGCGCCACATAGACAGAATCCTGGCCGTGCAGCGCCGGATACGCCGGGCCGGGATTGCCCGCACCGGACGGGCCATGGCAGGCCATGCAGGCCGGAATGCCGCGGCTGGCGTCGCCGTTGCGGAACAGCGTTTCGCCGACCTGATAGAACTTCATGTCCTTGTTCGGGCCAGTGGCGATGAGGGTGTCATCGGCCACGCCGGCGCCGGCGGCCTGCTTGGAGAACCAGGCGCCGACGTCGCGCATGTCCTGCGCGCTCAGCATGCCGGCAAACGGCGCCATGATCGCCGCCAGGCCGTTGGTGCGCTGGCCGCTCTTGAACAGGTGCAGTTGCTCGGCGATGTAACGCTCGGGCATGCCGGCGATGCGCGGTGCATTTTGCTGCATCGCGTTGCCGTCCAGGCCGTGGCAGGCGGCGCAGACGCCGGCTTTGCTTTGTCCTGCTTGGGCGTCACCCCAGCTGGCGGGCTTTTCCTGCAATGGCGCGACCTGCACCGGGGCGTTGTCGGGCACGGCAACTGCGGTGCTCTGGGCGTAGGCCGCCGCGGCAAGAGCAAGGCAGGCAATACCGGCAAAGGCGTGTACAGGGCGCATGCAGGACTCCACAGGGTTGAAAGGGCGGCAATCACCCCGGAACCGGCAAATTATGGTCGGCGCGCCCAAGCCGGTCAAACCATCGCGGCGAAGTGGCCCGGACATGCGATGCTATGCAGATGGCCGTGCCCAATCCTTTTGCCCGCGCCCAGTACCTGCTGGCCGCCCATACGCTCCGCCAATTGCCGCCCGATGGCGGCTTCGAGGTGGCCTTCGCCGGTCGTTCCAATGCCGGCAAATCCTCGGCGCTCAACGCGCTGTGCCAGCAAAATGCGCTGGCGCGGGTGTCCAAGACCCCGGGACGAACCCAGCAACTGGTGTTCTTTGGCATACCGCCGCGCGAAGACCGCTATCTGGTGGACTTGCCCGGCTATGGCTATGCCAAGGTGCCGCAAGACCTGCAGGCACACTGGCAGGCGTTCCTCGACACCTATTTCGGCAGCCGCTTCGCCTTGCGCGGGCTGGTGGTGGTGATGGATATCCGGCATCCGCTCAAGGACTACGACCGGCAAATGCTGGGCTATGCCATGCGTCGCGGCCTGCCGGCCCACGTGTTGCTGACCAAGGCCGACAAATTGGGCCGGGGTGCGGCCGGCAACACCCTGCAGGCAGTGCGGATGGAGCTTTCGCGGGCGTTTGCCGACAGCGTGAGCGTTCAGCTGTTTTCCGGCGAGTCCAAGCAGGGCGTGGATGAATTGCGTTCGGTGGTGGCCCGTTGGCTGGAGTGGTAACCACATTGCGCGCATGCGCAGAACGCTGAACGTGCAGCCGCAGTGCTGCGATGAGTGGGCAATGGGGGCTATCCTGCTTGGCCTTCCGATAGACGACGCCGATGTCCGGACCCAGCACTGCCAGTGACCTGCCGATTACCGACCATCGTCAATTGGCGCAGGTGCTGGCCTCGGGGGAAAAACCCCGCAGTGATTGGCGCATCGGCACCGAGCACGAGAAATTCGGTTTCCGCCTGGCTGATCTGCGTCCGCCCGAGTTCGATGGCGAGCGCGGCATCGAGGCATTGCTGACCGGATTGACGCGCTTTGGCTGGCAGCCGGTGCAGGAGGGCGGCCGCACCATCGCGCTGCTGCGGGATGCGGCGTCGGTGACGCTGGAGCCTGCCGGCCAGCTGGAACTGTCCGGCGCGCCGCTGGAAAACATCCACCAGACCTGCAAGGAAGTGGGCGACCACCTGCGCGAAGTGCGCGAAGTGGCCGACGAGCTGGGGTTGGGCTTTCTCGGCATGGGTTTCCAGCCCAAGTGGCGGCGCGAGGACATGCCATGGATGCCGAAGGGTCGCTACAGGATCATGCGCGAGTACATGCCCAAGGTCGGCACGCTTGGCCTCGACATGATGACCCGCACCTGCACGGTGCAGGTCAACCTGGACTACGCCAGCGAAGCGGACATGGTGAAGAAGTTCCGCGTGTCGCTGGCGCTGCAGCCGATTGCCACCGCGCTGTTCGCCGATTCGCCATTCACCGAAGGCAAGCCCAACGGCTATCTGAGCTACCGCTCGCACATCTGGACCGACACCGACGCCGGCCGCACCGGGATGCTGGACTTCGTGTTCGAGGACGGCTTCGGCTATGAGCGTTACGTCGATTACCTGCTCGACGTGCCGATGTATTTTTCCTATCGCGATGGCATTTATCACGATGCCAGCGGCAAGTCGTTCCGCGACTTCCTGCGCGGCAAACTCGATGTGCTGCCCGGCGCGCTGCCGACCCTGCGCGACTGGAACGACCACATGACCACCGCGTTTCCCGAAGTGCGGTTGAAGAAATTCCTGGAAATGCGCGGCGCCGATGGCGGCCCCTGGAGCCGGCTGTGCGCGCTGTCGGCATTTTGGGTGGGCTTGCTGTACGACGATGCGGCGCTGGACGCGGCGTGGGATCTGGTCAAGGATTTCTCGATGGCCGAGCGCCACGCCCTGCGCGATGGCGTGCCCAGGCAGGCGCTGAAGCTGCCATTCCGCAACGGCACGGCACGCGACCTGGCCCGCGAGGCGGTGAAGATCGCGGTGGCCGGATTGCAGCGTCGTGCCGTGCGCAACAGCCAGGGGGTGGACGAATCGCGGTTCCTGGATCCGCTGATCGAGATCGCCGAATCCGGCAAGACCCCGGCCGAGCGCAAGCTGGAGCTGTTCAACGGCGAGTGGCACGGCAGCGTGGATCCGCTGTTCTGCGAGTTCGCGTACTAGCGCCGGTAGATCCAGTGGCGTGACAGCAGGAAGCCCACGCCGCCCGACAGCAAGTCGGCGGCGGGCTTGAAAAGCTGCGCGGCGCGCAGGCCGGCGTGCTGGCCAAGCAGGCCGACGATGGCGGTGTTCAATGCGGTCAAGGCCAGCCATGCGCAGCCGAAGCGCAGCAGCGCGCGGCGGCCCAGTCGGGTGCCTGGGCTTGCGAACGTCCACCTGCCGTTGAGCCAGAATCCCGGCATCGCCCCGCAAATGCGCCCCACGACATTGGCTGGCGCCACCGGCAGCAGCCACTGGCTGAGCGCCAGCATCACGGCGTATTCCAGCCCCCATTGCAGCAGGCCGGCGACGGCCTAGCCGCCAAGATGTCGTCGCAGAGTCATTGGATCATTGTCCGGCAAGCCGGGCCGGCTGCGCGACGGCTAGAATCTCCCCTGATCCCGGAGACCCGCCCATGCCCGCATCGCCCGCCGCCCTGCACGTCATCATCCTTGCCGCAGGCGAAGGCAAGCGAATGAGGTCCACGCTGCCCAAGGTGCTGCAGAAGATCGCGGGCCAGCCGATGTTGGCGCACGTGGTCAACGCCGCACGGGCGCTGTCGCCCGAGGCCATCCACATCGTGTACGGCCACGGCGGCGGGCAGGTGCGTGCGGCATTCGCGGGCCAGCCCGACCTGCTCTGGGCCGAGCAGGCGCAACAGCTTGGCACCGGCCATGCGGTGCAGCAGGCGATGCCGGGCGTGCCGGACGGTGCGCGCGTGCTGGTGCTGTACGGCGATGTGCCGCTGATCACTGCAACCACCCTGCAGCGGTTGCTGGCTTCGCCGCGCCGGCTGGCGGTGCTGGCGGCGGAACCGGCTGACCCGGCGGGCTACGGGCGGATCGTGCGCGATGCGGAAGGGCACGTGGCGGCGATCGTGGAGCACAAGGATGCCGACGACGGGCAGCGCCGGATCGGCCTGATCAATACCGGCGTGATCGCCGCCGATGGCAACGCGCTGAAGCAGTGGCTGGACGGCCTGCGCAACGACAATGCGCAGGGTGAGTATTACCTCACCGACGTGTTCGCCGCCGCCGCGGACGAGTACTCCGCCGCGGAAATCGTGATCGTCGCCGACCCGCTGGAAACCGAAGGCGCCAACGACCCGTGGCAGCTGGCGCAGCTGGAGCGCGCGTTCCAGCTTCGGCAGGTGAAGGCGCTGTGCGCGCAGGGCGCGCGGGTGGCGGATCCGGCGCGCCTGGACATTCGCGGCAGCGTGCGCGTTGGGCGTGACGTGGAGATCGACGTCGATGTGGTGCTGGAGGGAGAAGTGACGCTGGCTGACGGCGTGCGCATCGGCCCGTTTTGCCGGCTCAGGGATGCCTCGCTGGCCGCCGGAACACTGGTTGCCGCACATTGCGACATCGACGGCGCCCGCACCGAAGGCGCGGCGCACATCGGCCCCTATGCGCGGCTGCGTCCCGGGACCGTGCTGGCGGACGGCGTGCATGTCGGCAACTTCGTCGAGACCAAGAAAACAACGCTGGGCCGTGGCAGCAAAGCCAATCACCTGGCCTACCTGGGCGATGCGGTGATCGGCGCGGGCGTCAATGTCGGCGCGGGCACCATCACCTGCAACTACGATGGCGTGAACAAGTCCACCACCACCATTGAAGATGGCGCGTTCATCGGCTCCAATTCGGCGCTGGTGGCACCGGTGACGATTGGCAAGGACGCGACCATTGCCGCAGGTTCCACCATCACCAGGCACGCGCCGGCAGGCAAGCTGAGCGTGGCGCGCGCGCATCAGGCGGTGGTCGAGGCCTGGAAACGGCCGCAGAAGAAGGCGCCGTGAATCCCGCGCGCGTGCGCCGTGATGCACTCCATGCGCTGACCGACCTGCCCAATGTCGGCCCCTCGATTGCCGGTGACCTGCGCCTGATCGGCATCGAACGCCCGCAGCAACTGCTGGCCGCAGATGCGCTTTCGATGTACGAAGCGCTGTGCCGCAAGACCGGCGTGCGGCACGACCCCTGCGTGATCGATGTGTTCCTGTCGATCACCGCATTCATGCGCGGCGAAGACGCGCGGCCGTGGTGGGACTTCACCGCGCAGCGAAAAACGCGCTGCGCTACGCCGGCAGCACCATCGACACGCACAGGCCCCCGCCGTCGCGGTTGAGCAGGGCGATGCGCCCGCCGTGCGCTTCGGCGATTTCGCGCGCCAGCGCCAGCCCCAACCCGGTGCCATTGCGCTTGGTGGAATAGAACGGCAGCAGCGCATTGGCCAGTACCGCGGTGTTCATTCCGCTGCCGCGATCGAGCACGTCGATGCGCCAACTGTCCGGCAACTTGCGCACCGCCAGTTTCACCTGGTCGTGCGGCGTCCCGGACTCATGCGCGTTTTTCAGCAAATTGATCAGCGCCTGTTCCACTTGCGCGGCATCGAAACGGCCGATGCCATCGACAGGCTGCAGGTCGAAGGCGAACTCGACCTGGGTGCGCAACTGGGCAGCGAAGCGCTGCCATTCCACCGGTTCGACGCGCGGCGAAGGCAGCTTGGCAAACCGTGCATAGTCGCGGATGAAGCTCTCCAGGTGGCGCGCGCGCTCCTCGATGGTCGCCAGCGCCGTTGGCAGCCGCTCGAGCTGGCCACGGCGCAGCAGTTCGCCGCCGGAATGCGCCAGTGACGCAATCGGCGCCAGGGAGTTGTTCAATTCGTGGCTGATGACGCGGATCACTTTTTTCCACGTCTGCACTTCCTGGCGGCGCAGTTCGGCGGTGAGCTGGCGCAACAGGATGAGTTCGTGGCTGCGGCCGTTGAGCCGGAAACTGCGCCGTGACAGGTGGTAGATATCCTCGTCGTCCTCGTGGCCGACGGTGAACATGCCATCGCCGCCGCGCACAAAAGCGTCCTGCACCGCAGGGTCGGCGCCGGCCAGCACGCCGTCGAAGGTGCGTCCTTCCATGCGCTTGCCATCGCCCAGCATCCGGCGCGCGGCCAGGTTGCCCAGCACCACGCGCCCGGAAGGATCCACCAGCACCATGGCGACCGGTGTGTTCTGCACCATGGTGTCGAGCAGCAGTTCGCGCTGCACCAGCGCCAGCCGCTGCCCGCGCAGGGCGGCGCCGAGTGCGTTGTGCGTGGCGACCAGGTGGCCGAGATCGCCGCCGCCATCCCAGGCAATGCCGAAGCTGTAATCACCATCGCGATAGCTGGCCACGGTGCCGGCCAGCGCGCGGAACAGGGCGTGCATCGGCGCCAGTGCCCGCCAGGTCGCGATGGCCGTGCATGCGCCAACGGCAAGCGTGGCGAGCAGCGTGGCGGCCCACGGCGGCAGCCAGCGCGCCAGCTGCAGCGCGCTCAACGACGCCAGCGCGATGCCGGCGCAAGCGATTGCGGCCATGCGCGCGGCGACGGAAAGCCTGCGAAATCGAAGCATGTCAGTCGCGCGCAATGCCAAGCCGGTCCAGCCGACGGTACAGTGCCTGCCGAGACAGGCCCAGCTCGGCCGCCGCCTGTGACAACACGCCGCCGCAGCGATCCAGTGCGGCCTCGATGGCGGCGCGATCGGGCTCGTCGGTGCCGGCAGGGCGTGCAGCAGCGGAGATCGCCGGCAGGCCGAGATCTGCGACCGACACGACCTCGTCACGCGCCAGCAGCGCAGCGCGCTGCATCACGTTGCGCAACTCGCGCACGTTGCCCGGCCATGGATAGCGCTGCAGTGTGCGTTCGGCCTCCTCCCCGAGGCGCTTTCCAGCGGGCAGGAAATGCCGCGCCAACGGCAGGATGTCGCGCGGGCGGGCGCTCAGCGGCGGCAGCCGCAGTTCGATCCCGTTGAGGCGGTAGAACAGGTCTTCGCGGAACCTGCCCGCGGCAATCAGTGCCGGCAGATCCGCATTGGTGGCGCTGACGATGCGCACCTTGACGCTGCGTTCGCGATTGCTGCCCAGCCGCTCGAAGCGGCCGGTTTCCAGCACGCGCAGCAGCTTCACCTGCCCAGCCAGTGGCAAGGTGCCGACCTCGTCGAGGAACAAGGTGCCGCCATCGGCCGCTTCGAACTTGCCTTCGCGCGGTTTGTTGGCGCCGGTGTAGGCACCCGCGTCGGCGCCGAACAGCTCGGCTTCGATCAAGTCCGCCGGCAGTGCGCCGCAATTCAGGGCGATGAACGGGCCGCTGCGGACGCTGGAATTGGCATGCACGATTTCGGCGTACTTTTCCTTGCCGGTGCCGTTCGGGCCAGTGATGAGCACCGGAATGTCCGCGCGTGCAACCTGGCAGGCAAGCGCCAGCATCGTTTCGCTGGCGTCGTCGGCAAACACCACGCCGCGCAGATCATGCCCGCCCAGCAGCGCCTCGCGCCGCTGTCGTTCGCTGCTGCGTTCCTGCGCCAGGTCGCGTTGTGCCTGCGCAAGCTCCAGCAGGTTGTTGACCGTGGCCAGCAGCTTGCGGTCGTCCCAGGGCTTGGCCAGGTAATCCACCGCGCCGGCCTTGACCAGGTCGATGGCGGATTCCAGATGCGTCCACGCGGTGAGCAGGATCACCGGGAGGTCGGGATGCTCCGCGCGCAGCTGGTGGAACAGCGCCACGCCTTCCTCGCCCGAGGTGGTGTCGGTTTCGAAATTCATGTCCTGGATGACCAGGCCGATGTCCTCGTTGCGCAGCCGCAGCAAGCCGTCGGCCGGCGATGCCGCGTGCACCACGTCGATGTCATGCAGGGAGAGCAGCAGCTCCAGCGCGGTGGCGACGGCGGGGTTATCGTCGATGACGAGGATGGCGGGCATGCGGGGCGTCCAGGCGTGGTTCGATAGCTTAAGCCCGCCGATGCACGCCGGCGGGCGTGTCCCTCAGTGGCCTCATGCGCTGCGGGTGGCGATCGCCGGCGACACGGCCGCGGCACGGCGTGCCGGCCAATACACCGCGAACTGTCCCAGCAGCCACAGCGTGACGGCGCCGATCGGGAGGTAGAACAGCGGTAGTCGCGGCAATTCGTACTTGCCCATCAACACTTGATTGATCGCATAGGCCAGCAACATGCCCAGCGTGATGCCAATGCTTGCCAACAGGAAATTTTCGGTCTGGAAATAGCGCAGGATCTGTACCCGCGTCGCGCCCAGCGCACGGCGAATTCCGATCTGCTTGGTGCGCTGCTGCACCCAGAAACTGGCCAGGCCGACGATGCCGAGCGCGGTCACCACCAGCAGGGCGACGATCACCGTGGTCAGCAGCCAGGCCATCGCCCGATCCTGCTGATAGTACTTGTCGCGCAATGCCTCCATGGTCATCGTGTTGTCTTCCAGCACGATGCGGTTCGGGCCGTTCTTGCGCAGCGCATCGATGGCAGCCTTCATGACCTCGGCGCGACGGCCGGGTTCGGTGCGCAGCAGGTAGTTGCCACCCAGGTTGTAGGGCACCCTGATTGGAAACATCATCGAATGCTCATGCGCGGCGGGGCCACCCTGTTCGCTTGGCCGCACCAGGTGGTCAACCACGCCGACGACCCGGATCGGATCATCGCCCCAGCTGTAGAACGTCTTGCCGACCGCATTCCCACCGGGGAACAGCTTGTCGGCCATGCTGCGGGTGATGATCACCGCCGGGATCTGGACCTTGCTGCCCGGCGCATCAAGCGCGGACCACGCGATGAATTCATCGCTGTTGAAACGACGGCCCGAAACCAGTTTGAGGCCCATGGTGTCCATGAAGCTGTCGCCGGTCATGTAGACGGTGGCATTCAAGGTGGGCTGCTTCTGGTCCTTGCTCATGTTGACCGAGGTGTTCCACGAGCTGGGGTGGAATGGCACCTGATTGGTCACGGCGGCGGATTTCACCCCCGGCAAGCCTTGCAGGATCGCGAGGTCGCTGCGGGTCAACGCCTCGGCGTTGTCGTCGGTGCCGATTCCGGTGATCTGGATGCGCACGATCTCGCTTTCGGCGATGCCACTGACTTGCTTGAGTCGATCAAGGCGGTTGTCGATCAGGAACAGCGCATTGCAGACGATCGCGCAGCTCAGCGCGATCTCCAGCACGATCAGCGCAGCGGCCATCTTGTGGCGCAGCAGCGTGGACAGGATAGGGCGGATGTTCATGGCGGTGCTCCGTTGTGCTCCCCCTTCGCTGTGCGAAAGGGGAGGAGAAAAGCGGCTATTGCGACTTCAGCTGCATCGCCGGCGACACCTGCATCGCGCTCCAGGCCGGCAGCAGGCCGGCGAGCAGGCTGGCGATGATGGCCAGGGCAAAGGTGGTCAACAGCATGCTGGAATCGAGGTGCGCGAGATCGGCATAGTCGGTCGGCTGCTGGCGCACGGCCCAGAGCCCAAGCCACGCCAGCATCAGCCCGACGATGCCACCGGCCAGGCCCACTGCGCCGGCTTCGACCATGCATTGCATGAAGATGGTCTTGCGCGATGCCCCCAGTGCGCGGCGCACGCCAAGCTCGCCACTGCGGCGCAGGAACTTGGCCAGCAACAAGCCCACGGTGTTGAGCAGGCAGACCAGCAGGAAGCCGAACGCCAGCCAGACCTGCAGGCGCACATCGCCCGGCACAACCTTGTTGAAATCCAGCCATTCCATCAACCCGCGCAGGCGCACGTTGGTCGGCCGCTCGAAGCGCCCGGCTGCGCGTTGCTGGTTCGAATAGTTGATGAGGTACTGCTTGTACGCGGCGGCCTTTGCGGGCGTGTCCAGCTGCACCCAATACTGGATCCAGGTGCAGGGTGCATTGACGCCGGTTTCGCCCTCCGGGTCGCTGCCGGAATCCCCCCAGCAATTCATGTTGCCGTTGCGGCCCATCTTCAGGTCGCGCGAGGTCGTGAATGGCAGGAACGCCTGATCACTTTCGCCAAACCCGCTATTGCCATTCATGTCGTAGAACTTCGGCGTTGGCCGCCATGTATCGAGCACCCCGCTGACGCGGAACTCGTTCTTGTCGATGCGGAGCGTCTTGCCGACGCTGTTCGTCCCGCCAAAGAGCGTCTCGTTGAGCGCCTTGGTGATGACCACCACGCGCGCATGGCCTGCGTCGTCGGTGGCGCTCCAGCCATTGCCGTACAGGAACGGCATCGCGAACATCGGGAACATGTCGGCGCTGGTGTAGCGGGCATCGATTTGCATCGGCGACAAGCCCGCGCGTTGCGGCTCGATCGCCACGCCGCCACCGGTCATCATCGCCTGCCGATCACCGCGCTTCTCGCGCAGCAGGGCTTCGGCATCGAAACGCGTGAGCTGGCTGTTCGGCTCGTCGCCAGCGGCATAGCCATCCATGCTCTCCGGTGCCATCTGCGGATAGAACAGGGTCGCGCTGCGTTCCGGCAGCGGGTCGCCGGACAGGATGTGGAACACGGTCAGCGTGGTCATGCTGGCACCGATGCCCAGCGCGATCGCCAGCACCATCAGTGCGGTCAGTGCCTTGTTGCGCTTGAAGCTGCGCAGGGCGAGCTTGAGGTAATAGCCGAACATGGCGGAGCCCTCAGGAGGCGCTGATGGTTGCATCGTCGTGGCGCGCTGCTTCGGCGACACGGGCGAGGCTGGACTGCACGGACAGGTCGGTGGCCATGCCATCGACGATGTGCACGTTGCGTTGCGCGCGCGCGGCCAGCTCCGGGTCGTGGGTCACCATCACGATGGTGGTGCCTTGCTGGTTGATGTCTTCCAGCAGCTCCAGCACGCTGCGCGCCATCTGCGAATCCAGATTGCCGGTGGGCTCGTCCGCCAGCAGCAGGCGCGGGCTGCCCGCCAGCGCACGGGCGATCGCCGCGCGCTGCTGCTGGCCGCCGGAGAGCTCGGCCGGGAAGTGCTTCATGCGCGAGCCAAGCCCGACCATGCCAAGCGCGTCCTCGATGCGCAGCTTGCGCTCGCCGGCCGGCATGCCGCGATAGCGCAGCGGCACATCGCAGTTGTCGAACAGGTTGAGGTCTGGAATCAGGTTGAAGCCCTGGAAGATGAAGCCGAGCTTCTCGTTGCGCAGCTTGCTGCGTGCGTTGTCGTCCAGGCCCTTCACGTTGACGCCGTCGAGCATGTAGTCGCCGCCGGTGAACTCTTCCAGCAGGCCGGCGATGTTGAGGAAGGTGGTCTTGCCCGAGCCCGACGGGCCGGTGACGGCGACGAACTCGCCGTCGGCGACGCGAAGGTCGAGCGAGCGCAGCGCGTGCGTTTCGACCAGATCGGTGCGATAGACCTTGGTGACTTGGCGCATGTCCAGCATGGCGTGGATTCCTTGGAGGGGGAGGGCGGGATCAGCGGATTCGGGAATGTGTGGATGCTCAGTTCCCGGAAATGCGGACGCGGTCCGCGTTGTCGAACTGGTCGGTGCCCGAGACCACGATGCGGTCGCCGGCAGTCAGGCCCGAGACGATTTCCACCGCAGACAGGCTGGACGCACCTGCCTGGATGGGCCGGCGCACGGCACTGCCGCCGTCGACGACATAGGCGAAACGGCCGCCGTCCTGTTCCAGGAACGGGCCGCGCTCGACCATCAGCACGTTGCGCCGCGTGTCCATCACGATGCGCACGCTGAGCCGCTGGTTCTGGCGCAGGCCGGGCGGCTGCTTGCCGGCGGCAAACCGCACGCGGGCGGTCACCTCGCCGTTCACCACCTCGGGGGACACCGCGGCGATCTCGCCGGCGAACTGCGCGTTGTTGGCGTTGATCTGCGCCGGCATGCCAATGCCAAGATCGCGCGCGAAGCTCTCCGGCACCTTGATTTCGATCTCGAACCTGGCCAAGTCGACCACGCTCAACACCGCGCCATTGGCGATCACGCTGGTGCCTTGCGGAACCTGAATCTGGCCGACCTGGCCATCGAACGGCGCACGAATGGTCAGCGCGTCCACCTGGCGACGTGCTTCATCCACCACGGCCTGTTGGCGCTGGGCCTGCAACTGCTTGTTGCGCGCATCCAGCCCGGCACCGGCGCTTTGCAGCTGGAAGTCCTGACGCGCCGCCGCCAGGCCGATGTCGGCCTTCTTCATCAGATCCTGCGCGCGGGCCAGGTCGTTCTGCGGTACCGCGCCGCCCGCGAAGGCGCGCTGGTAGCGCTCCAGGTCGCGCATGGCCGCGGTGCGATCCACGCTGGCCTGATCCAGCGCGCGCCGTGCATTGGCGCGGGTGATCTGCGCATCCAGGCGGCTGCGGCTGGCCTCGGCTTGCAGGCCGGCCAACGTGGATTCTTCCTGGACCAGCTTGCTGCGCAACTCGGGGCTGTCGATCACCGCCAGGATCTGATCCTTGCGAACCTTGTCGCCAGCGACGACTTGGAGGGACACGGTGCCGGCCGCGATGGCGTACAGGGTGGGGCTGTTGGCGGCGATGATCCGGCCGTCGGCGCTGAGGTCGCGCACCAGGTCGCCGCGCTTCACCTCGGCGATGCGGACGCGCGTGGAATCGAAGGAGCGGGCGCCCGACAACCAGCCCGACGCCACCCAGCCGATCAGCGCCAGCAGCGCGATGCCGCCACCGGCAGCCAAGGCCATGCGCCGGCGACGGAGCGGGCCGGGTGCGGCGGCCATGGCCTGGTCCTGGCCGGAGGTGTCGCGGATGCGGCGGGATGTATCCATGCGTTTGCTGGTCTGCGGGCTGTCCATGCCACAAGAAAAGCAATCCGTGTGCCAATCGGTAAGTGCATGAGATTGAAGGAATAATCACTCAGTCGGCTGTCCGTCCGGGTGCTTCGGTCGTCCGCGTGGACATTCCCGCAGCGGCAGCGACTACACTTTCCGCTTCCCGAATGGAGCAGTGCCAGCATGTGTGGAATCGTCGGTGCCATCGCCAGCCGTGACGTGGTTCCGCTGCTGGTCGAAGGCCTCAAGCGGCTTGAATACCGGGGCTACGACTCGGCGGGGATCGCGGTGGTGGTGGCCGATGCGGTGCGCCGCGTGCGCCGGACCGGGCGCGTGGCGGAGATGGCGTCGGCGGCGCTGGCGGAAGGGTTCGACGCCACCCTCGGCATCGGCCATACCCGCTGGGCGACCCACGGCGGCGTGACCGAAACCAACGCCCATCCGCATATCAGCCACGGCGATCTGGCGCTGGTGCACAACGGCATCATCGAGAACCACGAGATGCAGCGCGAACGCCTGCGCGCGCTGGGCTACGCGTTCACCTCGCAGACTGATACCGAGGTGGTGGCGCACCTGATCCACCATCACCGCAGCCAGGGCAAAAGCCTGCTGGGCGCGCTGCAGAGCGCAGTGAAAGAGCTGCATGGCGCCTATGCGCTGGCGGTGATCGACCGGCGCGACCCGTCAACGCTGGTGGCGGCGCGCATGGGTTGCCCGCTGCTGGTGGGGCTGGGCGAGGGCGAGAATTTCGTGGCGTCCGATGTGTCCGCCATCGTGTCTGCAACCCGGCGGGTGATCTTCCTGGAGGAGGGCGACACCGCCGAGCTGACCTGCGCCGGCGTGCGCGTGTTCGATGCCGATGATGCGCCGGTGCAGCGCGACGTGCACGTCTCCGACGTGTCGCTGGCGTCGCTGGAGCTGGGCCCGTACCGGCACTTCATGCAGAAGGAAATCCACGAGCAGCCGCGCGCGATCGGCGACACCATCGAAGGCATCCTGGACGCCGGGGGCTTCGGGCCGGCGCTGTTCGGAAAGGATGCGGCGCAGTTGCTGGCGGATGTCGATTCCGTGCAGATCCTCGCCTGCGGCACCAGCTTTTACGCGGGGCTGACCGCGCGCTACTGGATCGAGGACATCAGCGGTATTCCCTGTGCGGTGGATATCGCCAGCGAATACCGTTACCGCAAGGTGGTGGCGAATCCGCGCCAGCTCATCGTCACCATTTCCCAGTCCGGTGAAACGCTGGACACGATGGAGGCGCTGAAGTACGCAAAAGCCCAGGGCCAGGGCAGGACGCTGTCGATCTGCAACGTGCCGGAAAGCGCCATTCCGCGCGCCAGCCGGATGCTGTTCCTGACCCGTGCCGGCGCCGAGATCGGCGTGGCCTCCACCAAGGCATTCACTACCCAGCTGGTGGCCCTGTTCGTGCTGGCGTGCACGTTGGGCAAACTGCGCGGGCGCGTTGATGGAGCGCAGGAAGCCGGCTTCCTCGATGCGCTGCGCCACCTGCCCGGCAGCGTGCAGCACGCGCTCAACCTGGAGCCGCAGGTGGCGTCGTGGGCGGAAAAATTCGCGCCGCGCCAGCACGCGCTGTTCCTCGGCCGCGGCACGCACTATCCGATCGCGCTGGAGGGTGCGCTCAAGCTCAAGGAAATCTCCTATATCCACGCCGAAGGCTACCCGGCCGGCGAGCTCAAGCACGGCCCGCTGGCGCTGGTGGACACGCAGATGCCGGTGGTGGTGATTGCCCCGAACGACAGCCTGCTGGAAAAGGTGAAATCCAACATCCAGGAAGTGCGCGCACGCGGCGGCGAGATGTTCGTGTTCACCGACGCCGACAGCAGCTTCAGCGAATCCGAGGGCGTCCACGTGATCCGCACCCCGCGCCATGTGGGCTTGTTGTCGCCGATCGTCCACGCCATTCCCGTGCAACTGCTGGCCTATCACACCGCCTTGGCGCGCGGCACCGACGTGGACAAGCCGCGCAACCTTGCCAAGTCGGTGACCGTGGAGTGAGGTTCCGGTCTGACCTGCCACGAAGCCTTCGCGGAAGCACGAAGAAGATTCCCGTTATTGCTGCGCGACAATTGTTGCTGCCACTGTTCCGCAGACGAACTTACGCATGACGCCCGTTTGATAAAGACCAGGGCTGCGCTGGCATGGCATCCATCGACATCGCGGGATGCTGCCAGCGAACCCTTTGCGGCGAGTACGGACGATCATGGGATCGGTCTTGCAGGAGCCGTTGCGGCGTGGCGACCAAGCAAGCGCAGCGCCAGGCGCAATCCTTCCAGCCACATGAAGGTCAGCGCGAGCAGGATTGCCGAACCGGCCAGAGTGACCGCGGTCGGTACTGAAAGACCCATGACGTCGCGCAGATAAGGCACGCCAACCGCCAATGTCAGCAGCAGCACGATGCCGAGGAACATCAGCCTCAGCCAACGGTTGCGCATTCCGCTGTGCGCCATCAGGGGATGATCCGGATGGCGATTGGCGAGGATCAGAGCGAACAAGCCAAGGATGAGCGCGATGAAGACTGCCGTGCGGCTATGCGCCACATCGATGCCCAGGGCAAGCATGCTGCCATAGCCAGCAAGCAGGATGCCGGCTGCGCCGATACCCTGCACGGCGGCTGCGGCAATATTACCGGCGGCGAACGGCGAGTCCGCCAATGCACGCGGCGGCCGCTGCATGATGTCATCGGCTTCCGGCTCGGCCTCGAACACGATCGAGCACGACGGATCGATCAGCAGTTCCAGCAGGACGATGTGCACCGGCATCAGCATCACCGGCCAGTGCAGCAGCGAAGGCACCAGCGTCAGCGCAATGATCGGCATATGCACGGCAAACACGAAGCGAGTCGCCTTGGTGATGTTGTCGTAGATGCGTCGCCCTTGCCGGATCGCCGCGACGATGCTGGCAAAACTGTCATCCAGCAAGACCAGGGCCGCCGATTCGCGGGCGACGTCGGTGCCGCGCTTGCCCATGGCGATGCCGACATCGGCAGCTTTCAGCGCCGGCGCATCATTGACGCCGTCGCCGGTCATGGCAACGACTTCGCCATCCTCGCGCAGCAGACGGACCAGACGCAGTTTCTGCACTGGCTTCAGCCGCGCGCACACGTCGACATGGCGCAAGCGCGCACGCAAGGCCGGATCTTCGAGCGTATCGATCTCGGCACCGGTGATGACGTCCGCTCGTTCACTGAGGCCGACTTCACGGGCGATCGCCATGGCGGTGGCCGGATGGTCGCCGGTCAGCATGATGATGCGAATGCCAGCCGCACGGCACTCGGCGATCGCCGCCGGCACCTCGGGCCGTGGCGGATCGACAAAGCCGAGCAGGCCGAGGAATTGGAAATCGAAATCATGCTGACTGTGAGGCGGTGACTCGCCTTGCCAGCGTCCACGCGCAACGCCCAGCACTCGAAGGCCGCGCGCGGCCATTGCTTCCGCCTGGGCCAATACCCTCTTCGCGTCGGCGGCATCCAGATGGCAAAGATCCACAACCGCCTCTGGCGCGCCCTTGGTCGCCAGCATGTGCTGCGTGGTCATGCCGATCGGGAAAACGCGCGTCATCGCGAGGATATCCGGCGACAGCCCATACTCGAAACCGGGCGACCACGCCGCATGCACATGCTCGGTGCCATTCAGCCAGTGCAGGCCGAATTGCTGGATCGCTTTCTCCATCGGATCAAAGGGATCGGCGGGCGTTGCGAGCATGGCGAATTCCACCAACTCGTGGAACGGCTCGATGAGTTCCTCCGCTCCCGCGTGGACAAAATGCATGCTTTGCAGCTGCAACTCGGCCACCTGCATGCGGTTCTCGGTGAGCGTGCCGGTTTTGTCCACCGCCAGCACTGAAATTGCACCAAGCGCCTCGACTGACGGCACGCGCCGGGTCAGTACCTTGCGTTGCGAGATCCGCCACGCCCCGAGCGCGAGGAAGACAGTGAGGATGACCGGGATCTCCTCGGGCAGGATGGCCATGGTCAGCGCGATGCCGGCAAGCAGGCTTTCCAGCAGCCCTTGCGCATTCCACAGCCAGTTGATGAGGAAATAGAGCGCGGCAAGGATCAGTCCGCCCACGGTCAGGTTGCGCACCAGGCGGCGCGAGGCGAGCTGCAGGCCGGAACGCGGCTCTTCGGCTCCCGCCAATGCCTCGCCAATCTGCCCGACCGCTGTCGCAGCCGCCGTCGCGGTCACTTCGGCGAGCCCCACGCCGCGCGTGACCAGGGTGCTCGCGAACAACAGGTTGCGTTCGCCTCCGGGCAACTTCGCCACCGGCACCGCCTCGCCGGTCAGCAGCGATTCGTTGGCGTCAAGCTGGCCATCGATCAGGGTCGCATCCGCAGAAATACGGTCCCCTTCATGCAGGATGAGCAGATCGCCGAGGACGACATCCCGGCCCGGGATGCGCAATTCCTGGCCTTCACGCATGACCAGTGCGCGTGGCGCCGACAAATCCCGCAATGATTCAATTGCCCGCTGGGTCTTGCGCTCCTGGGTCACGGTGATGCCAATCACCACGAATACGAAACTCAACAGGAAGATCGCTTCGGCTTTGTCGCCCAAGGCCAGATAGAGCCCGCCAGCGACAAGCAGCATGAGGAACATCGGCTCGACCAGAATCCCGAGGACAATGCCGATGAACGTCTTGGGGCTGGTTCCGGGCAGCATATTGGGTCCGTTCACGGCGAGCCGGCGTGCGGCCTCCTCGCCGCTGAGGCCTTGAAGATCCCGGATCGAGGGTGGGCGCGTTGCATTCATCGACTGCTTTTCTCCGGCACTCTATGTTTGCGTCGTCGGGATCACGACCTGCGGGCCGGGATGCCTGGACTTTCAGCGCTGTGACTCTGTGTTCGTTGGCCTGCATTTGCCGGTGCCAAAGCCCCAGGCATTCACCAGATCACCGCCGCCGATATCGAAGGCCCCCGCGATTGCCGGCTGACATCCAGCGCCGCTTCCAGGATAACGAACAGTCCGTCAGAAATGGCGACGAGGTTCGCGGGATCATGGCATCCAGTGCCAGCGAGGCGTTGCATTCAGCATGGCTGCGATCGGACAGGCTGCCTGGATTTCCGCCCAAGGTGACTGCCCCTTCAGCGCATAACGGCGCGTGCAGCCATGGCGCTACAACACGCGCCATGGCTGCGAACACCCCGCCTCCCATCAAACGCGCGGACGCCGGCCGGTGACCAGCGAGACCACGAACAGGATCAGGAAAACGATGAACAGGATCTTGGCGATCCATGCGGCCGTGCCGGCGATGGCGAAAAATCCCAGAAAGCCGGCGATCAGTGCGACCACGAAAAACACGATGGCGTAGTGCAACATGTCGATCTCCTTGGTTGGCTGCCGGTGCGGATGAGCCTTGTCATGCCACTGCCGACGAAATGGAGCGTTGTAGCGATTCGTGCGTCAGAGCGATTCGATGAAATCGGCGACCTGTTTTTCGGCGTCGTCCTTGGCCATGCCATAGCGTTCCTGGATCTTGCCGGCAATCTGCCTCCACTGGCCCTTGATGCGATCGTTGTTCATGGTGGTTCTCCTTGCGTGACCGGAATGCACACGCCCAGTTAGGCACTTCCGATGTGAAGGCGGAGCGAGGTAGCGTCCTTGCTTGCACGCGCGAATCACGTGGCCACCTTGTACGGGAAAATCGGCGTCAATCGCCGCAACGCGGCGGTGGTGTGGGGCGCGAACGCGGGTTCGGCGCGCAGTAGTGTCACGGCCGCGCGCCGCGGTTGCGCTTGCCAGGCAACGGCCGCGGCCGGCCGCGCAGGGCTTGCGCTGGATCAAGGCATGTCGCGGCGGGCGCGCCTAGGCTGCCGTTTGCCAACCCGTGCGACACAGGCTGCCTCATGTTGAATTTCCCGTTGTCCCTGCCGCCGCGTCATCCACGTTGCGCGCCGTTTGCATGGGCCGGTTGCGCATGACGTCCTGGCCTGCCGCGAGCCTGATCCGCGCCAAGCGCGAAGGGGGGCGTCTGGATGCGACGCAATGGCATGCGCTTGCCGAGGGGATTGCCGGCGAGGCGTGGAGTGAGGGCCAGATCGGTGCTTTCGCGATGGCGGTGGCGTGGCGCGGGCTGGATGCGGCCGAGTGCCGCGACTTCACCTTCGCGCTGCGCGATTCCGGTCGCCGCATGCACTGGCGCGACCTGCCGGGCCCGGTGCTGGACAAGCATTCCACCGGCGGCGTGGGCGACTGCGTGAGCCTGGCGCTGGCGCCGCTGGTGGCGGCCTGCGGCGGCTACGTGCCGATGATTTCCGGTCGCGGGCTGGGGCATACCGGTGGCACGCTGGACAAGCTGGAAAGCCTGCCCGGCTACGACGTGAATCCCGACCCCGCGCGGCTGGCGCGGGTGGTGCGCGAGGTCGGCTGCGCCATCGTCGGCCAGAGCGCCGACCTGGTGCCGGCCGACCGCCGCCTGTATGCGGTGCGCGACGTCACCGCCACCGTCGACGTGCCCGAGCTCATCGTGGCCTCGATTCTGTCGAAGAAGCTGGCAGGCGGCGCGCAGGCGCTGGTGCTGGACATCAAGACCGGCAGTGGGGCGCAGACGCCTGCGCTGGCCGATGCCGAAGCGCTGGCATCACGCATGCAGGCGGTTGCTGCCGGCAGCGGCCTGGCCCTGTCGGTGGCCTTGACCGACATGGGGCAGGTGTTGGGGCGTGAAGCGGGCAATGCGCTGGAGCTGCGCGCCGTCCTTGATTTGCTGTCGGGGCGCCCGGGATGCCCGCGCTTGCGCGCGCTGACGCTGGAGTTGTCGGCCGGCTTGCTCTGCATCGGCGGCATCGCCAGTTGCCGTGAAGATGCGTTGCGGCGGCTGCAGCTGGCGTTGCAAAGTGGCGCCGCTGCGGAGCGCTTCGCGCGCATGGTGGCCGGGTTGGGCGGCCCGGCCGACCTGCTGGAGCACCCGCAGCGGTACTTGCCGCAGGCACCGGTGCAGCGCCGCGTGCCGGCGCACGCCGACGGCTTCGTGCGGGCCATCGACGTGCGTGCGCTGGGCGAATGCGTGGTGGACCTGGGTGGCGGCCGGCGCATGCCGGGCGCGGCGATCGATCACGCGGTGGGCTTGGCCGAGGTGCGTGGGCGCGGCGAGAGGCTGGCGTTCGGCGAGACGCTTGCCGTCGTGCATGCGCGCAGCGAAGCAGACGCCGACGCCGCAGAGGCGCGGGTGCAGGCGGCGTTTACCCTGGGAGAGACTGCGCCAGCGCCGGTGCCGGCGTGGCATTGGTTGCCTGTGGCTGCTGCAGGATGAAGCGGAACGGCAGCAGTGCATCGGCGTCCACGTCAATCCAGTCGCCATCGGGCTGGCGGAAGGTCACGGCGGCCTGCGGGCCGAATTCGACCATGGCCTGCCGGCACGCGCCGCAGGGTGAAATCGGCAGCACGCTTCCGTCGGCGGTGAACGCGGTAACCGCGATCGCGGCAAGGCGAAACCCTTGTCCTTCCGCCTGCACGGCAGCGGCAATTGCCGCGCGCTCGGCGCAGTTGCCGATGGTGAACGAGGCGTTCTCGACATTGCAGCCCGCATACACCTGGCCGCTGGCAGAGCGCAGCGCAGCGCCCACGCGCAGTTTGGAATAGGGCGCATAGGCCTGCCTCGACGCTTGCTCGGCGAGTGCGCGCAACGTGGTCAATTCGTGCATCGGCGACATCTGGCCAGACAAGGGTTTTCGCATAGTGGCATGCCTCGGTGGTTTGCGCATATGCCGGCAGCGGCGTTCCGCCTGCGGATGAAATCGGTTTAGGATGAAACGGGAAGGGGATCTTCCAGCGCGAACGGGCACTGCCAGCCCCTGGCAGGATCGCCGGGTCGCGTGTTCCGCACCGACAACCAGGTGGCTTGATGCGAATGCAAACACCGGCGCCGAATCGGATCGCTGGATTCCTGCTGCTGGCGCTGGCGATTCCACTGCTGGTCTGGCAAGCCGTGCCGGGTCAGCAGCTGGCCCTCGATCCGCCGCAGTTCCTGGCGATCCATTCGGTGCTGGAAATCCTCGCCGTGGTGCTGGCGGTGCTGGTCTTCGTCACCGGCATCGGCACGGCCGAAGCACGGCGTTCCACCCGCACGATGGAGCTGGGCGGTGCCTTCCTCGCGGTTGCTCTGTTCGACATGCTGCACCTGCTCGCCTACGTGGGGATGCCGGAGCTTGGCAGCGCCAATTCGCCGCACAAGGCGATCCTGTTCTGGTTGCTGGCCCGCTATGCCGCGGCGATCGGGCTGCTTGCCTATGTGTTGCTGGCGGAACGGCCGGCGCCGCGTTCGCCCTGGATACGCAGTGCCTGGTTTGCCGGCGTGTTGCTGCTGGTGGCTGCCGTGGCGTGGCTGCCATTGACCAACCCGACCCGCATCACGCTCATGTATGCGGATGAGCAGGGGCTGACCCCGCTCAAGGTAGGCATGGAGTGGGGCGCGTTTGCCCTGTACCTTGGCGCGGCCTTGCTGCTGGTGCTGCGGCGCAAGGCCATCACCGGCTGCGAATTCGGCAGCCTGCTGCTGGCCTTGCTGTTGATGGCGGTGAGCGAGCTGTTTGCGTCGCTGTACGGGCGCGTGGCCAGTTCGGCCAACTTGTTGGGCCATCTGTACAAGCTGGCGGCGTATTGCTTCCTGTATCGCGCCATTTATGCCGAGGCGGTGAACCGGCCCTTCCGGCAGATGCGGCACATGCTGGCCCACGATTCACTGACCGGTCTGCCCAATCGCACGGCCTTCACCGAGCGGCTTGCGCAATTGAAGTTGCGCGGGGGCGCACTGCTGCTGCTGGATCTGGATCATTTCCAGAACGTCAACGACACGCTGGGCCACGAGCAGGGGGATCGGTTGCTGGTGATGATCGCCGCGCGCATTCGCGAATGCCTGCCGCCCGGTGCCTGCGTGGCCCGGTTCAGCGGCGACGAGTTCGTGATCCACCTGGATGGCGTGGCGCTGGCGGAGGCCAGGCATGTGGGTGATGCGTTGCTGCTGGCGCTGGCGCGCGAGTTCGAGATCGACGATGACCGTGTGGGGATCGGAGCCAGTATCGGTCTGGTGGTGTTTTCCGGCGGCGAGGGATCGGTCAGCACATGGATGCGGCAAGTCGATCTGGCGATGCACCAGGCCAAGCAGGCCGGGCGCAATTGCCTGGTGGTGTTTACCGAGGAACTGGACAAGGGGTTCCAGCGCCGCGCATTGCTTGAGGCACGCCTGCGCCACGCGCTGGAGCGCAAGGAACTGGCGCTGCATTACCAGCCGAAGTGGGAGATCGAATCCGGGCGCCTGACCGGTTGGGAAGCCCTGCTGCGCTGGAATTCCCCCGAGCTTGGCAGCGTGCGTCCGGACGAATTCATCGCGGTGGCCGAGCGCAGCGGGATGATCCTGCCGATTGGTGATTGGGTGCTGCGCGAGGCCTGCCGCCAATTGCGCGAATGGCGGATGGAAGGGCTGCCCACGGGAAGCGTGGCGGTGAACCTGTCGGCGCGGCAATTCCGCCAGCGTGATCTCGCCGAGGAAGTCAGCAAGGTGCTGCGCGACACCGGCCTGCAGCCGGCTGACCTGGAGCTGGAAATCACCGAATCGGCGCTGATGGATGACCTGTCCGCGGCGACCGTGGTGCTGGTCGATCTGGAGCGATTGGGGGTGCGCATCTCCATCGATGATTTCGGCACCGGGTATTCGTCGCTGAGCTACCTCAAGACGTTTCCCATCCATTGTCTGAAAATCGATCGCTCCTTCATCTCCGACATTCCGGGCAATGAAAACGATGTCGCCATCGTGCGAACCATCATCGCGCTGGCGCGCAGCCTGGGCCTGACGGTGGTGGCCGAGGGGGTGGAGAACCATGCGCAATTCGCCTATCTGCGCGACAACCGCTGCGACCAGGCGCAGGGCTACCTGTTCTTCCCGCCGCTGCCGCCTGCGGAATGCCGCGACCTGCTGCGTGCGTGCCAGCGGCTGGCGCAAGACGCCTGACCGGTTGCCCGCCGTGGCGCAACAAAAAAGCCCGGCATCCCTGCCGGGCTTGTTGCTTCCTTGCAGCGACGCTTCCTTATTCGGGTTGCCAGCGCAGGCTGAGTGCGTACTCGCGACCGGGCTGGGCGTACCACGCGCTGGTTTCATGGCGCCGGTCGAATGCATTGGCCACGTTCGCCTGCAGCGTCCACGCCGGGCTGAAGCGCCAGGACACGCGCGCATCGACCGTGCCGTAGCCGCCCACGCGCGCGGTGTTGCCCACGTCGTCCCAGCGCGCGGATTCGCCAATGCCGGAAATGCCGACGCCCCAGTTGCCGATGTCGCGATCCAGGTCCAGCCGCACGCTGCGCGACGGGCGACGTGCAAGGTGCTTGCCGTGGTTGAAACCGGCGCTGAGGTTGCGGGTTTCCAGCCAACCCAGCTGGCCCCGCACATGCCACTGGCCAAGCTGCGCGCTGCCGGTCAGCTCCACGCCGCGAATGCGCGCGGTCTCCACGTTGTTGGGCTTGCCGGCCAATGCATCGTAGGCGATCAAGTCGTTGATGCGCGTCTGATAGGCGTTGGCCTGTACCTGCCAGTCGTCGCCGCTGCGCGCCAGCGAGAGTTCGCTGCTGCGTGAATCCTCCGGGCGCAGCAACGGGTTGCTGAAGCCGGGGTAGTACAGCTCGTTGAAGCTGGGCGCCTTGAACGCGGTGCCGTGGCTGGCGGTGACGCGCCAGCCCGCGCCGATGTCCATGCCCCAGGCGATGCTGCCGGTGGTGTGCCCGCCGAACTGGTCGTTGTTGTCGCGGCGCACGGACACCTGCCAGTCCTGTGCGCCGAAGTCGCCCTGATACTGGATAAAGCCGGCGCGATTGCCGCGCGTGGGCGCGTAGGGCGGCAACCACGGGTCGATCACGTTGGCGCGGTCACGCAGCCAATCGAGGCCTGCGGTAAGCACCTGGCCCGGTGACACGGTGAAGTCGCCCTGCAGGTTGGCGCTGTCGCGGGTGGTGCTGTATCGGTTGGCAAAGATGTTGCCGAGGGAATTGTCGGAATCATCCGTATTTCGGCCCATGCCGAGTTTGAACTGGATCCCGCTGGACGGCGCCCAGCGCACGCTGCCGCCGACGACCTGCTGGACGATATCGGAATTGTCCACGTAGTCGCCGTCATAGTCGTTGTGACCGATGGCGCGGAAGGCCTGCGCATCGAACGTCCAGGCGTCGCCGGGCGAGAAATCGGCGCGCAGGCTGGCGCTGTTGTTGCGGTAGCCATCGCGGTCCAGATGCGTGCCCGGCACGATGAAGCAGCCGGCGCCGCTGTAGTTGGACGGGTTGTAGAAGCCGAGGCAGGCGTTGATGCCATCCGTGGACTGATGCGCCAGATCCACGCTCACGCCGCCGTGCGCGCCGCGCAGGCCGATGCCTGCCGAGGCTTCGCGCAGGCCGTGACTGCCGGCACCGACGCGCGCGCGCCCTTGCAGGCCGTGTTGGCCCGCGCCCTGTCGGGTGAAGATCTGGATGACGCCGCCGATGGCATCGGCGCCGTACAGCGAGGAACGCGGGCCGCGCACGATTTCGATGCGCTCGATCTGCGCCAGCGGGATGTCCTGCAACGAGGTCAGCCCGGAAGTGGGCGAGCCCACGCGGATGCCATCGATGAGGAACAGGGTGTGGTCGGATTCGGTGCCGCGCAGGAACAGCGTGCTCAGCTTGCCCAGCCCGCCCTGATTGACGATGGTGATGCCGGCGCGGCCGCGCAGCAGTTCCGGCAGGGAATGCGCGCTGCTGCGCTCGATCTGCGTGCGGTCGATGACCTCCACGGCGGCAAGCGCGGCGTCAACGGTGGTGGGTGTGCGGGTGGCGGTGACGATCACGCCATCCAGGGTTTTTGCGTCGTCGGGGGAGGCTGTCGCCAACGCGGGCAGCGCCAGTGCAAGCGTGAGCGCACTGACGCGGAGTGGAGTGTTGCGGCAAGACATCGGGGATTCTCCGGCGCGCACGCCCGCGCGCCCTGGGGTTGTGGGCGATGGGCTGCGGAAGGAGATACGGACGCAGGCGGTGCGCGGGCGCAACGCAGGGCCGCGCAATGCCCTCCGCATCGCCATCAGTCTTGCTTGTGGCCGGTCTCCGGGCTTGCGAGCGGAGCATCCGTGGATGTTCCCGTCAGGCGCCTTCCCATGCCAATGCACAGTGGCCGATGCCGAACTTGTCTCGCTTACCGTTGCGGGGGCAGCGCCGGACTGGATGCGCATGCGCGCTTCGTCACCGGCTTCCCGTTTCAATCCAGCGGTGGATGCCGCTGGATCACCTCAAGCCGGGCTAGTGTAGCGTGCCGTCGCTGGCCGCGCTCGGGTCAGTCGACTGGCGCCGGCGGGTCGCGCTCGTCATCGAACAGCGCGAAGGCGGGGGAATCGGCAACCTCGTGATGGGTCGTGGTCACCGGCGCCGCCGCAGGTCGGCCGCGCGGCGGTGGCAGCAGCGCGATGGCGGCGTCGGCGGCCTGCACCAATTCGCTGCGGCGCGCCTCCGGAATTTCCTGCCAGTGGCAGTCCTGCAGCGCGCCTTCCAGCGAGTACAGCAGATTGAGGCTGGGCTTGAAGCCGGCGCGGCGCACCTTCATGAACGCTTCCACCGTGCCGATGGCGGTGATGTCCTCCAGCGAGCGCAGGCCCACCTGGCGCAGCCAGGCCGCTGATTTCGGGCCGATGTTGCGCATTTTCCGGGGACTTTCCGCCACTACAACGACTCCAGGAATGCCTTGGCAATCTGTTCAAGGCCTTGTTGGTCTTCAACGGAAAAACGCGATGGAAGCGGACTGTCGATGTCGAACACGCCCAGCAGCGCATCGCCTTGATACAGCGGGACCACCAGTTCGGAGCGCGAGGCGGAGTCGCAGGCGATATGGCCCGGGAACGCGTTCACGTCGTCCACCCGCTGCGTTTGCCGCGTGCTTGCCGCCGCGCCGCACACGCCCTTTCCAAGCGGGATGCGGACGCAGGCCGGCAACCCCTGGAACGGACCGACGACCAGCTCGGTGCCATCGAAGAAGTAGAAGCCAACCCAGTTGAGATCGGGCAGCGCGTGGTACACCAGCGACGACAGGTTGGCTGCATTGGCGATGCGGTCGCGCTCGCCGTGCAGCAGTGCGCGCGCCTGTTCCAGCAGCTGCGCGAATTGTTCCGGCTTGCTGCCGGTGAGTGTGGTGGCGGAGAAGCTCATGCGCGCAGTGTAGCAACCGGCGCGCGCGGGATTACCATCGTGCACCCGTCGTGCAAGGAGTTGCGATGTTCTCGCTTTACGTCACCGGCACCGATACCGGCATTGGCAAGACGCTGGCCAGCTGCGCCCTGCTGCACGCGTTGCGCGCGCATGGCTTGCGCGCGGCCGGCATGAAGCCGGTGGCCAGCGGTTGCGCGTCGACTGCGGGGCAATGGCAGAACGAGGACGCACTGGCGTTGCAGGCAGCGGGTGCGTCCGGCGTTGCCTACGCCGACATCAATCCTTTCGCGCTGGAGCATCCGCTGGCGCCCGAGCTGGCCGCGCGCGATGCGGGGACGGAGGTCGCGTTGCCGCCAATCCTGCGGGCATACGCGCGGCTGGCGGCGCAGTCCGACGCGCTGGTGGTGGAGGGCGTGGGAGGTTGGGCGGCACCGCTGTCGGCGTGCTTGATGCAAGCCGATCTGGTGCGCGCGCTGCGCTTGCCGGTGCTGTTGGTGGTGGGGTTGCGGCTGGGCTGCCTCAATCACGCCCTGCTCAGCGCGCGCGCGATCGCGGCCGATGGCATGCATCTGGCGGGCTGGATCGCCTCGCACGTGGACCCACGGATGGCACGCGTGGACGACAATCTTGCGATGTTGCGTGCGCGCCTGCCGGCGCCGTGCTGGGGCGTGTTGCCGCACGCGGTTGCGCCCGATCCGGCGGCGCTGGCGCGGCAGCTGCGGCTGCCCATGGAGGCTTAGATGCGTGGTGGGCGCAGCCGTGGAACGGCCGCGCCCGGTGCCCCGGCCCCGGCCGTCACGCTGGCTGCGACAAATCGTCCAGCAAGGCCGCCAGGAAGCGCGCCGCTTCGCCGCCGGTGGCGGCGCGGTGGTCGAAGGTCAGGCTGATCGGCATCCGGCGATGCACTTCGATTCCTCCCATCACCGCCACCACGTCATGCGACAGCTTGCCGGCGCCGACGATGGCCACGCACGGCGGCACCACGACCGGGGTTGCGTAGCGGCCGGCGAACATGCCGAAGTTGGACAGCGAAATCGTGTAGCCGGACAGCTCCGACGGCGGGATGCTGCGGTCTTCCACCTGTGCGCGCAGGCGCTTGATCGCGGTGCGGATGCTGGTCGCGTCGAGCATGTCGGCATTGCGCAGTGCCGGCACGAACAGGCCGTCGTCGGTATCCACCGCGATGCCGATATCCACCTGCGGATGCAGGGTGCGGGTCAGGTTCTTGCCGTCGAACCACGCGTTGAGCGCCGGCACGGCTTTGGCCGCTGCGCAGATCGCGCGGATCAGGCGGGCGGTGATGTCCTGCCGGCCGCTCCAGGCGTGCAGATCCGCATCATCCACCAACGTGGTTGGCACCACCTGCGCGTGTGCATCGGCCATGACCCGGGCCATGTTGCGACGCACGCCCTTGAGCTGTTCGGGCTGGCCGCTGGCGGTCACGCCCGGTGGCTGCGTGCGCATCGGCTTGCCGGACTGCGACAGGGTGCTGCGCTGCGCTGCGACAGGTGCTGGCGTGGCGGCTGGCGCTGCGGCAGCGGTGCGAACCGGCGCGGCGCCCGGCTTGGCGCTGCCGTCGGCAGCGGCGCGCTTGACGTCGGCCATGCCCACCGTGCCGTCCGGCCCGGTCGCCTGCACGCGGGTGAGATCGACGCCGAGCTTGCGCGCCATCGCCCGCACCGCGGGCACCGCCCTGACGCCGCCCACGGCAACCGCGGCCTCGCTGACCACGGCATTGCCGACCTGCATCGCGCCGACCACGGTGCCGGCGTCTGCCTGCGCATCCTCGGCCTTCGGCGCGGGCACGGCGGCGGCCGGTTCCGGCGCGCTGGGCGGCGGGCCGTGGTGATGGCCGGTATCCTGCCCCTCCGCGCGCTGCGGCAGGCTGGGGTCGATTTCGAATTCGGCCAGCACCGCGCCGGTGATGATGACGTCGCCGGCGGCGCCGGCCAGTTTCAGGACCTTGCCCGAGACCGGCGAAGGCACATCGACCACCGCCTTGGCGGTTTCCATCGACACCAGGTTTTCGTCCAGCTTGATGATGTCGCCTACCTTCACGTACCACTCGACGATGGTGGCGTCCGGCAGGCCTTCGCCGAGGTCGGGAAGCAGGAATTTCTTGCTCATGGGGTTGCTCGCTTTAGCTGTTGCCGTCATTCCCGCGAAGGCGGGAATCCGGCGACGTTGATGTTGATGTTGATGATGGCGAAAGGCGCGGGATCCCCGCTTTCGCGGGGATGAGCGAGGTCAGGAGTAGGCCATCGCGCGCCTGGCGGCGGCGACCACTTTGTCCACGCTTGGCAGGTACTTCATTTCCAGCCGAAACAGCGGGATGTGGGTGTCGTAGCCGGTGACGCGCTCGACCGGCGCCAGCAGGTCGAACAGGCATTCTTCGGCGACGCGGGCGGCGATTTCGGCACCGAAGCCGGCAGTCTTGGCCGCTTCGTGGACGATCACGCAGCGGCCGGTCTTGGCCACCGATTCGGCGATGGTGGGGAAGTCCAGCGGGGTCAGCGTGGCGACGTCGATGACTTCGGCGCTGATTCCTTCGGCAGCCAGTTTCTCTGCCGCCTCCAGGGTTTCCTTCACCTGCGCGCCCCAGGTCACCAGGGTGATGTCGCTGCCATCGCGCAGCACGAAACAGACGTCCAGCGGCAGCGCTTCGCCGTCGTCGGGAACCAGTTCCTTGTACTGCCGGTAGATCCGCTTCGGTTCCATGTAGATCACCGGATCCGGGTCACGGATCGCGGCCAGCAGCAGGCCGTAGGCACGCTGCGGGCTGGACGGCATCACCACGCGCAGGCCGGGCACGTTGGTGAAGATGGATTCGTTGGCTTCGGAATGATGTTCCGGCGCGCGGATGCCGCCGCCCCACGGCACCCGCAGCACCATCGGGCAGGTCAACCGGCCGCGGGTGCGGTAGCGCATGCGCGCGGCATGGCAGACGATGAAGTCGACCATCGGGTACATGAAGCCGTCGAACTGCGCCTCGGCCACCGGGCGCATGCCTTGCGAGGCCATGCCCACGGTCAGGCCGGCGATGGTGGTTTCGTCCAGCGGCGTATCCAGGATGCGCTCGGGGCCGAACACGGCCGACAGGCCGGCGGTGGCGCGGAACACGCCGCCATTGACGCCCACGTCTTCGCCCAGGACCAGCACGCGCTCGTCGCTGCGCAACTCGTAGGCCAGCGCCTGGGTGATGGCTTCGATCAGGGTGATGGGAGCAGAGGTCACCGGTTGCGCGCTCATGCCCGGCCCTCCAGTGCAATGGCAGCGTCGCGCTGCGCCAGCACGTCGGCCGGCATGTCGCCGTACAGGTAGTCGAACATCGCTTCCACCGGTTGTACCGGGGTATTCAAGTAGGCGTTGATCTCTTCGTCCACGCGCTTGCCGCACTCCTCGATCCAGGCTTTTTCCTGCGCTTCGTCCCACAGCTTCTGCTCGGCGAGGAAGGTGCGCAGGCGCAGGAACGGTTCCCTGGTCCACGCCTCCTTCACCTCGGCGTCGCCGCGGTAGCGGCGCGCGTCGTCGGCGGTAGTGTGGTCGTGCAGGCGATAGGTGATGAACTCGATCACGCTGCCGCCTTCGCCGCTGCGCGCGCGCTGGTGGGCGCGGCGCATGGCTTCCAGCACGGCGATCAGGTCGTTGCCGTCCACCTGCAGGCAGTGCAGGCCGCCGGCCAGGCCCTTCTGCGCCAGCGTCTCGGCGCCGGTCTGGGCCTTGCGCGGCACGCTGATCGCCCAGCCGTTGTTGACCACGCACAGCACCAGCGGCAGCGTGTAGGCGCCGGCCGAATTCACTGCTGCGTAAAAGTCGGTTTTCGACGAGCCGCCGTCGCCGCACACCGCCACCGCCACCCGGTCCTGCTTGCGCAGCTTGAAGCTCAGCGCGGCGCCGGAGGCCATCAGCATCTGGGTGGAAATCGGCACGCACCACGGATAGTCGTGGGCCGGTGCGCCGGTCAGCAGGTTGCCGCGCTCGTCGCCACCCCAGTACATCAGCACCTCGCGCGGGCGCATGCCGCGTGCGAACTGCGCGCCGTATTCGCGGTAGCTGGGCGCGAACACGTCCTCGGGCTGCATTGACGCGCCGATGCCGACGTGGGTGGCCTCGTGTCCCAGGCAGGCGGCATAGGTGCCCAGCTTGCCGGTGCGCTGCAGGGCGATGGCCTTGCTGTCGAAGGTGCGCAGGAACAGCATCTGCTTGAAGACCGGCAGCAGCGCCGCCGCGTCCGGTACCGCGGGCGGCAGCGGGGCGGCGAGGGTGCCATCGGGTTTGAGGTATTGCAGGTATTCGATTTGGAAGGTGGCGGCTGTGGTCATGATCGCCTGATTTTGCGGAACGATCCTGCAATGATACCGGGCCAGCCGTTCCTGCCCATTGCGCACTGCGGCATTGCAGCACGGGCGACGCCCATCAAGGCGCGCCGGCGGGACGCGTGCGAGAATCGCGCGATGAGCAGCGACGCCAACACCGCAAGCCGCAACCAGCGCGATCTGGAAGCCGACATCCACACCGACCTTGCCGGCCGCATCACGTACGCCGGTTACCTGCGGCTGGATCGGCTGCTGTCGGCGCAGCAGCCGCTGTCGAGTCCGCCGCAGCACGACGAGATCCTGTTCATCATCCAGCACCAGACCAGCGAACTGTGGCTGAAGCTGCTGATCCATGAGCTGGGCGCGGCCGTGGGCCACCTGCACAACGACCGGGTCTGGCAGTTCGGCAAGGCGGCGTCGCGCTGCAAGCGCGTGCTTGACCAGCTCACCGCGCAATGGTCGGTACTGGAAACGCTGACGCCGTCGGAATACATGCAGTTCCGTGACGTGCTGGGGCCGTCGTCCGGGTTCCAGTCATTGCAGTACCGCAGCGTCGAATTCCTGATGGGCAACAAGAACGCGGCCATGCTGAAGGTATTCGCGCACGATCCGGCCGGCCAGGCCGCGCTGGAAACGGTGCTGCGCGCGCCCAGCCTGTATGACGAATTCCTGCGCTATCTGGCGCGCTGGGGCCACGCCGTGCCCGATGCGCACCTGGTGCGCGACTGGGCGCAGCCGCACGTGCTGGATGAGGCGCTGCTGCCGGTATTCGAACGCATCTATGAAGACACCGGCCGCTACTGGCGCGAATACCAGCTGTGCGAGGACCTGGTGGACCTGGAAACCCAGTTCCAGCTGTGGCGTTTCCGCCACATGCGCACGGTGATGCGCATCATCGGATTCAAGCGCGGCACCGGCGGATCCAGCGGCGTGAGTTTCCTCAAGCGGGCACTCGATCTGACCTTCTTCCCGGAGTTGTTCGAGGTGCGTACCTCGATCGGCCCGGGGCGGGGCTGCCCTGCGGAATAGCGCCGCAACCCGGGCGCGCATTGCTGCGGTGCAGCATCTCCTGGGTTTGACGTAGACGGGATGCCTCGGCCATTCTCGACCGGTTCCGCGCCCGCCGTGGCCCGGTTCGACATCCTTATTCACGCATAACACGATGGGGGAAGCCGCATGAGCGGAGCCGCAACGACATCCACGCCGGGAAATCCACCGGAATTCCCACAGTTGATGGGACACCCGCGTCCGCTGTGGATGCTGTTCATGTCGGAATTCTGGGAGCGCTTCGCGTTCTACGGCATCCGCTGGGCGATGGTGCTGTACATCGTCGCGCAGTTCCACGGCGGCGATGCCTCTGGCGAAAAGCCCGCCAGCGAGCTGTACGGTGCCTACTTGGCGCTGGTGTACGCCGGCGCGATCTTCGGCGGCTTCATCGCCGACAAATTGATTGGCCACCAGCGCTCGATCCTGCTGGGCGCCGTCATCATGGCCACCGGGCTGTTCCTGCTGGCGATGCCGAGCGAGTCGATGTTCAAGCTGGGCCTGGCCACGGTCATCGTCGGCAACGGTCTGTTCAAGCCGATCATCTCCACGCTGGTGGGCAAGCTTTACGCACAGAGTGATGAACGCCGCGACTCGGGCTTCACCATCTTCTACATGGGCATCAACCTGGGCGCCCTGGTCGCCCCGCTGATCACCCAGTACCTGGCCAAGAAAATGTTCGGCATCGAAGACATGCCGGCCTACAAGGTGGTGTTCATCGCCGCCGGCATCGGCATGCTGCTCAGCCTGGTGTGGTTCTGGTTCGGTCGTCGCCAGCTCAAGGGCATCGGCATGCCCAGCGACCACCAGACCGGCCTGCGCAACGTCTCGCTGGTGCTGGTGGGCGGCGTGCTGATCGGCATTCCGGTGTTCTACACGCTGCTCACCATCGACGCCAACCTGCTGCAGTACATCCTGATGGCGCTGTTCGTGATTCCCGCGGTGATGCTGTTCCGCGAGGGCGTGCGTGAAGGCGGGGTGGCGCGCGACAAGGTGATGGCGATGCTGCTCATCTTCGTGTTCAACGTGCTGTTCTGGATGTTCTTCGAGCAGGCCGGCAGTTCGTTCAACTTCCTGGCCGACAAGATCGTCAACCGCGATATCGGCATGACCAGCCTGTTCCAGGCGCTGGCCGGCACCAATGATTTCCCGGTGTCCTGGTTCCAGTCGGTCAACTCGGTGGCGATCATCGCGCTGGCCCCGATCCTGGCCTGGCTGTGGGTCAAGATGGGCAAGAACAACCCGACCATTCCGCGCAAGTTCGGCCTCGGCCTGATCTTCAATGGCCTGGCGTTCCTGCTGCTGATGGTGGCGCTGAAGAGCATGGTCGATGATGCCGGCAAGATCCCGTTCTGGACGCTGTTCATGGTCTACGTGATCCAGTCGGTGGGCGAGCTGTGCCTGTCGCCGATCGGCCTGTCGATGACCACCAAGCTGGCTCCGGCCAAGCTCACCGGTTTCGCGATGGGTTGCTGGTTCCTGTCGATCGCGATCGGCAACAACCTGGCCGGCATCTTCGCCGGCAAGGTCAGCGGCGAGGGCGGCATGACCGTGGCCTCCGCGCATACCGGTTACACCTTCGGCTTCTATGCGCTGGTGGGTTCTGGCGTGGTGCTGTTCCTGATCGCGCCGCTGATCCAGAAACTGATGCACGGCGTGAAATAATCGAGCGCCATGTCGAAACACGAACGGCGGCCTTCGGGCCGCCGTTTGCATGTGCGTCCCGGTTGCCTGGCGCGCGTCAGTCGCTGGCAGGCAGGGTGGACGATTCCGCGCGCAGCTCCAGCTCGTCCAGCCGGTCGAGCAGGCGAAACAGCAGTTCGCGCTCCGTTCCCGACATCCCGGCCAGGATGAGTTTTTCGAATCCCAGCGCCAACGGCACCACCTGCTCGTAGATCACATGGCCGGCGTCGGACAGCCGCAGCACCGACCGGCGGCGGTCATCGTCGTCGAAATCGCGCAGCAGCCGCCCCGAGTCCAGCAGCTTGGCCACGGCCCGGCTCACTGCCACCTTGTCCATCGCCGTGCGCTGCGCCACCTGGTTGGCCGACAGGCCCGGGAAGCGGCCCAGCACGGCCATCACCCGCCATTCGGTGACGCCCAACGCGAAGCGCTGCGAGTACTCGCGCGCGATCGCGTCCGAGGTGCGGTTGGACAGCACGCTGAGGCGGTAGGGCAGGAATGTCTGCAGGTCGAGGGCGGTACGTTCGGGCATGGTGGTCAGGCCTGTTGAGCAATCACTTGAGATGGTTGCAATTGCAACTATAGAATGCGGATTCCCGGCGTTGAGGAGTCACACCATGAGCGCGCACCCCAATCTTGGCATGCAGCCGACCACATTCGAAAACCCGATGGGCATCGACGGTTTCGAGTTCGTCGAATACACCGCCCCGCAGGCGCAGCTGGGTCATCTGCACGACTACATCCGCAAGCTGGGATTCGTGCAAGTGGCGCGGCACAAGACCCGCCCGATCCAGACTTATCGGCAGGGCGACTGCACCTTCCTGGTCAATGAAGATCCGGATTCGTTCGCCGCGCGCTTCGCCGAACAGCATGGCCCGTCGGCCTGCGGCTTTGCGATCCGCATCAACACGCTGGCGGAGTGGGCGCGGGTGCAGGCGCTGAAGAACGGCGCGGAATCGTTCGACGCCAAGGATGAGTTGAGCAAAGCCGTGGCCGCGCCGGTGATCAAGGGAATTGGCGGCTGCATGCTGTACTTGGTGGATCGCTACGACAGCGAAGGCACCATCCATGACCCCGACTACGAATGGCTGCCGGGCGCGGAGAAAATGCCGGCCGGCTTCGGCCTGACCTTCATCGACCATCTCACCCATAACCTCTATCAGGGGAACATGGCGAAGTGGTCGGATTATTACGAGCGCCTGTTCAACTTCCGCGAAATCCGCTATTTCGACATCAAGGGCGCCAAGACCGGGCTGCTGTCGAAGGCGATGACCGCGCCGGATGGCATGGTGCGCATCCCGCTCAATGAATCGTCCGATCCGAAATCGCAGATCAACGAATACCTCGATCAGTACAAGGGCGAGGGCATCCAGCACATCGCCTGCTTCACCAACGACATCTACGACACGGTGGAGAAGATGCGCGCGGCCGGCATCGAGTTCCTGGACACGCCGGACACCTACTTCGACGTGGTGGACCAGCGCATCCCCAACCACGGGGAAGACCTGGAGCGGCTGCGCAGGAACAGCATCCTGATCGACGCCGATCCGGAGACCAAGCAGCGCAAATTGCTGCAGATTTTCACCAAGAACGCGCTGGGCCCGATCTTCTTCGAGATCATCCAGCGCAAGGGGAATGAAGGGTTTGGCGAAGGCAACTTCCAGGCCCTGTTCGAGAGCATCGAACGCGACCAGATGCGTCGTGGCGTGCTGTGATTTTCCAGCGCCCGTCCCGGGCATGACAGCCCGGGACGCGCGACTGCTTCCGGTTCGACACATCCACCACGCACGGGATCGCGCATGAGCATCGAAAGCACCGGCTACCAGACCGGCTTCGGCAACGAATTCGCCACCGAAGCCCTGCCCGGCACCCTGCCGGTAGGGCGCAATTCTCCGCAGCGCGTGGCGCACGGCCTGTACGCCGAGCAGCTCACCGGCACCGCGTTCACCGCGCCGCGCCACCAGAACCGGCGCAGCTGGCTGTACCGCATCCGCCCGGCGGCGATGCATGGCGAGTTCCAGCCGTTTGCACACGAGCGCTTCCACAACGCGTTCGGCGCTGGCCCGGTCACCCCGGAAAAGTTGCGCTGGGATCCCATGCCGATGCCGCCGGCGCCGGCCGATTTCGTCGAGGGCCTGTACACCGTGGCCGGCAATGGCGGCCCCGATCTGGGCACCGGCGTGGGCATCCACCTGTATGCCGCCAACCGCGACATGCAGGGGCGGTTTTTCTGCGATGCAGACGGCGAGTTGCTGGTCGTGCCGCAGCAGGGCCGGCTGCATATCGAGACGGAACTGGGCGTGCTGGACGTGGAGCCGCAGGAAATCGCGCTGATCCCGCGCGGCATCCGCTTCCGGGTGACGCTGCCGGATGGCGACGCGCGCGGCTATGTGTGCGAGAACTTCGGTGCGCTGTTCAAACTGCCCGATCTTGGCCCGATCGGCAGCAACGGGCTGGCCAATCCGCGCGATTTCCTCATTTCCAATGCCGCATACGAGGACGTGGAAGGCGGGTTCGAGTTGCTGACCAAGTTCCAGGGCCATCTGTGGCGCGCCGACATCGACCATTCGCCGCTGGACGTGGTGGGCTGGCATGGCAATTACGCGCCTTGCAAATACGATTTGCGCCGTTTCAACGTGATCGGCTCGATCAGTTTCGATCATCCGGATCCGTCGATT